>PLTE01000104.1 GCA_003164375.1 Hyphomicrobiales bacterium | reverse complement strand
GCGGCGGCGGCTCTTCCAGCGTCTTTAGCAGCGCATTGAAGGCGGCGCCCGACAGCATGTGGACTTCGTCGAGGATATAGACCTTGTAGCGTGCCGACACCGGCGCGTAGCGGACGGCGTCGTTGATCTGGCGCACGTCGTCGACGCCGTTATGGGAGGCGGCGTCCATCTCGATGACGTCGAGATGGCGGCTCTCCATGATGGCTTCGCAATGGCTGCCGAGCACCGGCATGTTGACGGTGGGCGCGGTGACCGAGCCGTCCGGCAATTCGTAATTGAGCGCGCGCGCCAGAATGCGCGCCGTCGTCGTCTTGCCGACGCCGCGCACGCCGGTAAGGATCCAAGCCTGCGGGATGCGGCCCGACTCGAACGCGTTCGAGACGGTGCGCACCATGGCGTCCTGACCGATCAGGTCTTCGAACGTCGCCGGCCGGTATTTGCGCGCCAGAACGCGGTAGGCTGCGGATGCTGTGGTTGAATCGGTCATCGCATCAAACTGCGGATACTCGGGACCGTAGCCCCGATGGAGCGTAGCGAAATCCGGGATCGCCCAACCCGCATTGCGCTGCGCTCCATGCGGGCTATGCGAGCCACGTGAATCAGGAAAGGTGGGAGGCTGACGAGCGACCCGAACCGCGCTCGTTAGGGCTGCTTCCTTCCGGACCTGACCCGGTTGGCGAGTGGCTCGTCCACCGCCAACCTCCCGGCCCCTATATCGGCCGGAGAGCCCGGGAAAGCAAGCTTGGCCGGCTTTATCCGCAGCCTTTGCGTGGCGAAGGGGGCCGCGCTCGGGGCGCCGCCTCCAGGTCTCCCCCTTACGGAGAATTCCTGAATTTCGCGGCTGTCCCGCTTGCCGGTAGCCTCGCTTACGATCGCTGCGGGAGAAGGGTTACGGGGAGCAGGGCCATGCCGGTTTCAAGGTCAGCGCCGAGATCGATGACACGTTCGATGCGAACGGCCGCCAACAGGGAAGACGCCTTGTTGCAAGACGGTTCCGATCCTGAAAAATTCCTGCAGCTCGGCATCATGTATTCCACCGGCAGGACCGTCCCCACCGACATGGTTATGGCGCACAAGTGGCTCAACCTCGCCGGTATGCACGGCAGCAGCGAGGCGCGCACCTTGCGCTGCGAGATCGCCAGCGAAATGTCGTCGGACGAGATCGCCGCCGCGCAACGCGCTGCGCGCGCCTGGCTCACGCGTCACTGACGGAACGGCCGGCAGCTGTTTTCAAGTCGCGGATCTTTCCAATTGCGACGCATTTACTGCGCCGCAGTATCCCAGCGTTGAAATGGCCGGTCCGCGCATTGCGCGCTTGCATGCGGCGCGGGTTACATTGCCGCAGCGATTTGGTAGTCTCGGCGCGAATCTTCTCGACCTCCAGAATCTTCCCGCAACCAACCAAGAGGATTGCCCATGCTACGCGCGTTTGCCATCGCCGCGATGTTGGCGCTGGCGCTGCCGACATTGGCCGTGGCCGAGGAGCCGCATCATCTCGGTCCCGGCGCGCCACATCCCGCCGCCCCGCATCCCGGTGGTCCGCCCCATCCGGGCCCGCCGCCCGGACCGCATCCCGCGTTCAAGCCGGCTCCGCACGCGCCGATGGGCGTGCCGCCGCACGGACCGGTCGGTGGCCCGCCGCACCCGCCCGGTCCGCCGGTAGGATTCGCGCATCCCGGCGGCCCGCCGCCCGGTGGTCCGCATTTCAGCTTCCACGGCCACGACTTCAACCGGGTCCATGTCCATCCGTTTATCTATCCGCACGGCTGGGAATATCGGCAATGGGCCGTCGGCGCGATCTTGCCGCCGCTGTTCCTGACGCCGGACTATTACTATCCCGAATGGGCCGCACTCGGCCTCGAGCCGCCGCCGCCCGGCACCCAATGGGTGCGCTACGGGCCCGATCTGCTGTTGGTCGACGTAAACACTGGCCAAGTCATCGACGTGGCTTACGGGGTGTTCTACGACGAGTGACGCCGAGCTGAATGGGATGCGTCGCGTGAGACGCGGCGCCTTCAACGACATCGAAGCGTCATGGCCGGGCTTTTGCCCGGCCATTTTTGTTTGGGCTGAATCGTAGGGTGGACGAAGGCGCCAACCGGTCGGCGCGGAGCGCCGCCCGATGACAGGCTGCGCGCCGTGCCCACGCTGGCGCTGCGATCGATGCGACGAGGCTCGGGCGGATGTAGCAAAATGGTCGGCACGCTTCGCTTTGCCGACCCGAGGTTCGCTTCGCCCGAGCGCAGTCCGCCCTTAGTTGGGGACGCAGGCGCGGACGTTCCAGCCGAGATGATAGCCATACGGGCAGCCGGATGACGGACCATAATTCGACACGCAGACCCCAGCAAAATTGCGGTGCGCGCCATGACCGCAATTATCCCAGGCCTGGGCGTTGGTCGAAAACAGCGCCGCCAGCAGTGCTGAAGCGGAAAGCAGACCGAATACCTTGCGCATGAGTCTCCTCCTGTTGACGATGACGCAACCTCGCGTCGTGGTGTTAGTCGGAGGACGGTGGCTGCGAGTTCAAAGGCCGGCGCATAAAGCAGGCACAAAAGCAAAGGACTTTTCTAAGCCCGGAGGTCCTTGAGGAACTCGTCCGGCGGTACATAGAGCTCGTTCTTGAGCATGATCCCATCGATGATCACGAACGGATGGGTACGCATCATCTGCATCATGATCTCGGCGCTGAACTTTTTCGCGTCGAAAACGCAAACATAGACGTTGTTGGTTTTCGGCCAGATATAGTTGAAGCGGGCCTCGTATTCGACAAGGTCCTCGACGCCCGAAAAACTTTCGAGCGCCCACTCCTGATTGGACCAGAGCCGCGTCGCCGGATAACGATCGTCGCCGGCCGCCGCTTGTTTCTCGAGATCCGCAAGCATCCGGTCTTGATCGAAATGACCTCCATCGATGTGCGCCTGCTCCCACGGGAGCAACGCGAGTTGTCCGGATTGCTCGGCGCGACCGACATCGATCCCGGCGCTCTTCAACTTGGCGATTTGTCCGTCGCGGTGTCTGCCGTCAATGATGTTGACAAGCTTGTCCCCGGCTCTGAAACCCTCTGCCAGGAAGGGCAGCATCACGCGATATTCTTCTTCTTTAGTGCTGAAGAAAGCGCACGCGTGACAAGGGCATTGCTCGATCGACCCGGCCAATCGAAAGGACTTGTGTGGATTTGAACTGGCGCGGAACTCCTCCATGCCGCCGGGGCGACTTGCCAGCCGATCCAAACAATCAGCCACTTCAACGGCAAGAAGATGGAGCAGGTGTGGATCATAGCTCCGATGTATCTGTGGAACGCGGAAATGCAGGGTGAACACGCCCCAAAGTCGGCCGCGAGCACCGATGATCGGCGTGGAATGCGCGGCTGCAACGCCCAATTCGCGCATGACGTCGATTTCCGGCGTGCTGCGGAAAAGGCCGCTTGTCGAGATGTTGTTTACGACGATCCTGTTCCGCCGCGTGAACGCCGCCGCACAGGTCGTGTTGCTATCGCGGCGAACGATCGTAAAATATTTTTGCAGCTGATAGGAGAAACCCTGGCTGGCCAAGCTTTTCAGGCAGTCTTGCTCTTCGTCGAAACGATAGATGACGCCCATGTCGGCGCCGGCAATTTCGATCGCCGCATCGAGGATTTCGTAAAAAAGACTGACCAAGTTTGTGGCCGGCGCTTGGCGCGCCAGTAGGCTCCCGATACGCCGAGCGGCGAAACGTTCGGAATTGCCGTTGCCTTTGGCCATCTTCATAATCTGAGTTGAGGTATCAGCACGTTATTGACAAGCGCCCGGCAAGGCAGTGCCTGACGAGCTTAGTTCAACTAATCCGGTGCAATAGCTATGAAATTCGCGCGCGAGCAATGTTGCGTTCGAAGGCAGCCTGCATGTGATCGAGTTGCAAAAGATCGTTCGCTACTATCCCACCTCCATGGCCTGTGCCAAAAGCCAATAAAGATCAGCATCGAAAGGATCGATGAAACATTTGCGACAGGGCCAAGAAGCCAATGACGCGAGGTGCGTTACGATACGGAGACGTGATGAGACATATAGTGACAAACGTCCTCATTGGACCTACATAAGCCAAATCCCGCTCGCTAGGGACGCATTTCGCGAGGGTACTCCTAGAGGCGGAGCCGGGGCGGTCCCGTGAACGCAGCCATACACTGCATGAGCGGGCGGTCTGGGCATCGTCCCGTCCGGCGCGTGATCGGACTGCGAGGTGCTCGCTGCACTGGTGCCGGAGAGGGNNGAAAGGCGAGCGCGCCCTGTTCCAGGGGGTCCTAGGGCCCCGGTCTTCCTCGGTAAAACGGGGAACGAGGGAGCAAAGGCGTGCGCCGCATCGCAAGATGCGGCCCGGTGGTGCGTCTTTTGGCGCTCCGCCTCCCTTCTTTTTTGAGGGGAGGATTTAGGGAATGGCTTTGGTGCGGTACACCCCGGATGCGGATGCATCGTGAGAACGATGCCGCGTATTCACCTTTCACCGCGCGTCCTGCCCACCCCGCGCCTTGACCTTGCCCTGCCGCGCGGCTTCAATTTGGCGTAACACAAAGAATGGTAGCAAGCGCCGACCGAGGAGTGAATCGATGACCTTCCGCATTGCCGTTGTGCAGCCGATCTCGAACCGTCCCGGCGAAGACGAACGCAACGTCGTGGACGCGGTGCACGCGATCGAGCGCGCGGCGGGCGAGGGCGCCGACTTCGTCTGTTTCCCGGAAACCTATCCCGGACCGTGGCGCATGCCGGCCAGCTACGATCCGACCGCGGCACTTGCCGAGGCCGCAGCCAAGCACGGCCTGCATGCGGTGTTCGGCACCATCGAGGCGATCGATGCCAAAGCGGCGACCGCCTACAATCTCATCGTCATGGCCTATCCGGACGGCCGGGCGCCGGCGCGCTATCGGCGCACCCATCCCAACGGGCCGTGGATCTATACCGGGGGCCGCTCCTGGGAATTCCAATATGTCGCCGGCGACGAGTTTCCGGTGTTCGACACCGCGCACGGCAAAGTCGGCCTGGCGATGTGCAGCGAAGTCTATATGCCGGAAGTCACGCGCGCACTGGCGTTGCGCGGCGCCGAGCTGATCTTCATGCCGGCGGGTGTCGACAAGAACCGGCTATGGGCGACCTGGCGGACGCTCATCTGGGCGCGCGCGATCGAGAATTTGGCAATCGTGGTGACGACGCAGAATCTGTTCGACCACGGGCAGCGCGGCCTTGCCATGGTGGCATCACCCGAGGAGATTTTATTCGAAAGCACGGCTGCGGGCATGAGCACCGTCGACGTCAGCCTCGATCGGGTGCGTTATCTGCGCTCATCGCGCGACGAAGTCGGCTCGTCGGCGATCTGCGCGGCCAAGCAAGGCGTGCTCGGCCCGCAATGGCAGCGGCCCGAACTCTACGACGCGTTCCATCCGCGGCCAAGCTACCCGCAACCAAGTTATCCGCAACCACGGCGTGAGGCGGCGGAGTGATGCGATTTCATTCGGCGCGCGTCTGAACACCGTGTCCACCCACCGCGATCTCGGTCCGCCACCACCGCTCGGCTACGCCGCAAGCCCGGTCGACCGCGTGGCCGCGCACCGCGGCGACGCGGCGAAAATCGCAAAATACTGCGCCGATGCGCGTGCCGGCGTTTACGTCACCGGCGGCGAGCTTGTGGTGCTCAAAGCGCTCGGCGAAGGCAACGAGCCGCTGTTCACTCAAGCCGAGGCCCGCGCGCTCGGCCCGGTCCGCGACAGCATATTCCTCGGCGTCGTCGGCGACGCGCCGCGCTTCGGTTTCGGCCTCGATCCGCAGACCATCGATCAGCTTAAAGCTCGCAACGACCTGAGAATCACCGATCTGCGCTCGATCGCGGTGCAGGGCATGGTCGGCGCGCAGCACCTGCCGCCGCTCGCCGAGGCCAAGGCGCTCGCCAGCTGGCACGCGCGACATCGCTTCTGCCCGAATTGCGGCACGCCGACGCAAGCCGTGGAGGCCGGTTGGCGGCGCGATTGTCCGTCCTGCGGCGCCGAACATTTCCCGCGCACCGACCCGGTCGTCATCATGCTGGTGATTTCCGGCGACCGCGCCGTGCTCGGCCGCTCGCCGCGCTTCGCGCCGACGATGTGGAGCTGCCTCGCCGGCTTTGCCGAGCCCGGCGAATCGATCGAGGATGCGGTGCGCCGCGAGGTGTTCGAGGAAGCCGGCGTCGCCTGTGGCCGCGTCAAATATTTCGCCTCGCAGCCGTGGCCGTTTCCGTCTTCGCTCATGATCGGCTGCCACGCGCAGGCGCTGTCGGAGACGCTTGCCGTCGATCGCGAGGAATTGGAAGACGCCCGCTGGTTTCTTCGCGATGAAATGGCGTCGATGCTTGAACGCAGTCACCCGCAAGGTCTGACCACGCCGCCGCCGGTCGCGATCGCGCACCATCTTATTCGCAGCTTCGTCGAGCAGGGCGACGATGTGCTCGGCTGAAACGCAACGCGCGACGCCGCGCATCCTGTGCGCGGGCATTATCGTGCTCGACGAGGTTTTTCGCGTCGAGGAGTTTCCGAAAGCCGACGGTAAGGTGCAGGCGACGGGATTTTTTGTCGTCAATGGCGGCTGCGCGGCCAATGCCGCGGTGGCGGTCGCGCGGCTTGGCGGCCGCGCCGCCCTTGCCGGACCGATGGGCGGTCCTGCCGGCGAAGACGGCAATGGCGACCGCGTGCTCAAGGCATTGGCGCGCGAACAGATCGACTGCAGCGCCTGTCAGCGCGTCGACGGTCTGGCGACGGCGCTGTCGGCGATCTTTATCGATGCCGGCGGCGATCGCACCATCGTGACGTATCGCGATGAAAAAATTGCAGCCACTCTGCCGCGCGATGCGGAGGCGATTGTCGCGGCGGCCGACGCCGTATTGGCCGATAACCGCTATCCGGACTTCGTCGCACCGATCTGCCAAGCGGCGCGCCGCCGCGGGCTGCCAGTCGTGATCGACGCCGACCGGCCGACGGTCGAGCACGATCCGCTGTTTCGCATCGCCAGCCATGTCATCTTTTCCTCCGAATGCCTGCGCGAAACGACCGGCATTGCCGATCTCGGCGAAGGCTTAAAGCGCATCGCGGGCGAGACCGATGCGTTTCTTGCGGTCAGCAATGGGCCGGGCGATATCGTCTATCTCGAAGCCGGAGCGTTGCGCCGCCTGCCGGTCTTCAAGATTGCCGCGGTCGATACGCTCGGCGCCGGCGACGCCTTTCACGGCGGCTTTGCGCTGGCGCTCGCCGAAGGGCAAAACGAGGTTGCGGCGATGCGCTTTGGCGCAGCCACTGCCGGCATCAAATGCTCGCGGCACGGCGGCTCAGCCGGCTCCCCGACCCGCCCGGAAGTCGAGGCTTTCTTGGCGGAGCAGGTCCGCGCAGCCGATGGCTTGATTTAGAATAATTTTCTATGTAGATGTTTATGACGTGACCTAGTTGGAAGAAAATATCTCATGGATGCCATAGACCGTAAAATACTTGCCGTATTGCAGGAAAATGCCGCTCTTTCCGTCGCCGAGATCGGCTCGCGCGTCGGACTGTCGTCGACGCCATGCTGGAAGCGCATTCAGCGGCTCGAGGCCGACGGCGTCATTTTGCGACGCGTCGCGCTGGTCGATCAGGACAGCATCGGGCTCAAAATCTCGGTCTTCGTCTCGATCGAGACCGGCGACCATTCCCAGGATTGGCTCGACCGCTTCGCCAAAACGGTCACCGCCATGCCGGAAGTGATGGAGTTCTATCGCATGGCCGGCGATGTCGATTACATGCTCCGCGTCGTGGTGCCCGATATGGCCGGATACGACGCATTCTACAAGCGCCTGATCGCTGCAGTGCCGCTGAAGAACGTCACCTCGCGCTTCGCGATGGAGAAGATCAAGTCGGTGACGGCCTATCCGGTGCCGGCGGCGGCGTAGGCTCTGACTCCCTCGCCCCGCTCTTCGCGGGGCGGAGACGAGCGAAGCTCGCTCTTAGA
>PLTE01000120.1:12301-18031 GCA_003164375.1 Hyphomicrobiales bacterium | reverse complement strand
AGAAGTTCAACAATGATTTCGCCGCCTCGATCGCAGACAAAGGCTACGGCGACACCTTCTTTCCGTTGCCCGAGCCGCTGATCACCGGCGAAGCGACCCGCGTCATGTCGCTGCGCGATGGCGCCAAGAAAATGTCGAAGTCGGATCCCGTCCGACTATTCCCGTATCAATCTCACCGACGATGCCGACGCCATCGCGCAGAAGATCCGCCGCGCCAAAACCGATCCCGAGCCGCTGCCCAGCGACGAAAAGGGCCTGGCGACCCGGCCCGAAGCCGACAACCTGGTTGGCATCTATGCGGCGCTGGCGGACACCAACCGCTCGGGCGTGCTCGCACAATTTGGCAATGCCCAATTCTCCACCTTCAAAACGGCATTGACCGATCTCGCCGTTGCCAAGCTTGGGCCGATCGGCGCCGAGATGAAACGGCTTCTTGACGATCCGATTTCGATCGACGCCGTGCTGGCCGACGGCGCCGCGCGGGCGCAAAAAATAGCCCGCCAGACCATGAACGCGGTCAAGGACGTAGTCGGCTTCGTGCGCTCTTAGGCGACAGGGCGTAGACTTGAACTTCCAAGGGAATTCGCCACGTATTAGACTGTATTGATGTATTAGACTGAATTGGCGCCCAGTGGGCGCGTAGCGGCAGAGAATGCCAGTTAGAGGATGCCATGTTCATCCAGACCGAAGCGACGCCGAACCCGGCGACCCTGAAATTCCTGCCCGGACGAACGGTGCTCGAAAACGGCACGCTCGAGCTGCGCGAGGCCGACCACGCGGCGGCGCAATCGCCGCTCGCCGAACGGCTGTTCGGCATCTCAGGCGTCAGCGGGGTGTTCTTCGGCTCCGATTTCATCACGGTCACCAAGAATGGCGGCGAATGGCAACAGCTCAAGCCGATGATCCTCGGCGCCATCATGGAGCATTACATGTCCGGCGCGCCGATCATGGCCGTGGGCAGCACCGAGCAAAGCGACGGCGATGAGTTCTTCGAACCCGCCGACGCCGAGACCGTGGCCACCATCAAGGACCTGATCGAGACGCGCGTGCGCCCGGCGGTAGCCAATGACGGCGGCGACATCACCTTCCGCGGCTTCAAGGACGGTGTCGTCTATCTCAACATGAAGGGCGCCTGCTCCGGCTGCCCGTCGTCGACGGCGACGCTGCGCCATGGCATCCAGAATTTACTGCGTCATTTCGTACCCGACGTCACCGAAGTCCGGCCCATGTAACCGGCCCATGTAACCGGGCCATTTAACCGGTCAATTTGATCCGGCCAGTGTGATCAGGCGCATTGCGCCGAACGGTCCAGCACAGTTTAATTCGCCATGCGCGTGCTCGCCATTGATACAGCGCTGGCGGCCTCATCCGCCGCCGTGCTCGACACTGCCAATGGCGGCATAGTCGCGAGCGAGAGCGTCGCCATGACGCGCGGCCATGCCGAAGCGCTGATGCCGCTGGTGGCGCGGGTCATGCAAGCATCCGGCATGAGTTTCGGCGATCTCGACCGCGTGGTGGTGACGACCGGGCCCGGCAGCTTCACCGGAATGCGGGTCGGCATTGCAGCCGCCCGCGGATTTGGGGTCGCGACCAACTTGCCGGTCGTCGGCGTGTCGACACTGTCCGCCTATGCCGCGCCTTATCTCGGCGCCGACGAATTAAGTCCGGTGATCGCCGCCATCGATGCCCGGCATGGCCACGTTTATTTGCAAGTCTTCGCGCCAGGCGGCCGCACGCTGGTGGCGCCGCGACTCGCGCCGCTGAACGAAGCGGTGCGCGCGGCTTCCCACTCAGCGTCGTGCATCGTCGGCTCAGCTGCTCAAGCGGTCGCCAACGGACTGCCCGCAACGGCGCCGGTGCCGGTGACTGTCGATACGCGGCAAGCGCCCGACATAGCCTGGATCGCGCAGATCGGCGCTGTGATGCCGGAAGCGCAAGCCCCGCCGCAGCCGCTATATCTGCGCGCGCCCGACGCGCAGCCGCAGAACGCTGCGCAATTGCCGCGCCGATGATAAAGCTCGTCGCTCGCCTGTTGGGCCATCGCAAGCCCGCATTCGGCGAAGCCCGGCCGGTTGATGCCGCGGCGATCGCCGCCGTCCATGGCGTGTCGTTCCAACGCGGCTGGGGCGAGGACGAGATTCACCGGCTCCTGATCGAGCGCAATGTGGTGGCTCACCGCGCGATGAGCGGCCGGACCCTGATCGGCTTTATCCTGTCGCGGATCGCCGCCGGCGAAGCCGAGATCCTGTCGGTTGCGATCGCGCCGGCATGGCGCGGGCGCGCCCTCGCCGGTCCATTGCTCGATCTGCATCTGCGCCGCTTGGCCGGCCTCGGCGTCGGGTCGGTGTTTCTCGAGGTCGATAAGCAAAATGCGCCGGCGCGGCGGCTCTATCGACGGGCCGGGTTCCGCGAGGTTGGCCAACGCCAAGGCTACTATCAAAGCGGCGCGGCCGCGCTGGTCCTGCGCCGCGATCTCGGCTGACGCGAAGCGCCGAAGTCGATAGAATAACAAAAATAATAACGGCCCCCGGCGAAGTCGGGACCGCAGGGGAGGCATCGCCAGGGAGGCGACAATGACGGCCATAGGTGCGCTGCGTGTTGCGCCCAAGCTTATTCTGGCTGTTGCGTTCGCCATTGCCTTGATCGCCGGCACAGCCCGCGCCCAGGACAGCTTTCCCAACCGGCCGATCAAACTTCTGGTCGGCTTCGCCGCCGGCGGCGGCACCGACGTGGCGGCGCGTATCATGGCGCAGCAAATGTCGAAAATTCTCGGCCAAACGATCTTGGTCGAAAATCGCACTGGCGCGAGCGGCTTGATCGCGGCGCAAGACGTCGCGAAAGCCGATCCAGACGGCTACACGCTGTTGATGGGCAGCCAGACGACCTGCGCAGTGGCGCCGGCACTTTATCACAAAGTAACGGTCGATCCGGTGAAGGATTTCTCCGGCGTGGCGCTCACCGGGGCCTCACCGCTTGCACTGGTGGTCAATCCCGCATCGGCAGCGCATTCGGTCGCCGACGTCATCGCAATGGCCAAAACCAATACCGGCAAGATCAATTTTGGCACCGGCGGGGTCGGCACCACACCCCACATGACCGCCGAACTGTTTCAATACGACGCCGGCATCAGGATGATCCACGTCGCTTATCGCGGCGAAGCCGGAGCGATCAACGATCTCCTTGCCGGACAAATCCCGCTGATGTTCGCCAACCTCTCCGCCGTGATGGGCAATATCAAAGCCGGTACGCTGCGCGGTATAGCGGTCACCGGCGCAGCACGCTCGCCCTCGGTGCCGGACATCCCGACGGTAGCCGAGACACTGCCGGGATTTGAGTCCGAGACCTGGTTCGGAATCGTCGCGCCGGCCGGCACGCCGCATGACATCCGAGCGAAACTGAATGCGGCAGCACGGGCGGCGCTCGATCGCGAAGATACTCGGCAGCGCTATGTCGAACTCGGCATGACGGCCCGTGCCAGTAGCCCTGAGGAACTTGATGCCTATATCAAGTCGGAAATCGTCAAATGGTCGAAAGTGATCAAAGAGGCCAATGTCCAGACGCTCGACTAATCGGTTCTCGGCGGCGTTCCCTTTTGCCGAAAATCCCAGTAAGACAGGGTCGCTGAGCACCGTCGGCGTGGCGCCGCCATGAAACGGAAATTACAAGCTGGTATAAAGGCTTAGTACGGCAAAGGCTTAGCACAAGGGCTTTGGGACAAAGCCGCTAGGATTAAAGGCTTGGGCTCGACCACCACCGGTATGAAGGACAACCGCAAGCTCCTTTATGTCAAATCGTTCGGCTGCCAGATGAACGTCTACGACTCGCGTCGTATGGCGGATACCTTGGCGCCGCAGGGTTATATCGAGACCTTGGTGCCTGAGGACGCCGATCTGATCATCCTCAACACCTGCCACATCCGCGAAAAGGCGGCCGAGAAGGTCTATTCGGAATTGGGGCGGGTGCGCCGGATGAAGGACGCAGCGGCCGCCTCGGGCCGGCGCGTCGTCATTGCCGTGGCCGGCTGCGTTGCCCAGGCCGAAGGCCGGGAGATCATCCGCCGTCAGCCCGCGGTCGATCTCGTGTTCGGTCCGCAAAACTATCATCGCCTGCCCGACCTGTTGGCGCGCGCCGCGCGCGACGGCAACGCGGTCGATACCGAGTTTCCGGCCGGCGATAAATTCGATCACCTCGCCACGCCCGGCCTTGCGGCCATCCGTGCGCGCGGCGTGTCGGCGTTCGTCACGGTGCAGGAGGGCTGCGACAAGTTCTGCNNGTGCCCTATACGCGCGGCGCGGAAACTTCGCGCCCCGTTCAGAAAATCCTCGCCGAGGTCGAGCACCAAGCCGCGGCCGGCGTCCGCGAAGTCACACTGATCGGCCAGAACGTTAACGCCTATCACGGCGAAGGACCGGACGGACGGACGTGGACGCTGGCGCGACTGCTCGACCTGCTGGCGCAGGTCAACGGCATCGAGCGGCTGCGCTACACCACCAGTCACCCGCGTGACATGAATGACGATCTTATTGCCGCGCATCGCGATTTGCGTGAACTCATGCCGCAACTGCATCTGCCGGTGCAGTCTGGTTCCGATCGCATACTCGCTGCGATGAACCGCCGCCATACACGCGCGCATTATCTCGATATCGTGCGCTGCCTGCGCGAGGCGCGGCCCGATCTTGCGCTCACGTCCGATTTCATCGTCGGCTTTCCAGGCGAAACCGAAAGCGATTTCGAAGCGACACTCAGTCTGATCGACGAGGTTGGTTTGTCGGGCGCGTTTTCTTTCAAATATTCGCCGCGGCCCGGAACGCCCGGCGCCTTGATGGACGATCAGGTCGACGACGACACCAAATCGGAGCGCTTGCAGCGCCTGCAGGCGGCGATCGACCACAGCCAGGCATCGTTCAACCGGCGCTGCCTGGGAGGCACTTTCGATGTGCTGTTCGAGCGTTCCGGCCGCCATCACGGTCAGTTGGTCGGGCGGTCGCCTTATCTGCAGCCCGTGCACGTCACTGCGCCCGCATCTTTGATCGGCAGTATTGCGGCGGTCACCATCAACGAAATCGGCACTAACAGTTTGTTCGGTGCTGTTGCGCTCAAGCCCGCGCAAGCGGCCGATCTCGTCGGCGCAGGAGCCTGAATTGCGAACACCCGGTCCCACTGGAACTGAAGAGGCGGTCTTTGTCGCGCCGGATAATGGCGTCACCCAAGTCGTTCTGACCTTTGATGACAATCGGCTCGCATCGGCGCTGTTCGGGCAGTACGGCCAAAACCTTGCTTTGATCGAGCGGCGGCTCGGCGTAGTGGCGAATTCGCGCGGCAATCACGTCACCATCGAAGGTCCGCGCGAAGCCTCTGACCAGGCCCGTCGCGTGCTCGAGAATCTTTACGAGCGGCTCAAGGGCGGCGACGAACTGGTGCAAGGCGACGTCGACGGCACCATCCGGCTAGCCTTGTCGCAAGGCTCACTGTTCGATTTCGATCCGGTCGCTGCGCGTGAGAATTTCGAAGAGATTAATCTGCGCAAGCGCCGCGTCCGTGCTCGTACCGAGGCACAGGACGCCTATATCCGCGCGCTTAAACGCCATGCACTGGTGATCTCGACCGGACCCGCCGGGACCGGCAAAACCTGGCTGGCGGTGGCGCATGCCGTACAGCTGTTCGAACGCAAGGAAGTCGATCGTATCGTGCTGTCGCGGCCGGCGGTCGAAGCCGGCGAGCGGCTCGGCT
>PLTE01000120.1:0-12271 GCA_003164375.1 Hyphomicrobiales bacterium | reverse complement strand
CGCCTTCATGCGCGGCCGCACGCTGGCGAATGCCGCCATCATTCTCGACGAGGCGCAAAACACGACCGCGATGCAGATGAAGATGTTGCTAACCAGGCTCGGCGAGAACAGCCGGATGGTGGTGACCGGCGACCCCAGCCAAGTCGACCTGCCGCCCGGTCAGACCTCCGGTCTTGCCGATGCAGTGCGGCTGCTGGACGGCATCGAGGGCATCGGCCATGTCAGCTTCACGGCCTCCGACGTGATCCGCCACGAACTCGTGGCGCGCATCGTGGCGGCCTATGACCGGGAAGCGGCAAAGAAGCGCGAGCGGCGGGAATGACGCGGAGCAAACGCACCGCGATCGAGATCGACGTGCTGGTCGTCAGCGACCGCTGGAACGACCCCGCAACCGCGGAAGCGATGGTGCGGCGCGCCGTCACGCACGCCGCTGCCGCTACGCCGTCAACCGGCGCTACGGAGCTTGCTATCGTTCTGACCGATGATTCGGCCATACGCCTGCTCAACCGGGATTGGCGGAATGTTGATGCGGCCACCAACGTACTGTCGTTTCCGGCAAAAAGCGCAAATGGCAAAATTCTTGGTGGCCATCTCGGCGATATCGTTCTCGCCTTTGAAACCATCGCGCGCGAAGCGCGCGAGGCGCGCAAGCCGTTCGCACATCATGTCGCCCACCTTGCCGTGCATGGTTTCCTGCATCTCGTTGGTTACGATCACGAACGGAACGCCGATGCAGTGGCCATGGAACACACCGAGCGCGCGATTCTACGCCGGCTCGCGATCCCGGATCCCTATCGGCCGAGAAATCGACACCCCGCCGCCGGCACGACGACCGCCAGGGCGGCGATCAAGAAAGCTGGTAAACGTGTCGCCAAACCGCCTGCCAAATATTCTGCCGCGCGCGCCGGCAGGCGCTCGCGTAAGTCTTGAAATCAGCAGCGATTTCTGATGCCGGAATTCATGATGGCTCAATCCCCACCGCGCAGCGAACCGACCGATGGCGAGCACCGCGCGCTGCCGATGGTGATGCCGGAACCAAGCCAGCCGCCGGATGGCTGGCTGACGCGTGTGATGCGCATCCTGTTTGGCTGGAAGGCGGCGTCGACGCGCGCGGACTTCGAGCTGGTGCTGACCGCCGAGCAACCGCAATCAGGCTTCTCGCCTGAAGAAGCTGTCATGCTCAAAAATATCCTCGGTCTGCGCGAGACCCGGATCGAGGGCGTCATGGTGCCGCGGGCCGATATCGTCGCCGTGCAGCAGGACATCGCGCTCGGTGAGTTGGTCAAAGTATTCGAGGTGGCCAGTCATTCCCGGCTCGTCGTTTACAATGATACGCTCGACGACCCGATCGGCATGGTCCATATTCGCGATCTGGTCGCGTTCATGGCGGCGCGCGCCGCCGACGATCCCGCCGCCGCCGCAAATCTTCCGGGCGAGCAACCGCAAACGGCCGCCCTGAATTTCGCCAATATCGATCTATCGATGCCATTGGCGGCGGCCAAAATCGTGCGCGAAATGCTGTACGCACCGCCGTCGATGCCAGCGCTCGATCTCTTGGCCAAGATGCAGGCGACGCGCATTCATCTTGCGCTGGTCATCGACGAGTATGGCGGCAGCGACGGACTGGTATCGATCGAGGATCTGGTCGAGCTCATCGTCGGCGATATCGCCGACGAGCATGACGAGAAAGAGGGCCCTGCGGTGACGCGGCAGAGCGACGGCGCGTTCGTGGCCAATGGCCGCGCCAGCCTCGACGACGTGCGCGCGGCGATCGGCGAAGAATTCGATGTCGGCGACGTCGCCGACGAGGTCGACACGCTCGGCGGCTATCTTGTCACCAAAGCCGGTCACGTTCCGGTACGCGGCGAACTGGTGCCGGGACCTGAGCCGTTCGAAGCCGAAGTGCTCGACGCCGATCCGCGCCGGGTGAAGCGGGTGCGGATTTATCTGCGCAAGGATCGCCGCCCCGCGGGCGCCCGCGAGCCGCCGGCACTGGCGCGAACTGCCGCGGTCCGGGCAGCAACGCCGCGCGACGAAACCCATCGGCCAAACCAGAACACGCCGCGCACGCCGTGACGCCGAAGAGTCTGATCCACGCCATCGTGCTGGCCTGGGGTTGGCGCCGCCGACTGATTGCGTTTGCCGCTGGCGCGCTATCGGCGCTGGCGATGGCGCCGTTCAATGCTTGGCCTATATTGTTTCTGACTTTCCCGACGCTGGTTTGGTTGATCGACGGTGCCGGTGTAGGCCGCTGGGGTGGCATGGCCGCTGCCGCAGCGACGGGCTGGTGGTTCGGTTTCGGCTATTTTCTCGCCGGTCTTTATTGGATCGGCTACGCTTTCCTGGTCGATGCGCCGACGTTCGGTTGGCTGTTGCCCATCGCGGTGATCGGCCTGCCTGCGGTGCTTGCCGTCTATACCGCGTTCGGCGTCGCGCTGGCGCGCTTATTGTGGACCCGAGGCGCATTGCGCATCCTGGCATTGGCCGCAACGCTCACCGTTGCGGAATGGCTCCGCGGTGAGCTCGTGACCGGCTTTCCCTGGAACGCCTTCGGCTATGCGCTCGCCGCTCCATTACCCTTGGCGCAAGCCGCGTCGGTGGTCGGGATCTGGGGCCTCACTTTCATCGCCATCGCCGTGTTCGCCACGCCCGCCACACTCACCGACGACCGCAGCGAAACACTCCGGCCTTGGTTGCCGCTCGCGCTCGGCGTCGTGGTCCTAGTTGCGCTTGGCGGCTTCGGCGCGCTCCGTCTCGCCCGCACGCCGACCCGCCTGGTCGATGGCGTGCATCTGCGTATCATGCAGCCCAATCTGCAGCAGGACGTTCGCTTCAATTATGCCGCCAAGCAAGAGGTGATGGACCGCTATATCGCTTTGTCCGATCGCGCCTCTGGCTCGCAATCGCTCGGCGGGCACGACGTCACGCATCTGATCTGGCCCGAATCACCGTTTCCATTTTTTCTGACGCGCGAAGCCGATGCGCTCGGACAGATCACGAACTTGCTACAGCACGGTACCGTACTGATCACCGGAGCCATGCGGCTTGCCGATCCGGACAATCCGGCGGCCTCCGGTGTCTACAATTCGATCTACGTCATCGATCACAACGGTTCGATTGCCGCAGTTTACGACAAAGTGCACCTGGTGCCATTCGGGGAATATTTGCCGCTCGAGCACTTCCTGGAACGGCTCGGCCTTCAGGAGCTCACCGAGCAGCGCGGCGGATTTCTCGCCGGCGACCGGCACCGGCTGATCGCAATCCCGGGCGCTCCGCTGGCGCTGCCGCTCATCTGCTATGAGATCATCTTTCCGGGCGACGCCGCGCCCGCTGGCACGCGGCCGGGTTGGATCGTCAACGTGACCAATGACGGCTGGTTCGGTCTCTCGACTGGGCCGTACCAACATTTCCAGCAGGCACGCTTAAGCGCAATCGAGGACGGTCTGCCGCTGGCGCGCGCCGCCAATACCGGCATTTCCGCGGTGGTCGATCCGCTCGGACGGATCATTAATTCGTTGCCGTTAGGGCGCGAAGGCATACTCGACGCGCCGTTGCCGCGACCGATCGGCGCGACAATTTACGCTCGCGTCGGCGACACGCCGGCCGCCATGATGATCATGCTCGCGCTCATTGCCGTCGTTCGTCGGCGAATCGGTGCAGACATGGTAAAAGTCTAATTCTGCTGCTGTGGATTTGCACGGTAACGCAGCGTGCAAACAGGTCTCATCGACCAGAAGATGTTTGCTATCATTCGGGCGCAACTGACGCGGGCAGATGTCGAAAGAAAGCGCGCTGCCACCCAACCGACTGTACCAGTATGCGCCGCGATCCATGAAAAGTGGTTTCAACTGCGACGGATTTGCTATCTATAGCCATTGCGATAAATAAGGGGCACAGGAGTTTCTTATGTTGCCTAAGAAGGTGCCGAATCCGACCGACAAGCATGTCGGCAGCCGCGTGCGCATGCGGCGGATGATGCTCGGAATGAGTCAGGAGAAACTCGGCGACGCGCTCGACCTGACGTTTCAACAAGTTCAGAAATACGAAAAAGGCACCAACCGAATAGGCGCTAGCCGGCTGCAGCAAATTTCCCATATTCTTCAGGTACCGGTTTCTTTCTTCTTCGAGGGCGCGCCAGGCGCCCAAATATCGGGACGCAGTGACGGCATGGCTGAGGCGCCTTCGCCAGCCTATGTTTCCGACTTTCTCGCGACTTCGGACGGCTTGGCGCTGACCAAAGCATTCATGCGCATTGAAGATGCCAAGCTACGGCGGCGCATCGTCGATCTCGTCGAGCAAATCGCCAGCCGCGAAAAGCGCTGAAGGGCGTGCACCGCCGTGTTCTCGCGTTCTCCACGCCCGGTCTACATGCGCCCAGCACATACCCACCACGCCCCCGCGACACGCCGACGTGTTGCCCACATCTTGACCGCGCAGGGGTACGCTGCAACAACCACCCGGTTCGCGGCTTGAGGGCCGCACGGGTAAGTCCAGGCCACTGAGTTTAAGGCTAGTTACGAGGGGAGAGTTTCGCTGTGCCACGCGCCAACTACTTGTTCACGAGCGAGTCCGTATCGGAAGGCCATCCCGACAAGGTCTGCGACCAAATCTCGGACGCAGTCCTCGACGCCTTCATTGAGAACGACATCAAGCTCGGCATCGCCGACGAGAGCGCGGTGAATACGCGGCTTGGCTGCGAAACGCTTTGCACCACGAACAAGATCATCGTCGCCGGCGAAGGCCGCGGCCAAGCGCCGCTGTTCCACAAGCATGGCGAAAAAGCCGTGGTCAACCGCGAGATGATCACCGACATCGCGCGCGGCGTAGTCAAGGATATCGGCTACGACCAAGACGGCTTTTCCTATTACGGCGCCGACGTCGAGGTGCTCCTCCACGGTCAGTCTCCCGACATTGCCATGGGCGTCGACGCCAAAAAGAAGAAGGACGGCGAGCAGGAGGGCGCGGGTGACCAGGGCATGATGTTCGGCTTTGCCTGCACCGAGAGCGAGGTCTACGAAAAAGGCTCGTTCATGCCGGCGCCGATCTATTTCGCGCACAAAATTCTCAAAGTGCTCTCGGAAAAGCGCCGCTCCGGCGCCTTGTTCGATTTGCAGCCCGACGCCAAAAGTCAGGTCACGGTGAAATATGTCGAGGGCCAGCCGGTGGGCTGCACCAAAGTCGTGGTGTCGACGCAACACAACGCGCAGACCCGTAACGGCAAGAAATATTCGCCGAGCATGATCCGCGACATGATCGAAGACACGGTTACCTCGGCACTGCCGGGGGGCTGGATGCCGAAGAAGCCGAGCGATTTCTTGGTCAATCCGACGGGCAATTTCGTCGTTGGTGGACCCGACGGGGATTGCGGACTGACCGGACGGAAAATCATCGTCGATACTTACGGCGGCTATGCGCCCCACGGCGGCGGCGCATTTTCCGGCAAGGACCCCACCAAGGTCGACCGTTCGGCCGCTTACGCTGCGCGCTACCTCGCCAAGAACGTGGTCGCCGCGGGACTGGCCGAGCGCTGCACCATCCAGATCGCCTACGCCATCGGGGTTGCCGATCCGATGTCGCTTCTGGTAGACACCCACGGCACCGGCAAAGTCGAAGAGGCGAAATTGCAGAAGCTGCTGCCGGAATTGTTTCCGTTGCGGCCGACGAATATTCGGCGCAGCCTCAAATTGTGCCGGCCGATTTATCGGCGTACTGCGGCTTACGGCCATTTCGGCCGCGCTCCAGAAAAGGACGGCGGTTTTTCCTGGGAGCGAACCGACCTCGCCGACGCGCTCAAGCGCGCGTTACGCTAAGCGACAGCGTCGGCGATATCGCTCTCGATCTGGCCGGATTTGTGCCGGCCGCTCATATCCTTGCTATAACTGTGATCGTAAGACGTGGCTGGCCGCGGTGTGCGCGGCCATGACGGCTGATGAATCCTGAATTGCAACAATCCCGCGCGTTTTTCGGACGGCGCAAGGGCCACAAGCTGCGGCCACGCCAGGCCCAGCTGATCGATACGCTGTTGCCGCGGCTCACCATCGATCTCACAACGCCCGCGCCGGCCGAACTCGGCTCGCTCTTTCCCACGCCGGTCAGCGAAGTTCGACTGGAAATAGGCTTCGGCGGCGGCGAGTCGATGATCGCGCAGGCCCAACAGCACCCACAGACGGGCTTTATCGGCGTCGAGCCGTTCGTCAACGGCATGGCCAAGGCGCTCGCCGCTATCGAAGACCACGACTTGCGCAATATTCGTCTGCATTTCGACGATGCCGTAAACCTGATCGCCTGGCTTCCCGAAATGTCGTTGGCGCGCATCGACCTCGTCCACCCCGACCCGTGGCCGAAGCGGCGGCATTGGAAACGCCGATTTGTGCAAGATGAAATGGTGGCGCGGCTCGCCCGCGTTTTAAGGCACGGCGGCGAATTCCGTTTTGTCACTGACATCGCCGATTATGCGGCCTGGACGCTGCAGCGCCTTGGCCGATCGAGCGACTTCGCGTGGACGGCGGAGCGTGCCGACGACTGGCGCAATCCCTGGCCCGGCTTCACCGCTACGCGCTACCACGCCAAGGCCGCGCGCGAAGACCGCAAGTCGTGTTTCCTGATTTTCCGAAGAATCTGAGAAATTGCGGGCGGCCTTACGCGGTGCGTTTGACCTGCCAGAAGCGCACCACGCGTTGCGCGGTCGAGGCCGAAAGCCGTCCATAATTGGCAAAAGCGGTTTCGAATTCCTCGCTCGAAGGCTGCTTGATATCCGGATTGGCGGCGATAACGGACTTCACCGTCGGCCAGCCGATCCCGGCGGACTTGCACAGGATCAGCACCGGATCCGGGCGTTCGCCAGCCATCAGCCGCTCGGCGACATTGATCGGAACCTTGGACAGAGCCGCGAGCGCAGCCACTGTCTCCTCGTATTTGCCGTCGTGGGCAAAAGTCGCCAATGCCGTCTCGTCCATCCGGCCGGCGCGGTGGAGGCTGAGCACGACGCGCTGCGCGGCACGATAGTCGCGCGGGCCGACGCGTGAGCCGACCTCTTGCGAGACTCGCTTCAAGACGCGGCGGATTTCCGCCTTCAATTCCGGTTTCGCCGAAGCGAGCAAGCGTTCATGCACGACTGCAGTCGCGCGTGTCAGCAATTCGCGAAACATTTGCGGCGGGATATCTGGCCGCAGGCCGACCGTCTCGGCCAGAACCCCGTCGCTCTCGGCGCGCTTGACCAACCGAAAGAAACCGGCGTCGGAAATGCGCGCGCCGCGATTGCCCGCGACAGTGCGGGCGACGTCACGATCGCCACGCCGCACCAGGACGTCGGTGACGGCCTCGCCCAGCACGTACCGTGTCGAAATTGCCTGCAGATGCCCCTGACCTTTCGTTCGGGCAAGATCGACGAGATCGGCGTCCGGCAGGCGCGCCGAGCCTTGCAGAACTGGGCCGGCGACCGCGATGTCGTCGTCATGAGCGAGCGTACGCAATACATTAATCGGTGCGTTGTGTACCGGCGCCAATCGATGGGCGAGTTCAGCGCGCGCCTTGGTCTCGATTTCCGCGATCAAGTGACCGAATACGTCGTCGAACAGGTCGACATGCTCGTCGCTGTAGCGGCTGGCGCCAGCGAGAAATAGAGTCGTAATGCGCTGCAGGGTCTCGACGCGCTTGTGGCGCGAACCGTGCGCAATGACCGCTTCAAGTTCCGGGATCAATGAAAGGGCGGCACCCATTCAGGATTCGGTCATCAGGGGTCAGGGAGTGGTACCAGCGCTTTTCGCTCGTACTTGATTACCGAGCACTGAATACCGACCACTCATTACCGATCCCTGAAGGGGCCTTGCAACGGCCCGCCAAACGGCTATATTTCGCCCATCCGTCATGGATACCTCATAACGGTCGGTTGATCCGAACGGTCTTGAGAGTGGGCCCCCCGGGACCCGCTCTTTTTTATTACCTGAGGCCTGACGGCGTTTCGCAGTACACGTTTGCGGGATAAATGACCGCCGAGAGCATGGACGACAGGCCGACGAGTGTTGCGCATCCGAGCTTTGCAGACGAACCGCGACTCATCACCGAGCCGGGGCGCGCGGCGCGCGTCGCCGCTCTGGTCGAACCGGTGCTGGGCTCGCTCGGCTATCGGCTGGTCCGGGTGCACATTTCCGGCTATGCTGGCTGTACCGTCCAAATCATGGCCGAACGACCGGACGGTACCATGAGCATCGAGGACTGTGAGGCCACCTCGCGGGCGCTGTCGCCGGTGCTTGATGTCGCCGACCCTATCGAGAGCGCCTATCGGCTGGAGATTTCTTCGCCCGGCATCGACCGGCCGCTGGTGCGGCGTTCGGACTTCGAGCGCTATGCCGGCTATGTCGCCCAGGTGGAGATGCAGGTCCCGATCGGCGGCCGGCGGCGTTTCCGCGGCGAACTCGCCGGCACTGCCGGCGAATGCGCGCGCATTCGCTGCGATGCGGCGACTTATGGAAGTTCCGAACTTTTGCTGCCCATCGACGAGATGACGGAAGCCAAGCTTTTGCTCACGGACGCGCTCATTGCGCAATCGCTGCGCAGAAGCAAACAGAATCAACGCAAGGGAGATTGATCGATGGCGACTGTAAGCGCCAACAAACTCGAACTGCTGCAGATCGCCGAAGCGGTTGCCCGCGAAAAGGGGATCGACCGCAAAATCGTGCTCGGCGCCATGGAGGACGCAATCGCCAAGGCCGCACGTTCGCGCTACGGCAGCGAGACCGAGGTCCGGGCTGAGATCGATCCGAAGAGCGGCGAGCTTCATCTGTCGCGCCATATGCTGGTGGTGGATACCGTCGAGAATTCCGCGACCCAGATCAGCCTCGAAGACGCGCGGCGACGGCATCCCGCCGCGCAGATTGGCGACACGATTGCCGATCCGCTGCCGCCGCTCGAATACGGACGGATTGCGGCGCAATCGGCGAAACAAGTGATCGTGCAGAAAGTGCGCGAGGCCGAACGCGACCGGCAATATGACGAATACAAGGATCGCATCGGCGATATCGTCAACGGCATCGTCAAGCGCGTCGAATACGGCAACGTGGTGGTCGATCTCGGCCGCGGCGAAGCGATCGTGCGGCGCGACGAAATGCTGCCGCGCGAAGTGTTCCGCAACGGCGACCGTATCCGCGCCTATATCTACGACGTCCGCCGCGAGCAGCGCGGGCCGCAGATTTTCCTGTCCCGCACTCACCCGCAATTCATGTCAAAACTGTTCGCCCAGGAAGTGCCGGAAATCTACGACGGTATCGTCGAGGTCAAGGCGGTGGCGCGCGACCCGGGCTCACGCGCCAAGATCGCCGTGGTATCGCGCGATTCCTCGGTCGATCCGGTCGGCGNNGCGCGGTTCGCGCGTGCAGGCAGTGGTCAACGAGCTGCAAGGCGAAAAGATCGACATTATTCCGTGGTCGCACGACATCGCCACGTTTGTCGTCAACGCGCTGGCGCCCGCCGAGGTCGCCAAAGTGGTCCTGGATGAAGAGCGCGAGCGCATCGAAGTGGTGGTCCCCGACCAGCAGCTGTCGCTCGCCATCGGCCGGCGCGGCCAAAACGTCCGCCTCGCCTCTCAGCTCACCGGCTGGGACATCGATATCCTGACCGAGCAGGAAGAATCCGAGCGCCGCCAAGCCGAATTCGAGAATCGCACGCGTATGTTCATCGATACGCTCAATGTCGACGAAGTGATTGGACAACTGCTCGCTTCGGAGGGCTTCAACTCGGTCGAAGAGCTGGCCATGGTCGATGCCAAGGAAGTCGCCGGCATCGAGGGCTTCGACGAGGATACCGCGAACGAATTGCAGACCCGCGCCCGCGAATATCTCGCCAAGATCGAGGGCGAACTCGATGCCAAGCGCCAGGAACTCGGCGTCGACGATGCGCTCCGAGAGATCGACGGCGTCACCACGGCCATGCTGGTGCGGTTCGGCGAGAACGGCATCAAGACGGTCGAGGATCTTGCCGGCTGCGCGACTGACGATCTTGCCGGCTGGACCGAGCGCAAGGACGGCGAAAACGTCCGCCAGGCCGGTATTCTCGACGGCTTCGAACTGTCGCGCGAGGAGGCCGAGGCCATCATCATGCAGGCGCGGCTCAAAGCCGGCTGGGTCACCGAGGCCGATCTTGCGCCACCGCCCGCTGTCGAGGCCGAAGCCCCCGCCCCTTCCGCGCACGCCTAACCCGGAGCTGGACTTCAGGCATGACTTCGTCCGACATCGAGCTCGATAATGGACCGCGCGGCAGCGAACGCGAGCGGCTGTGCATCGTGACGCGCGCGGTGCGGCCCGTCGCGGACCTGATCCGGTTCGTCGCCGGGCCCGATGGCGAGGCGGTGCCGGACCTTAAGCGCAAGCTACCGGGCCGCGGCGTCTGGGTGACGGCGACGCAGGACGCGCTGGGCGAAGCCATCAAACGCAAGGTTTTCGCCCGCGGATTGAAGCGCGAAGTCCGTCTTCCTGCCGACCTTCTGAGCCGGACCGAGCAGCTGCTGCACCGTTCGGTCCTCGATGCGCTGGCGATCGCCGGTAAGGCCGCTCTGGCGGCGGTCGGCTTCACCAAGGTCGAGAGGGCGCTGGACCGCGACGAGGTTGTCGTGCTGCTGCATGCGGCCGAAGCTGCACCCGACGGGGTCAAAAAGCTCGATGCCGCAATGCGGCGGCGGGTCAAAGGCGGTCCGGTTGCCGTCAGTCGAATCCTGACCTCGGCGCAATTGGATTTGGCATTAGGGCGTCCAAATGTGATACATGCTGCCCTGCTCGCCGGACCTTCGACCGACACTTTTTTGGCGCGTTTACGGCGCTTGGAACGGTTCCGAACCGGCGATCTGGGCGAAAAGGGTCAAGACCAGGCCGGCGCTGCCGTCCCGAACTGACCCGACCGGAACATGATAGTGTACAGAATTGGACGCGAATGACCGAGACTACCAAAAATAGCGGCGAGAAGCTGAGCGTGACGCCGACCAAGACGCTGACCCTGAAGCGGACTGGCGTCGAGCAGGGCGTCGTGCGCCAAAGCTTCAGTCACGGCCGTAGCAAGGCAGTCGTCGTCGAGAAGGTCAAACGCCGCATTGCCGGTCCCGGCGAGGCCAAGGCGGAACCCGTGATTGCGCCGGATCGCAGTGCCACGCCGAAGCGCCCCGCTGCGGCCCCGGCAGCCAGAGCGCCGGCCGCCGCCACGGCAATGCCGAGCGGTGCACCTGCCGTCGGTCCCAAAACCTCTGGTGTCGTGTTGCGCACCCTCACCGAGGAAGAGCGCAGCGCGCGCGCCCAGGCGCTCGCCGGCGCGCAGCTGCGCGAGTTGGAAGAGCGCGCACACGCCGAGGAGGAGGCCCGCGTCCGTCGTGGACGCGAAGAAAGTGACCGGGTCGAGCGCGCCGCGGCGGAAGCCCGCAAGCGCGACGAAGAGGAACGCCGTAAGCACGAAGAAGAGACCAAACGCAAAGCAGACGAGGTCGCCAAGAAGCGCTTCGGCGGCGAGCTGCCGACAGCGGTAAAGCCTGGTGTTGCGGCACGACCGGCGCTCGAAGCCGACGAGGAGGAAGCGCCGCGCAGCACGCGACGCGGCGGCGTGACCGTACGGCCGGCACCGGCGCCGAAGCCGACGCGCAGTGTAGGTGAGAAACGCCGCGGCCGGCTTACTTTGGTGACCGCGCTTTCCGCCGACGAGGTTCGCGAACGCTCGGTCGCCTCATTCCGTCGCCGCGTTCAGCGCATGACCGGCCACCGCGACGAGCCTAAGGAAAAGATCGCCCGCGAAGTCACGATCCCGGAAACGATCACCATCCAAGAACTGGCCAATCGTATGGCCGAGCGCGCCGTCGACGTGATCCGCATCCTGATGCAGCAGGGTCACATGGCGAAGATCACCGACACGATCGACGCCGATACCGCCCAACTCATTGCTGAAGAGCTAGGCCATACCGTGCGCCGCGTCGCCGAGGCCGACGTCGAAGAGGGCATGTTCGACGCTCCCGACGATCCGGCAAACCTACTGCCACGCGCTCCGGTCGTCACCATCATGGGTCACGTCGATCACGGTAAGACGTCGCTTCTCGACGCCATCCGCTCGACCGACGTCGCGGCCGCCGAGGCTGGCGGCATCACCCAGCATATCGGCGCCTATCAGGTCACCTCGCCATCGGGCGGACGGATCACCTTCATCGATACCCCCGGCCATGCCGCGTTCACCGCGATGCGCGCCCGCGGCGCCAAGATTACCGATATCGTCGTGCTCGTCGTCGCCGCCGATGACGGCGTCATGC
>PLTE01000234.1:3853-4064 GCA_003164375.1 Hyphomicrobiales bacterium | reverse complement strand
AGCCATATTATCACATCCATAGGAATTTATCATATTGGGGTCTGGAAAACGGAGACACCCCCAATGATCGATTCTCGCACCGCTCCTTATGCCGCCCTGCTGCTGCGTGTCAGCCTTGGGTTGCTCTTTTTGGCGCATGCCGGCCTTAAGCTGTTCGTCTTCACGCCTGCGGGTACGGCGGGGTTTTTCGCCAGCGTCGGGCTGCCGCCGG
>PLTE01000234.1:0-3846 GCA_003164375.1 Hyphomicrobiales bacterium | reverse complement strand
GCCAATGGCGGCTGGGAATATCCGGCGTTCTGGATCGTGGCGCTCCTCGTCCAGGCTCTGCTCGGTGACGGTGCTTACGCCTTGCGCTTGAGCGGATCGCGCAACGTCAAAGGCCGCGTCGCCGACGCCTATTCCCGCTGAAGACCCCGCAACCCCCATCACTTGAAAGGTTACGACAATGAACCAACCGAAGATCGCCCAGAAAACGCCGTTCGTTATCGATGTCGAGGCAGGAAAAACCTATTATTGGTGCGCCTGCGGCGCGAGCAAGAAGCAACCGTTCTGCGACGGGTCGCATCAAGGGACAGAATTTGTGCCGTTGGCGTACACTGCGGCGGAGACGGGTAAAGCGGCATTCTGCGGCTGCAAACACACCAAAGGCCAGCCGATGTGCGACGGCAGTCACAAGGCGCTGTAACGCGGCCGCGACCTGAGCTGCTAACGACAGGCTTGGCTGACGCAACCTCGTAAGATCGAGATAACGACCATGACCATACCAAGCCTGTTCCTCTCCCATGGCGCGCCGACGCTGCCGCTCACCGACACGCCGGCGCGCGCGTTCCTAAAATCGCTTGGCGGCACACTGCCGCGGCCGAAAGCCATCCTGGTCGTCTCGGCGCATTGGGAGACCGAGGTGCCAACGGTCAACGCCGTGCAATGGAACGAGACGATCCATGATTTTTACGGATTTCCCCGACCGCTCTATGACCTGCGTTACGCCGCTCCCGGTTCGCCGGATGTGGCGGCCCGCATCGCGTATCTGCTCAAGGCGTCCGGCTTTGAGTGCGACATCGACCAGCGTCGCGGTCTCGATCACGGCGCCTGGGTGCCGTTGCTGTTGATCTATCCGCAAGCCGACATTCCGGTTCTGCAGCTCTCGATCCAGCCGCATCTCGGGCCCGAACATCATGTGCGGATCGGGCGCGCAATAGCCGCGCTGCGTGACGAAGATGTGCTGATTATCGGCAGCGGCAGCTTCACCCACGATCTCTCGGAATTCCGCGGCCACGGCGTCAATGATGCAGCCCCCTCATGGGTCAACGACTTCGCCGATTGGTTCCACACGGCGCTGACGGACGAGCGCCTAAAAGACCTGCTCGACTATCGGCAGTTGGCGCCGTTTGGGCGCAAGAACCACCCGACCGAGGAACACATCTTGCCGCTCTATGCGGCCCTCGGCGCTGGCGGCGCGAACGTGCACCCCGAGCGGCTGCATGCCAGCGCGACCTACAGCATTCTGCGGATGGATGTGTACGCTTTTGGCGGCAACGCAAGCGCGGGTGTATCAGATCGGAAAGTATCTGCCGATGAATTCTCCGCCGCCGGCATCGGGTGACACCAGCGGCGGCGCAACTCAGGCCGAATGCAGCGCGGCCTTCATTTTGTCCGGCGTGTAGGGCACCGAGCGCATGCGCGCGCCGGTGGCGTCGAACACGGCGTTCGAGATCGCCGACGGCACGACGGACGCGCTCGGCTCGCCGGCACCCCACGGTTTCTCCGACGGCCGGTCGATCAATTCGATCACGAGCTCCGGTATTTTCGGGAAAGTGAGGATCGGATAGCTCGCCCAATCCAGGCTCGTCACCGCGCTGCGATTGAAGGTGAGTTCCTCGATCAGCGTGCGGCTGACCGTCTGGATGACGTTACCTTCGATCTGCGCTTTCACGCCGTCCGGATTGATGACCTGACCGCAATCATGGACGATATAAAAGCGCGTTACACGGATATCGCCTGACGTGCGGTCGACCTCCACTTCGGCGACCGCGCCGATATAGGTGCGCGACAACTCGTATTTCACGTAAGTCAGCCCGCGGCCCTTGGCGATGTTGCCGGCAGTGTTCTTCTGCGGCGACGGCCGTTTCTCCCATTTGGCGAGCGCGGCCAGACGATCGAGGATGTCGCGGCCGCGCTTTTCGGCGGGATCGAAATATTTCAGGCGGAATTCCAGCGGATCGGCGCCGGCCGCCGCCGCGAGCTCGTCCATGAAGCTTTCGTTGGCATGGTTGTTCTGCAACCTTCCCGGCGCCCTGATCCACGACGGCCGCAATGGCGTCGATTCAATGCGATGACAAACCGTTTTGACGTTGGGGAATTTGTACGGGATCGCCGAGTTGCCGGTAATGCCGCCGGGCGACATCTGCTGCGCGGTCGGCATGCCGGTGAGTTCCGCCGCCAGCAGCCCGACGACACTGCCCCCCGGCGCACCTTGCGGAATAAAGAACTCCGATTCCCAAGCGGTGACGTTGCCGGACGCGTCCAGGCTGGCGCGCAAGTCGATCAGCGTCGGCGGGCCCTTGGGATCCCAGCCATGCTCGTCGGCACGCGACCACTGCAGCCGCACCGGTTTGCCGACAGCTCTTGCCAACAAAGCGGCTTCGGCGGCTGCATCCTCGTGGCCGTTACGGCCGTAGCAGCCGGCGCCTTCGACGTAGATGCAGTGCACGTTTTCCACCGGCATCGCGAACATCTCCGCCAGTTGCCGGCGCAGCGCGTGCGTCCCCTGCGACGCCGACCACGAGGTCAGCTTGCCGTCCTGAAACTCGGCGATGGCGCAGGATGGACCGATCGAACCGTGCGTGTGAATGGCAAAATCGTATGTGGCGCTGAGCTTCTTACCTTCCCCCGCGCCGGGCGCAGTCATAGCCGCGGCGGTGTCGCCGATATTGCTGGTGATCTCCTCCTTTGCCACCTTGGTGGCGCGGACGTACTGCCAAAGCTTGGTCTGGTCCGGCAAGGTTTCGGACTTCGACCATGTCGCCTTGAGCTGCTGAGAAGCTTTGATCGCCGCCCATTCGCTTTGTGCGACCACGCCAAGAAAGTCGCCTTCGTGGACCACCTTGACGATGCCGGCGATGTTTTTGACGGAGTCTTCGTCGACGCTTTCAAGTTTGGCGCCGATTGCTGGCGGATGGACGACGCGGCCATGCAGCATGCCCGGCACGCGAAAGTCCTGCATGAAGGTGAATCGACCCGTCATCTTGTCGGGGATGTCCCCCCGCGCGATCGACTTGCCGACGATCTTGAAACTGCCGGGGTCTTTGGTCGGCGCCGCAGGATCAAGCTTAAGCGCAAACTCTTTGCCGCCGATCAATTCCGCATAGCTTACCGATTTGCCGCCAGATTTGCCGCGGATTACGCCGTCAACGACGCTCAGCTCCTCCTTGCCGACGCCGAGCCGGCTGGCGGCTTCGGTCAACAGCGCCTTTCTCGCGGTCGCCGCTGCCTGACGAAGTTGCACGCCGCCGTTCTGGATCGAAAAACTCCCCGAGGTGGTGCCTTGGTCGGGCGTGAGCGCGGTGTCTCCGGTGATCACGTCGATCGCGGCAAGCGGTACGTCGAGCTCCTCGGCAATCATCTGCGCCAGCGCCGTGGGAACGCCGGTACCGAGATCGACCTTGCCCGAATAGACCGTCACTTTGCCTTTGGCATCGATCGCGAGGAAGGCGTCGACCTCGTCCTTGGCGACGCTCTTTGTTACGGCCGCGCCCTGCGCCAAAACCGCGCCCGGCATTGCGGCCAACGAGAAGCTGACAACAAGCGCGCCACCGCCCTGGAGCAAGTTGCGGCGAGACGGAATGAAATGCGTGTTCATGGTCTGCCTCCTCAACTGTTTGCTGCGGTTTTGACGGCTTGTACGATTCGCGCATGCGTTCCACACCGGCAGAGGTTGTTGGCAAGCGCGTTTTTGATGTCGGCCTCGCTCGGGTTTTTGTTCTTGGCGAGGAAGGCGGCCGATTGCATGATCATGCCGTTGACGCAGTAGCCGCATTGCGCGGCCTGCGCGTCGATGAAGGCTTTTTGCACCGGATGCGGCTTCTCCGGCGAGCCGAGGCCTTCGAGCGTCAC
>PLTE01000333.1 GCA_003164375.1 Hyphomicrobiales bacterium | reverse complement strand
CGGCGACGGCCGCGCGCCCTCGCGCATGCGGCCGGCGCTCGGCCAGCCGAACTCGCCGATGACGATCTCCTTGTTCGGGAACGCGTCGGCCACTTTTTTGTGAATGGCATCGACATGGGCCGCGGCTTGTCTCGCCGCGATCGGGAAATCCTCCCAATAGGGCNNCCAGAACTCCCAGACATCGGCATAGGTCACCGGCATCGACACCTGGGATTTGACGTCGCGGATATAGCCGATGAGATCGGCCGCGGTCATTTCACCGCGCAACAGAACTTCGTTGCCGACCACGATCGCCTGAATGACGTCGGGAAACTCTTTGGCGTATGCGATTGTGGAGGCGATCTGGCGGCGGGTCTTGGCCGCATCGCTGGAAACCCAGATGCCATAGAGCACTTTCAGTCCGTAGCGCCGGGCGCTGACGAGCGCGTCGGCCCGCACGTCGTCGACCGAATAGGTCCGAATGCAATTCGTGTAGTGCGACAATAAAGCCAGATCTGCGTCGATCTCTTCCGCCGACACCCGGGTGCCCTCGACCAGCGGATCCTGGCTGCCGCGGAACGGCGCGTAAGACATGCAATAAAGCTTACCGCCGGCGGCGAGCGGCGACGGCGGCAGCCGCACCGGCGTGCCGAGCCACCACCACGCGAGCCCGATCGCAAGCGCCGCAAGCACGTAATGCGCAAGCGCAACAATTAAGGAATTTCCGTCGGCGGGGCGAAGCACTCCTTGCCATTAGCCTCCGCCGAACCCGATGCCAAGCTCTCCGGGCGCGCCAAAATGGGCATCATGGCTCGCGCTGGACAAACGGACGCAGTTAGGGTGATGTCTTAGTGGCAACTTCCGGGACGGCCGCCGCAATAGCGGCATAATCCGGTGGCCAAGACCAGTGGCCAAAACGCGGTCGGGCGCAAACGGCCGGCAAACGTTCGGGGGAACGTCCTTCTCATCGGCTCAACTTAAGCCCAACAGATCAGCGAACCATGTTCCATCGAGTGTTCAGCGTTGCCGTCGGCTTATGGGTTGCGATCTGGCTGGTCGGGGCTTGCGCAAGCCCTGTGATCTCCTCNNCCCAAGCTTTGGCCCAAGCCGGCGATGCCAAGCCCGCGGATCAGCAACCCGCGGCCGCTGCCGACGCCGCGAAAGAAGCGCAAAAAATCGACGAATACGCTGAAGCCCAGCGCGCCCTCAATGGACCGGCCGGCAATCCGGAATGCGTTTGGCTCGGCCGCCGGGTAGTCAGTCTGTTGTGGCGCGACGATCTCGATACCGCCTTCCGCCATCTTGACCTTTACGATCGCTTTGGCTGCCCGAGCGGCCATATTCAGGCGACGTTTCGCTGTCTGGTGCTGCATGCCAATACCATCGATCCGAAAGCAGCGGACAGTTTGAACGGTCGGGTGCAAGCCTGCTGGATCAACCCGGCACTGCAGCCGGCCCCGCCGCCGGCCGCAGCCGCGCCGAGCCCGACCACGACCCGTTAGCCTGCTCGCACCGCGAAAATTTTTGTCGCGGCGCTGCTGTTCGCGTGTTGTTGTCTTGAAATTGCCATTGCCCCAAGCTAACTTAGCTTTGCCGCTCGCAAGGTAGCGTTCCTTACGACCATCGTCGAACCTGGGGGCAGGTTCGGGCCTGTGTGGTTTCGCCCCGTTTGGTTAGAAGTCCATGCGCACCGTCGCTGCCGTGCTCGCGCTGTTAGCGTGCGTGCATGCCGGGATGTGGGCTCTGTTGAGACCGGAAGGCAAAGCTCCGGATTTCGCCGGTCAGCTTGCAAGCGTTTCCTACGCCCCCTTCGTTAACGCCTCGCACCCGGATTCCGGGGAGCGGCCGACGCCAGAACAAATTCGCGCCGACCTCAAGGCGATCGCACCCTACACCCGCGCCATTCGGCTTTATTCGTCGACCGGGGGGGCCGAGCTGGTGCCGCCGATCGCCGCCGAATTCGGCCTCAAAGTCACCGTCGGAGCCTGGATCGACAAGAACCAGGAGCGCAACGAACGCGAAATCCGCTCCGCCCTCGATCTCGCCCGCCATAACAGCAACGTTAATGCGATCGTGGTCGGCAACGAAACCTTGCTGCGCACCGATATGAGCGCGGACGAACTCATCAAGATCATCCAGCGTGTTAAGCGATCGAGCCCGGTACCGGTCACGACGGGCGATATCTGGAGCGAATGGATCAACCATCCGGAACTCGCCTCGTCGGTCGATTTCATTGCCGCCCATATCCTGCCCTACTGGGGCGGGACCGACGCCAACAAGGCCGTCGATAGCAGCATCGAAATCTACGACAAGCTGCGCAAGACGTTCCCCGGCAAGCGCATCGTGATCGCCGAATTTGGCTGGCCGAGCGCCGGCTACAATTTTCACGATGCCAATCCCGGCAGCATCGAGCAGGCCGTGATCGTGCGCGATTTCGTCACCCGGGCCGAAGCCTACGGCATCGACTACAACATCGTCGAAGCCATCGACCAGCCCTGGAAAACGATGGAGGGCGGCGTTGGTCCGTATTGGGGACTGTTCGACGCTTCCCACCAGCCCAAATTCTCATGGACCGGCCCGATCACCGATTCCGATTATCTTAAACGCGCCGGTCTTGCCGTTGCGCTCGGTTTGTTGTTGTCGTTGCCGATCCTCACCATCGCGGGCGTAACGCTGCCGCAAGCGCTGATGCTTGCGACTTCGGCGAACATCGTCGGCGCCTGGTTTGCCGCGATTGTCGCCTTCTGGAAGGGCCATTATTTCGTGCCGGGCGCGGCCTTTGCACTGGGGCTGGGCATTATCCTTCTGGTGCCCTTGGTCGCTATCGCGCTGTCCCGGCTGGATGAGATCGCAGCGATTGCCTTCGGACGCCCGCCGCGCCGGCTCGCCAGCGCACCGCCGCTGGTGCCCGACGCTTTCGCGCCGAAAGTCTCCATCCACGTGCCGGCCTGTTGCGAGCCACCGGAGATGCTGAAGGCGACGCTCGATGCCTTGGCCCGGCTCGACTATCCCAATTTCGAATGCGTGGTAGTCATTAACAATACGCCAGATCCGGCGCTGTGGCGGCCGGTGGAAGATCATTGCCGCACGCTTGGCGAGCGTTTCAAACTGGTCCGGATCGAGAACCTGGTCGGCTACAAAGCCGGTGCATTGCGCCTGGCGCTCGCCCACACCGCGCCGGACGCCGAAATCATCGGCAGCATCGATGCCGATTACGTCGTCGCCGCGGACTGGCTGAAAGACCTCGTACCGCTGTTCGCCGATCCCCGCGTCGGCTTCATCCAATCGCCGCAGGACCACCGCGACGGCGACCGCTCGCTGATGCATTTCGCCATGAATGCCGAATATGCCGGCTTCTTCGACATCGGCATGGTGCAGCGAAACGAGGTCAACGCCATCGTCATGCACGGCACCATGTGCCTGATCCGCCGCGCCGCCATCGAGGACGCCGGCGGCTGGTCGAGCGATACCATCGTCGAGGATACCGATCTCGGGCTTTGCATGCTCGAACAAGGCTGGATCGCCCATTACAGCAATCGGCGTTACGGCCACGGACTGCTGCCGGACACCTTCGAGGCCTACCGCAAGCAACGCCATCGCTGGGCGTTTGGCGGATTCCAGCTGTTGCGCAAGCATTGGCGCCGCATGCTGCCGGGCGCGGATGGCTTGGTATCCGAGCAGAAACGCGAATACGGCATCGGCTGGCTCAATTGGCTCGGCTCGGACTCGATCGGCGTCGTCGTGGTGATTTTGAACATCCTTTGGGTTCCGGTGGTCGCGTTCGCCGATATCGCGGTACCGGATCGCATCCTCACCATTCCCATCATCGCTGCATTCGCCGTCTCGGTCGCGCATTTCGTAGCGCTGTACCGGCTGCGCGTGCGGGCGTCGGCCGCCGAGATGCTAGGC
>PLTE01000064.1 GCA_003164375.1 Hyphomicrobiales bacterium | reverse complement strand
GTGGACGACGCCATCGTCGTCGTCGAAAACGTCGAACGCAGTATCGCCTCGGGCCTGGCGCCGCGGGAGGCAGCCAAGAAAAGCATGGACGAGGTCGGCTCGGCGCTCATCGCCATCGCGCTCGTGCTCTGCGCCGTGTTCGTGCCGTCGATGTTCATCACCGGCATATCCGGGCAATTCTATCGCCAATTCGCGCTGACCATCGCCGGCGCCACCGTCATTTCGCTGATCGTCTCGCTGACGCTGTCGCCGGCGATGTGCGCACTGCTCCTCAAGCCGCACTCGGCCGACCACCGCGACACCTGGTGGGAAAGGCCGATCCACCAATTTTTCGGCGTTTTCAACCGCGGCTTCGACACAGTCGGGTTCGGCATTTCGTGGCTGGCGACCAGGACTGTGCGGCGCGTGGTCATGATGGGCGCGATCTATCTCGTCGTCATCGGGTTTGGGCTGAATGCGTTCCGATCGACGCCGATAGGCTTTATTCCGCAGGTCGACGGCGGCTATATCATCCTCGTCCTCCAGCTTCCGCCCGGCGCATCGCTGTCGCGCACCGACGAGGTACAGCAGCGCGCGCTCGATGTTGCGCTCGGCGTGCCCGGCATTATCCATGGCGTAAACGTCGTCGGTTTTTCCGGCGCGACCTTCACCAATGCGCCGAATGCCGGCGCGATCTTCCTGGTGCTCGATGCGTTCCAGAAGCGCGCCAAGGATCCGCGCCAATCGGCGCTGGCCATTCAGGCGGAGCTCAATCGGCGGCTGTCGAAGATCGAGGACGCTTTTACCATCGCGGTGCTGCCGCCGCCGGTGCGGGGCATCGGCACCGCCGGCGGCTTTCGCATGATGGTCGAGGACCGCGCCGGACAAGGCTCCGACAAGCTGCGAGCCGCGACCGAAGCGTTGGTGTTGCGCGCCGTGCGGACCGCCGGCATTGCGGGTGCATTCTCGCTGTTCGAGACGTCGACGCCGCAGGTCTATCTCAACATCGACCGCACCAAGGCACAGCTGCTCGGCGTCAATGTGCAGGACGTGTTCAACGCGCTACAGATCTATATCGGTTCGTCCTACGTCAACGACTTCAATCTGTTCGGGCGCGTCTTCCGCGTGACTGCGCAGGCGCGCGACCAGGATCGCCAGCATATCAGCGACGTGCTCAAGATCAGGGTACGCAATTCGAACGGCGATACCGTGCCGCTCGGCTCCTTCACCACCGTGGACAGTATCTCCGGCCCCTATCGCGTGCCGCGCTATAATCTTTATCCCACCGCCGAGATCGACGGCTCCGCCGCGTCCGGCTATTCGCAGGGCCAAGCCATCGCGTTCATGGACAGGCTTGCGGCCGAGACCTTGCCGGAAGGTTTTGCCACCGAATGGACGACGCTCGCCTACCAGCAGATCACCGCCGGCAACACCGCGATGTTCGCGTTTCTTTTAGCGGTGGTGTTCGTATTTCTGGTGCTGGCGGCGCAATATGAGAGTCTGACACTGCCGCTTGCGGTCATCATGATCGTGCCGATGTGCCTGGTTGCCGCCATTACCGGGGTTATCCTGCGCGGCCAGGACAACAATATCCTCACCCAGGTCGGCTTCGTCGTGCTGATCGGCCTTGCGGCCAAGAACGCGATTCTGATCGTCGAATTTGCCCGGCAGCTCGAGGATGAGGGCCGCAGCCGTTTCGAAGCGGCCGTCGAGGCGACCCGGCTGCGGCTGCGCCCGATCTTGATGACATCCTTTGCTTTCATCCTCGGCGTCACGCCGTTGGTCTGGGCGATCGGCGCCGGCGCCGAATTGCGCCAGGCGCTCGGCACCGCCGTGTTCTTCGGCATGATCGGGGTGACCGCGTTCGGGCTGATCTTTACGCCAGTGTTCTACGTCATCGCGCGCTGGATTGCCCAACTCGGCCCAGGGCGCGGCAAGGGGAGGCAGGGATCGCCGCAGCCGGCGGAGTAGCCGGCGCAAATTTCCGGCCCGGGTTAAGTGTCCATAGGCTATTGTTGGCCGCACCGGAATATCGCGACGGACCCGGTGTTTGTCGGAACAGCTTCAACGAGGGGAGACCGCCATATGATTCGTACCGTGTTCGCCGTCACCGCCATTGCATTTGTCGTCAGCGCCGCCCTTGCTCAGCAGGATCCGATTGCCGCGCGCCGGACGCTGATGAAAGCCAATGGCGACGCGGCCAAGACCGGCGCCGCCATGGCCAAGGGCGAGACGCCGTTCGATCTGGCCGCGGCGCACAAGATTTTCGCGACTTTCGAAGACGCCGCGACAAAAATGCCAGCGCTATTTCCGGATGATTCCAAGACCGGCGGCGATACCGCGGCCGACCCCAAGATTTGGGAAAACATGGCCGACTTCAAGGCGAAATTTGCCAAGTTTGGCGACGACGCCAAGGCCGCCGATGCGCAGGTGACGGACCTCGATACGTTCAAGGCCTCGTTTGCCGCGATCGGCAAGAACGATTGCGGCGCCTGCCACCAGAATTACCGGATCAAGAAGAACTGAATCGGATCGGCTGCAATCGATGAGGCGGGGCGTCGGCACCCGCGCGCCGCCCCTTGTTTTCCTAAACCGACTAGGCGGGTAAAGCGTGGCGGAGACCACTTAATGGCGCTGGGAGGAAAGGCCCGATGGCTAAGGCTCGCCATCATTGCGGTGATTGTCGGTGCGGTGGGATTTGCAGCGTTTTGGATCGTGACTACTCCGGCGGGACTGATCGTCACCCTGCCAGCGCACACGCCGAATCTCGACTACGGCAAAACCATGTTCAACATCGGCGGTTGCGCATCCTGCCACGCCGTGCCGAACTTAAATCCCGATAAGGTCGATCGAACGCGGCTCGGCGGCGGCTTGGCGCTGAAATCGCCGTTCGGCACCTTCTATGTGCCGAACATCTCGCCGGATCCGATCGACGGCATCGGCAAGTGGCGCGACGACGATTTCGTCGCGGCGTTGTGGAAGGGCACGGCGGCGAATGGTGGCGCGGTCTCGCCGTATCACCTGTTTCCGGCGTTTCCTTACACTTCGTACCAGCATATGGAGCTCAACGACGTCCTCGATCTGTTCGGCTATTTGAAAACGCTGCCGCCGGTGCAGGGCAAGGTGCGCGACCACGATCTCGCGTTCCCCTTTAACATCCGCCGTTTGGTCGGTGTCTGGAAACTCTTCTATCTCACCGGCGGTCCCTACGTGCCAGACCCGTCGAAATCAGCGCAGTGGAATCGTGGCGCTTATCTGGTCAATGGGCCCGGTCACTGCGCTGAATGCCACTCACCGCGCAATTGGCTTGGGGGTATCATCGACAGCGAGCGTTTTGCCGGCGGTCGGGCGGCGGACGGCAAGGGCTGGGTGCCGAATATCACGCCGGTCGGACTACAGCATGGCGATGAGATCTGGTCGGAGAAGGACATCGCGAGTTTCCTCAACGACGGCATGATGCCGTCCGGAGATTTCGCCGGCGGCGCGATGTCCGACGTCATCCGCGGCACGTCCCTGCTCGGCGCCGACGACCGTGCCGCAATCGCCGCCTACATCGTTTCGCTGCCGCCGGTCCAAGGGCCGGCCCGCCCGCCGAAGCACAAGGAGCAATGACGGTAATATCTCGCTATGACACCCCGAACGCCTTGAAGGTGATAATGGTGCGGGTATCGGCGATGCCGGGAACGGGATGCACTTTCTCGGCAATGAAATGGCCGATGTCGGTCGACGGATCGACGTAGAACTTCACCAGCAGGTCGAAATCGCCGGCCGTCGAATAGATTTCCGAGGCGATCTCGGCATCGGCGAGTTCGTTGGCGACCTGATAGGATTTGCCGAGCTGGCATTTGATCTGCACGAAAAACGGGACCATGCGCGCCTCCGAAGGGTCGGACGAACTATATACCGCCATTCCGGCGCCGAGCGAAGTGGAGTGGAATATTGTAAGCTTCGCCGCCGCTATGGTCCATTCGCTTCACAGCCTCGACCGTGCCGATTTGTGTGCGCATATACATATAAAGGTGCCGTGATGCAAAACTCCAAAGCACGCGTCGATGTTCGGCTCAATGCTATCGTCGATCCCGAGCGCGCGGGCGGCCGCGATCTTGCCGAATTGGCGCGGCTGTGCGCCAAGGGCGGCGCAACGCTCGTGCAATTGCGCGACAAAAAGAGCGAAACCCGCGCCATGGTCGAGGCGGCGCGGACGATCAAGCAGGCGCTCGCACCGTTCGGCGTGCCCCTCGTCGTCAATGACCGCATCGACGTGGCGCTCGCCGCCGAATCCGACGGCGTGCATCTCGGACCCGACGACATGGCGGTCGAGGACGCGCGGCGGCTGTTGGGGCCAAACGCACTGATCGGGATGTCGGTCAAATCGGTCGCCGATGCCGAGGCCGCGCTGGTTGATCTGATCGACTACGTCGGCTCGGGCGGCGTTTATGTCACGTCTTCCAAAGAGCAGAAGACCGCGCCGATCGGACTGGAAGGCTTGGCGCGGATCGTTGGCGTGCTGCATCGCCGCGCGCCGCGATTGCCGGTCTGTGGCATCGCCGGCATCGACGCCGGCAACGCTGCCGCGGTGATCAGCGCCGGCGCCGACGGTATCGCCGTGATCTCGGCGCTGTCGCTTGCGCCCGACCCGGCAGCCGCGGCGCGCTCGCTGTGCGGTATCGTCGATGCGATGCTGGCGAAACGAGGGACCTGATGGGTGTTCCGATCGCCGCGACCATCGCTGGCTCGGATTCGGGCGGCGGCGCCGGCGTCCAGGCGGACATGAAGACGTTTTCCGCGCTCGGCGTCTATGGCACCAGCGTTATTACCGCGCTTACCGCGCAGAACACCACGGGCGTGCTTGCCGTTCACCAGGTACCGGCGGAATTCATCACAGCCCAAATCGACGCGGTGTTTTCCGACTTCGATATCGGCGCGGTTAAGATCGGCATGCTCGGCAGTGCGGCGGCAATCGACGCCGTTGCCGCGGGCCTTGATCGCCACCGCGCGCGCAATATCGTGCTCGATCCGGTCATGGCCGCGACGTCAGGCGAAAAATTGCTGCCTGCCGATGCCGTCGGCGCATTACGCGAGCTCGCCGCGCAGGCGAGTTTGCTGACGCCAAATTTGCCGGAAGCCGCGATTCTACTCGAGGCGGATGTTGCGCGCGACGAAGAGGAGATGCGGCGGCAGGCGAGAACGCTATTGGCGCTCGGCCCCGGCGCGGTCTTGATCAAAGGCGGACACGGCAGCGGCGCGGAGAGCGTCGATCTGCTGGTCGAAGGCGACGCGTGCACGCGCTTTGCCGCGCCGCGTATCGACACGCGCAACACCCACGGCACCGGCTGCACGCTCGCTTCGGCAATTGCCGCCGGCCTTGCCAAGAAACTTTCAATCCTCGACGCAGTACGCGACGCTAAGGCCTATGTCAGTGCCGCCATCGCCGCGGCGGACCGGCTCGGTGTCGGTTCCGGCCGTGGCCCGGTGCACCATTTTCATAAGTGGTGGTAGGGCAGGTCGGTCTTCCGGGCGTTGCAAAAATTCGCTAGCGTTGATCGCGGCACGAAGGGTCCGACACGCGAACGTCTTTGTCGTGCCGTCATTAAAATCGATCACGGGAGGAACGTCATGCAAAGGTCAACGATCGTGCTCGCGACCGCCGTCGCCGTAGGCCTGGCGGCATGGTTGCTGTTGCCGCTGCGCGGCCACGAGGCCGCGGCGCAGCCCGGGCCGTACCTTGTCAACGCGGTCAATCTCGACATCGTGCCGGCGGACTTCGACAAGTTCATCGAAGCGGCCAAGGAAAACGGGGCGGCCTCCACCAAGGACCCCGGCTGCCGCGAGTTCAACATCCTGGTCGCGGATAACGATCCGCATCACGTGTTTTTCTTCGAAGTTTACGACAATGCCGCGGCACTCGAGGCGCACCGGGCGACCGATCATTTCAAGAAATACATCGCGACCACCAAGGACATGGTTGCCAAGCGCGAGGTCAGGCAGTTTTCGTCCGTGGCGATGAATTTGGCCGGAATGTGAAGTTCATTCTCCGCTCGTCCCCGTGCAAACGGGGACCCAACGCTGGATGCCCGCTTTCGCGGGAATGAGCGGATTAATTAACTCGCCGGCGCGCCCGGCTGTTGCAGCGGATGTGCGCGGGCAAACGCGTCGAGCTCCGACAGCGCGCTCGCGATCCGGGCGAAGTTCGGGAACGGTGCGGTGTCGACCGCGAAAAACTTCGCGCCCGCCGCCTGGCTCGCCAGGCAAATATCTGCGAGCGTGACCGTGTCGCCATGGCAATAGCGTCCGGTGGCTTTGTCTTGCAGATGCATTTCGAGCGCGGTGAGCGCCGCGCGGTGCCAGTGCTGACACCATTTGGTGCGGGTCGGCTCATCGAGCTTGAACTCGTGCTCGAGATATTCGCGCACCCGCGGCACGATCAATGGATGCGAATCGCAAGCGACGATCTGCGCCAAGCCGCGGACGCGTGCGCGGCCGCGCGGGTCGCGCGGTAACAGTGGCGGGTTCGGGTGGGTCTCGTCGAGATATTCGATGATGGCGAGCGATTCGAACAAAACCGGCCCGTCGCCGTCGACCAGAGCCGGCAACGCCATCATTGGGTTGATCGCGCGGTAGGCTGGGTCGCGTTGCGCGCCCTTCATGAGATTGACGTCGATCACCTCATCGGGAGCGATGCCCTTGAGATTGAGCGCGATACGCACGCGATAGCTTGCAAGCGAGCGCCAGAACGAAAAAAACTTCATGAGAATTTCCTCCCTGCGCTGTTTCAATCCCCCACTTGCGGGACTGGGCAAAACGCTAATCTGCGCCCGGGTCGGCTTTGAGTCCCGCAGCCTCGATGCCGGCGATCCCGCACATTTCGTCCTTGTCCGAGGTGTCGCCGGAAATGCCGCAGGCGCCGACGAGATTGCCTGAGGCGTCGCGGATCAAAACGCCGCCCGGATTGGAGATTATGCGGCCGTCGCTTGCCGCCGCCAGCATGGTGAAGAATTGCGGTGTCTTCGTCGCGCGGCTCGCCAGCGTGCGCGAACCGAAGCCCATGCCGAGCGCGCCCCAGGCTTTGCCGAAGGCGATATCGAAACGCAGGATACCGGCTTTGTCCTCGCGCTTGAAAGCGACGAGGTGACCGCCGGCATCGAGCACGGCGACGGCGAGCGGCGCGAGGTTGCTGTCGCGCGCCTTCTTCAGCGCGACATCGACGATGGTGCAGGCTTGCGTGAGTGTGATCGACATGGTGACCCCGATATGTTGGAAAAATGATTCAGAGTTTCTTGCGATCGGCCCAATAGACCGAAACGGTCGAGACTTCGGCGCCGCCCGAGCGATGCTGTTTGGTCTCCTCGTAGCAGGCAAGCGTGCGCTCGACGAGCGGTAGGTCGATGCCGCGCGTGTTCGCCTCGGCCAGCATCGATTGCATGTCCTTGATGCCGCCGTCGATGTTGAACGTCACCGGGCCGGCATCGCCGCCCTTGAGCATCGCGGCAACTCCCGATCCGCGCACCTTGAGCACGTTCGGCCCGCCGGAAGTCTCGCTCAGCAAATCCATCAGCCGCGCCGGATCGACCGGCAGCGAACGCGCCAGCGCCAGCGCCTCGCCGAGCGCCTGCCAGTACACCATCAGCGGCAGGTTGACGGTGAATTTGAGAACCGCGCCGGAGCCAACCGGGCCAGCATGTTCGAGCCGCCGGCACAGCTGTTCGAGGATCGGTCGGGCGCGATCGGCATCGGCCGCGTCGGCGCCCATGAGCCCGATGAGTTTTCCCTGACGCGCCGGGCCGGTCGAACCCCCGACCGGACATTCGACGAAGGTCGCGCCCTTGCCGCGTACTGTCGCGGCGAGCGCCACTTCGGCCGCCGGCACCACCGTGCTCATCTCGATGAAGAGCTTGCCGGCGACGTCGCCGCTGAGCAGACCCTGCGGCCCTTTATAGACTGCCTCCAAAGCCGCCGAGTCGGTGAGGATGCTGATGATGGCTTCGCAAGATTGCGTCAGCTGCGCGGGCGTCCCCACCGCCGTTGCGCCGGCGACCGCCCTGGCCTTGTCCGGGGTGCGATTCCACACCGCGACTTCGTGCCCGACTTCGATCAGACGCGCGGCAATCGCCGCGCCCATTTTGCCGATACCGGCGACCCCGATGCGCATACGCTCTCCCTTACGCTATATCCCGAAGTGAACGATAAGCCATTGGCGTCCGGCGAGAAAGCCGCTTGCGCGGGCGAACAGCGAATGTCATAGGCTCGCGCCGCAACACGAAAAGGACATGGGGAGCAGTATGGCTTCGGGAAAGAAAGGTGTCGTCGGCGTCATCGGCCTCGGCATCATGGGCGGCTCGTTCGCGCAAAATCTCATTGCGGCGGGCTGGCGGGTAATCGGCTACGACTTAGCCCCGGCGCGCCGGCGGGCCTTGGCCAAGCTCGACGCCGAGATCGCGACTGACCCTGCCGCCGTGGCGCGCAAGGCGAAGATCATCATCACCAGCCTGCCCAAGCCTGCCGCGCTCGCCGAGACGGCCATAGCGATCGCCAAATCAGGCGTAGCGCCTCGCGTCGTGGTCGAAATGTCCACATTCACGATCGAGGACAAGGCGAAGGCGCAAGCGGTGTTGCGCAAGGCTGGCCATGTCCTGCTCGATTGTCCGGTGAGCGGCACCGGCGCGCAGGCCAAGACCAAGGACCTCGTGGTCTACGCTTCGGGGGGCTCAGCCGAAATCAAGAAGCTTAAACCGCTGTTCGCGGGCTTCACCCGCGCGGTGCACGACGTCGGCGAATTCGGCAACGGCAGCCGGATGAAATACGTCGCCAATCTCTTGGTCGCCATTCACAACGTGGCGAGCGCCGAGGCGATGGTGCTGGGCATGAAAGCCGGGCTGCCGCCGCAGCTCATCTTCGATCTGATCAAGACCGGCGCCGGCAATTCGCGCGTGTTCGAGCTGCGCGCGCCGATGATGGTGAAGAACAATTACCGCGACGTCACCATGAAAATCTCGGTCTGGCAGAAGGATATGGACGTCATCGGCGGCTATGCCCGCAAGATCAAAGTGCCGACGCCGATGTTCGATGCCTCAAACGCAATCTACGAAAAGGCGCTGAAAAACGGTTACGGCGCCGAAGATACCGCCGCCGTCTGCGCCGTGCTCGAAGCGATGGCGGGGGTCAAGCGGGGCAAGGGACGCGCCAAAAGGCGCTGACGCTACATTTCGTCATGCCTGCTATTTAACGTCGTGCCCGGTCTTGTGCCGGGCATGAACGTCTTTATTCTCGGCGCTACGCAAAGACGTTGCTGCCTAAAAAGTGCCCCGGAGGAAAGCGCATGTCATCTCTTGAAGGCGAAGCCCGCATTGCGGCGCACGCGGGCGACCGCAAAACCCATCAACAGCGCAGCGAAACGCGCGACGGCATGCGCATCGACTGGGACGTGCCGATCACGATGGACGACGGCCTCATCCTGCGCGCCGACGTGTTTCGCCCGATCGCGGCAGGACGTTACCCAATCATCTTAAGCTACGGGCCTTATGCCAAGGGGCTTGCCTTCCAGGACGGCTATCCGAGCGCGTGGCAACGCATGGCCGAAAAACATCCCGACGTCACCGCCGGCTCGAGCAATCTCTACCAGAGCTGGGAAGTGGTCGATCCGGAGAAATGGGTGCCGCACGACTACGTGTGCGTGCGCGTCGATTCACGCGGCTGCGGCGTGTCGCCGGGCTTCATCGATCATTTCTCGCCGCGCGAAACCAAGGATTTCTACGACTGCATCGAATGGTCGGGCGTACAGCCGTGGTCGAACGGTAAGGTCGGGCTCAACGGCATTTCCTATTACGGCATCAACCAGTGGCAGGTGGCGTCACTGGAGCCGCCACATCTCGCCGCGATGTGCATCTGGGAGGGCGCCGCCGACTGGTATCGCGACATGACGCATCATGGCGGCATCCTCTGCACGTTCTGGGAGAACTGGTACGACATGCAGGTCAAGACCGTGCAATATGGCGTAGGCGAGCGCGGCAAGAGGAGCCGCGTGCACGGCGAGCTCGTTTGCGGTCCGGAGTTTTTGTCCGACGCCGAACTGGCGAAAAACCGCAGCGATTTCGGCGGCGACATCGTCGCCCATCCGCTCGACGACGATTATCATCGCGTCCGCTCGCCGGTCTGGTCGAAGATCAAGGTGCCGTTTTTGTCGGCGGCCAATTGGGGCGGCCAGCCGCTGCATCCGCGCGGCAATTTCGAGGGCTTTGTCCGCGCGGCTTCCAAACACAAATGGCTCGAAGTGCACGGCATCGAGCATTGGACGCATTTCTACACCGATTACGGCCGCGAGCTGCAGTTGCGCTTTTTCGATCGGTTTTTGCACGGCAAGAAGGGCCGCTGGGACAAGCAGCCCCCGGTGCAACTTCAGGTCCGCCACATCGACCGCTTCGTCGAGCGCACCGAAAAGGAATGGCCGCTCAAGCGCACCAAATGGACGCGCTTTTATCTCGATCCGGCCGACGGCGCGCTCGCGACCAAGCCGGCCAAAAATCCGAAAAAGAAAACGGAGGTCCGTTTCGAAGCAATGGGCGACGGCGTCACCTTCGTCACCGCGCCGCTTGCGCAGGAGACCGAGATCACCGGGCCGTCTGCGCTCAGGCTCTTTGTTTCGTCGTCGACCGGCGATGCCGATATTTTTGCCGTGCTGCGGGTGTTCTCGCCGGATCTCAAGGAGGTGGTATTCCAGGGTGCCATCGATCCGCACGCGCCGGTCGGCCAGGGCTGGTTGCGCGCTTCGCATCGCAAGCTCGATAAGAAGCTGACAAAGCCCTATCGGCCCTATCACGCCCATACCGAAAAACAGCCGCTCAAGCCGGGCGAAGTGGTCGAACTCGACGTCGAAATCTGGCCGACTTCGATCGTCGTGCCGGCCGGACATCGCATTGCGCTCACCGTCCGCGGCAAGGACTACGTCTACGCCGGTCCGAGCGGTGGTCGACTGTCGAATTTCAAGAACGAGCTGACCGGCTGCGGGCCGTTCTTGCACGACGATCCGCGCGACCGGCCGTCGCAGATTTTCAGTGGCGTCACCGGACTGCATTTCGGGGGCACCGCGCGGCCTTTTCTGCTGTTGCCGGTCATTCCGTCGCGGAAGAAATGATCGTATAAAGGCAACCGACGACGGACAAGCCGACACGGCAAAAGCCTTGGCGACCGTCAGGGGGAGGACGGAATGTCACACAAAGGCAGGTCATCGAAAGTTACGCGGCGCGCGCTGCTCGCCGGCAGCGCGGCCGGTGTTGGGGCGGCGTTCGGCCGCTTTCCGGCGCCCGCCGTTGCGCAAGCGGCGCCGTTCAAGCTCGGCCTTCTCACCGTGAAAACCGGGCCGCTCGCCCAGGGCGGCAATCAAATGGAGCAGGGCGTACTCACGTTCCTCAAAGAGACCGACAATATGATGGCCGGCCGCAAGGTCGAACTGGTCATAGCCGATACCGGCGGCGCTCCGGCCGGCGCCAAGACCAAAGTTCAGGAATTGGTCGAGCGCGACCGAATCGATGTGCTGCTCGGTCCGCTCGCGACTTTTGAGCTCTACGCCATCAACGACTATATCCAACAGCAGAAAATTCCGACGCTCAGCCTGGCCGCAGCTGACAATCTGACCCAGCGACAGCCGAATCCTTATTTGTTGCGCGCATCTGCGACCTCCTCCCAGGCCCTGCACCCGATGGGTCATTACGCGGCGACGGAGCTGAAATTCAAGCGTACGCTGGCCATCGGCGAGGATCTTTCTTTCGATTATGAGGAGATCGGCGGTTATCAAGCGGCATTCGAGAAGGATGGCGGCTGCGTGGTCGGCAAGCTCTGGCCGCCCTTGGTTACGCCGGATTACACGCCCTATATCGCGCAGATCGCCGATTGCGACAGTGTCTGCCAGGGCTTTGCCGGCTCGAATCCGTTGCGCTTCATGAAAGCGTACGGTGAGTCCGGCTTGAAGTATCCCGTGGTGACCGGCTGGACCGGCGGCGACGATGCTCTGCTCAAGAGTTTCGGCGACGAGGCGATCGGCATGGTTTCCTGCTCACCCTATTCGCTGGAAATCCCGACTGAACGCAACCAGCGCTTCATCGATGGCATGCAGAAGAGCTTCAACGTGCTGCCGGGCTTCTACGCCGCCGGCCTCTATATCAGCTGTCAGGTCGTTGAAGCGGCCCTCAAGGCGGGCGGCGACACCGCCAACAAAGAAAAATTCGTGGCGGCGCTGCGCGCCGTCAGTCTGACCGACACGCCGCGCGGACCGCTCAAATTCGACCACTTGGGTAATGTGGTCGGTAGTTTCTACGTCAGGCGCTGCGGCACCGAGGGCGCCAAATATGGACTGAAACTGTGGAACAAGATCATCAAGACTTACGACAATGTCAGTCAGTTCTGGACCTGGCCTGAGCAGGAATTCCTCGCTCATCCGGTGTATTCGCGCGACTATCCGCCGCTGCAGAAGTGTTGAAAAAGACGCGACGGTGGCCGATTTTGCCTAGCGGAAAGGCTTCGCGCGCGAAATCCGAAATGCTAACGTGAAATCCAGACCTCATGAGCGGCCGCGCGGGGGCGCGGCTGCCATGAGAGCGCCGCGCAGCAATAGCGCGCAGAGGGAGGTTGTCGATGTTCCGTAAGCTTACGCCACGAAAAGAGAATCTTGCTTTTCGGAAAATGACGCGCCGCGCGCTATTGGCCGGCACCGCGGCCGGCACCGCCGCAGCGCTTGCCCGTTTTCCGACGCCTGCCATCGCGCAGGCCGCGCCGTTCAAGCTCGGCCTTCTCACCGTGAAGACCGGACCGCTTGCCCAAGGCGGTATTCAGATGGAGCAGGGCGTACTGACCTATCTCAAGGAAACGAATTATACGATGGGCGGCCGCAAGGTCGATCTCGTCTCAGCCGATACCGGCGGCAATCCTGCCGGCACCAAGACCAAGGCCCAGGAACTCATCGAACGCGATAAAGTCGACGCCATCCTCGGGCCGCTTGCCGCCTTCGAGCTGCTCGCCATCACCGATTATATCCGTGAGCAAAAGACGCCGACGCTCAGTGTCGCCGGTGCCGACGACCTCACTCAGCGCCGGCCCAATCCGTATTTTTTACGGGCAGCGGCGGCCTCCTCGCAAGCGATGCAGCCGATGGGGCACTATGCGGCGACGGAAATGAAGCTCAAGCGGGTCGTCACCATCTCGGAGGACTTTGCCTTCGGTTACGAGCAGATGGGCGGCTTTCAATCCGCCTTCCAACAGGACGGCGGTTGCATCGTCAGCAAACTGTGGCCTCCTTTGGTCACGCCGGATTACACGCCCTATGCCGCGCAGATCAGCGATTGCGACGGCGTCTGCCAAGGCTTTGCCGGCTCGAATCCGCTGCGTTTCATGAAGGCCTATGCCAACACTGGGCTCAAATATCCCGTCGTGACCGGCGAAACAGGTGGTGACGACGCCTTGCTCAAAAGTTTCGGCGAAGAAGCGATCGGCCTGATTAGCTGCACGCCCTACACAGTCGATCTCGACACTGCCGGCAACAATCGCTTCGTCGAGGGCATGCTGAAGAACTACGACACCATTCCGGGCCAATATGCCGCCATCATGTATGTCAGCTGCCAAGTGATCGCTGCCGGCCTTCAGGCAGTCGGCGGAGACGCCAGTGACAAGGAGAAGTTCATGGCCGCGTTGCGCGCGGTCAGCCTGACCGACACCCCGCGCGGGCCGGTCAAGTTCGATCACTTCGGCAATATCGTCGGGACATTCTACGTGCGGCGACTTGGCACCGAGGGCGCCAAATACGGCCTCAAGCTCTGGAACAAGACGATCAAGACTTACGAGAACGTCAGCCAGTTCTGGACCTGGCCGGAACAGGAGTTTCTCGCCCATCCAGTCTATTCGCGCGATTATCCGCCGCTGACCAAGTGCTGAGAGCCGTCGTCCGGGCTACCGAACGCGAAGCTAACCAACAAAACTAGTGGCCAGAAAAGCGAAGGTCGGCGGAGATGACGTTTTGGCTGCTGCTCACCGTCAATAGCGTGACTTTTGGCGGCCTGTTGTTTTTGTTGTCGGCAGGATTTTCTTTGATCTTCGGGCTGATGCGCATCCCCAATCTAACGCATGGCTCGATGTTCATGGTCGGCGCTTATCTCGGCACCAGTCTTCTTTCCGGGGCACTGGGCATTACGCTCAATTTCTGGCTGGCGGCGGTCATCGGCGCGGTAGAAGTGGCGCTCCTCGGCGCATTGATGGAGCGGCTTCTGCTGCGGCGGCTGGCCGGCCAGCAATTGGCGCAGGTGCTGGTAACGCTCGGCGTTTCCTTCATGGCGGCGGATTTGTGCCTCATGGGCTGGGGTGGCGATCCGATCTCAGTGGCGACGCCGCCAGCTCTTGCCGGATTCCTCCGCTTCGGCGGAGCGGTGTTTCCGCTCTACCGGTTGGCGGTCATCCTGATCGCCGCCGTCGTCGCGCTGGCGCTGTGGCTCATGCTCGAGCGTACGCGGCTCGGCGCCATGATCCGCGCCGGCGTCGACGATCCGCAAATGGCGCGGGTCGTCGGCATCCGCGTGTCGCAGCTCTTCACCATCGTGTTCGCGCTCGGCGCCGGTCTGGCCGGATTCGCCGGGATGATCGGCGGTCCGATTCTGTCGGTCTACCCCGGTCTCGACCAGGACATGTTGCCGCTTGCGCTCGTGGTCGTCATTCTCGGCGGCACCGGAAGCCTGCTCGGCTCGTTCGTCGGCAGCATCATCGTCGGCTTCATCTATAATTTCGGCCAGGCGCTGTTACCGGAGCTCGCTTATTTCATCCTCTTCCTGCCGATGGTGCTGGTCTTGGCATTGCGGCCGCAAGGCTTGTTCGGAGGCCAAGTCCTGTGACAACGAGTCCTGTGACAACGAGTCCTGTGACAACGAGTCCTGTGACAACAGGTCCTGCAAGCAGTCCGGTGCCGACAAGTTCTGTGAGGAGTTTCGTGACTGGCCGGCGCATCGGCGTCGCCGTCGCCATTCTCGCGCTGATTGCGGTGCCGTTCGTGATCGGGGAAGTTTATTACGTCAATATAGCAAGTCAGATCCTGCTTTACGCGATCTTTGCGCTCGGACTGAATGTGCTGGTCGGGTATGCCGGATTGGTGTCGCTCGGTCATGCCGGCTTGTTCGGGGTCGCCGCCTATGTGACGGCCTATTTGCTCGCCGCCGGCTATGGTCATCTCGTGGCGATCCTGGCCGCGATCGCGGCGGGGTTGGTCGTGACGGCGGGCTTCGCGGCGCTGGCGCTGCGCGCGACTGGCATCAGCTTCATCATGATCTCGCTCGCGCTCGGCGAGATCATCTGGGGGCTCGCCTACCGCTGGATCAGCCTCACCAATGGCGACAACGGCATCAGCGTGGCGACGCGGCCCGCGCCGTTCGGTTTGCCGCTTACTTCGGCGCGTGGGTTTTACGACGCGACACTGGTGGTCTTTCTGGTCGCGGTGGCGGCTTGCGCTATTTTCGTGCGCTCGCCGTTCGGCGCCGCTCTGTGCGGCACCCGCGACCAGCCGCGCCGCATGAACACGCTGGGCTACCATGTGTGGATGATCCGGTTCTGGGCTTTCATGTTCTCCGGGCTGTTGACCTCCGTCGCCGGCATTCTGTTCGTCTATTACAACGAGTTCATCAGCCCGCAGGCGCTGGCGCTCACCGCCTCGGCGGAGGGCCTATTGATGGTGATCTCGGGCGGCGCCGGAACGCTGCTCGGGCCGGTGATCGGCGCTGCTCTCGTGGTCATCGTCAAGAACGTGGTGAGCGCCTATGTCACGCGCTGGAATTTCGTGCTCGGCGCAATCTTCGTGCTGATCGTGGTGTTCATGCCCGAGGGGTTGGTGCCCGGCTCGGTGCGGTTCTGGCGCTGGGTCACCGCTTCGCGCCGGCCACGCGTGGCGGCGACGGTCGTCGAACGGGAAAGCCGGCCGTGAACACGCCGCTCGCCACCCACGCGCGGCCCGCCACCAACGCGCCACCCGGCACCAACGCGCTGGAAGTCCGCGGGCTGACCAAGTCGTTCGGCGGGTTGCGCGTGACCCACGCGGTGGAGCTTGCCGTAGCGGATGGTGAGCGCCGCCTGATCATCGGCCCGAACGGTGCCGGCAAGACGACGCTGTTCAACCTCATTGCCGGGGAGTTGCGGCCCGACAGCGGCTCGATCGCGCTGTTCGGCAACGACATCACGCGGCTGCCGACCAGGCGGCGCGCGCATCTGGGGCTGGCGCGGACCTACCAGATCATCACGCTGTTTCCCGGCGAGACGCTGCTGCGCAACGTAACCCTGGCATTGCTGGGACTGTCACCGCTGCGCTGGAACCCGATCGTACGGTTGGACCGGCAGACGGGGTTGGTCGAGCAAGCGCGCGGTGCACTGCAACGCGTGGGCCTGGATCACCTTGCGATGCGCCCGGTGGCGCAGACCTCGTATGGCGAGCGCCGCCGGGTCGAGATCGCCATGGCTCTGGTGCAGGCTCCGAAGGTGCTGCTGCTGGATGAGCCGGCCAGCGGGGTGGACCCCAATGGGCGGGCTTTGCTCAAGCAGCTCATGCGCGACCTGGGCGCCGCCGGCAAGACGATCATCATCTCCTCGCACATCCTCTCCGAACTGGGCGAACTGTGCGACGTGCTGGGGATCATCGAGAAGGGCGAGCTGCTCTTCAGCGGCACGTCAAAGGACCTCGCGCGGCGCGCCGCGATGGGCGGCTCCGTCGAGGTGGCCGTCGCCGAGCGGCTCAAAGAAGCCGCCGATCTCATGCGCGTGCATCCGCTCGTCCAGGAGGTGGTCCTTGAGGATTCCCACTTCCACGTCACGATCAAGGCCGAGGCGCCGGACATCACCTTCATCCCCGAGCACCTTTTCCGGAACGGCTACCGGCTCACGCTGCTG
>PLTE01000089.1 GCA_003164375.1 Hyphomicrobiales bacterium | reverse complement strand
CATTGTTGAACAGCAGGTCGAGCCGCCCGTAGGTCTCTTTGGTCTTGGCGAACAGCGACTTGATCGCGGCCGGGTCGGCGACGTCGGTCGGCACCGTCAAGGCTTCGCCCGGCGTCTGCGCGCCTTCCTTGGCCACCGCCTCGAGCATGTCCTTGCGCCGTCCGGCGAGCACCACCGCATAACCTTCGCGCATCAAAGCCAGCGTCACCGCCCGGCCGACGCCGGTGCCGGCTCCCGTCACCAATGCAACTTTCCGCGCGGTCATCGTGGCCTCCCGTCATGTTTCTGGACGACCGGGATACCATCTCTGCGCGCGGGCGGGGAGAGGGCGAGGCGGGAGAATGCAGAAGAATGCAGAAGAATGGCCGGGGCCTTCAGCTCGCCATCGCGACTTCGAGGTCCGGGCTGCCGACGCGGTAGTCGTCGGGCGATNNTAGCCCTGCATCGAGTGCACGCCGGCGGCGCGCAGGAACAGATGCTGCTCGGCGGTCTCGACGCCTTCCGCCGTCACCTTCATGCCCAGCCCGCGGCCGAGGCTGACCACCGCATGAACGATCGCGGCGGCGTCGGGCGCCTTCTCGATCGAGCGCACGAAGCTCGAATCGATCTTGAGCTTGTCGAACGGGAAACGCCGCANNCCGGTGCCGAAATCGTCGAGCGCAAAGCGCACCCCGATCGCCTTGAGACGGAGCATCGACAGTTCGGCGGTGTCGAGATTGCCAAGCAGCGTGCTTTCGGTCAGTTCGAGTTCGAGCCGGTTGGCGTCGAAATCGGTCTCGGTGAGAATGCGCTCGACCAGTTCGACGAAGTCCGAACGGCGGAATTGCAGCGGCGAGACGTTGACNNCCAGCGCGCCAGCGCCTCGACGCCGACGACGGCGTCGCCCGAGGCATTGACGATCGGCTGGTAGGCGGCGCGCAGGTCATCGTTCTTGATGGCGTGGAGGAGGTCGCCCTCCAGCAGTTTGCGGTTCGACAGATCGGCGTCCATGGCCGCGTCGTAAATGCAGGCGCGATTGCGGCCCTCGTTCTTGGCGCGATAGAGCGCCATGTCGGCGTAGCGCAGGATGTCGGCGGCTTCGTTGCGGCGGTCGATCACGGCAATGCCGATCGAGGCGCCGATGATGATATTGTGGCCGGAGATGGCGTAGGGCGCGCAGACCGCAGCAATGATGCGCCCGGCGATGGCTTGCAGCGAATAGGAATCCGACTCGCATTCGGTGATGATGGCGAACTCGTCGCCGCCGAGACGCGCCACCAGGTCCTCGGCGCGCATGACGCGGCTCAGGCGCTGCGTCACGTTGAGGATCAGCTCGTCGCCGATGTGATGGCCGAGCGTATCGTTGACGTCCTTGAAGTGATCGAGATCGATGTAGAACACCGCGGCCGATTGACCGCCGCTGCGCACCTCGCGGATCGCCTGTTCGAGCCGCTCGCTGAAATAGATGCGGTTGGGCAAGCCGCTCACCGGATCGTGCAGCGCGAGGTGACGCAGTTGCCGCTCGCCGACCGCGACGGCGGCCATGGTGCGTCGCATGGTGCGCATGACCAAAGCGACCAGGATGATGATACCCGCGAGGGCTACGGCGATGAACGGCACCACGCTCATCGCGATCGCGCCGCCGGGCAATTTCGGCCGAAAGGCGAAGCGCGCTATGGCATCGCCTTGGGCGTCGACGAGTGCGGCGACGCGCTCGTTGGCGGCAGTCACCGGCTGGTCGCTCACGCGCAGTCCGTCCAATTGGAGGCGTTCGCCTATCTTCGACAACAGCCGATCGCCGACGTTTTTCACGGCGACTACGATCGGCGCGCCGGCGTTGCCGTGCGCGAGATCGCCGTTGGAGCCGACCGCGACCGCGGTAACGATCGCGGGAGTGTCGAGGAAACGCTGGATCAGGGCAACGCTGCGGCCGGGCTTGCTGGCGTCCCGCGCAGCGCCCACGGTGATGGAGTGAAGCGGCACGGCGCTGAGCCGGCCGCGCAAAAGATCGACGATCGGCGCCAGCGCCGCACGCAGCTCGGCGTCGCTCGGGCCGGCAGCCGCGAAGTCGTGCATGTATTCGATCTGGTCGTCGGCGCCGACGATCGCCGTGCCGTCGAAATGGAAAATCTCCGTCATCTCATTTCCGACGCGGCGATCGACCCATTCCGGATTGTAGCTGTCGCGGACCTTGAGCGTGGCGTGGGGCGTCGCGGCAACGTTCTCGACGACGCGCAACGCGCGCTCGCCGCGATCGGCGATCGCGTGGGCGATCAGTCGCTGTTCGGAATCGACGGCAGCTTCATTGGCCCGCTGCGCGGCGATCAGCACCGCAACGGCCACGCACAGGATGGCGATAGCAACGATCACGCCGATCGGCACGACCAGGCTCAAACGGGCCTGATCCCACCCCGACCGTTTGCTTTCCGCCGCGATTTTCGACCGCGCCGAAGGCACCTAACCACCCTTTGGACGTTCTGTCTCGGCCCGACCCTAAGGTGTAAATATTGAAAATCACTTGCAATTTAGCGCTGTAGAGGCTTCTGGCGTGAGCGCGGCTCGGTTCCGGCAGCGTTCGTTAATGGCGGGTAAAATGCAGCCTTACCGCTTGTTGGTATAGGGCGGCCGCGGGATACCGATATGAGCAGCGCGCAACGCCCCCGACCATCTCTCGCGCAGATCCGTGAAGTAAGGTTCGCCCGGCTCGATGCGGTAGACCAACTCTGGGTCGCAGGTGTCACGCCGTACTACCAGAAGATCGATCGGCATGCCGACGCTCAGATTCGAGCGCATGGTCGAATCGATGGAGACCAGGCCCACTTTCAGCGCGTCATAAAGGTCCATCTCGTAATTGATGGCGCGGTCGAGAACCGGCTTGCCGTATTTGTGCTCGCCGATCTGAAGATACGGCGTATCGGTCGTGCATTCGATGAAATTGCCGGCAGAGTACACCATGAACAAGCGCATGCGCTCGCCCATGATCTGGCCGCCGAACAGGAACGAGACGTCGAAATTCACGTCGGAGGATTCGAGCGCCTTGCCTTCGGTGGCGTGGATGGTGCGAATGACATGACCGACGCGTTGCGCCGCCTGGAACATGGTCGGCGAGTTCATCAGGGTTTCGCGTTCGCCGGTTTCGGGATTGTCGTAGCCTTCGACCAATATGCTGATGACCGATTGGCTGATCGACAGATTTCCCGCCGTGGCGATCGCCATCACGCGCTTCTTTGGGTCCTTGAACACGTGCAGCTTGCGGAAAGTCGAGATGTTATCGACGCCGGCATTGGTCCGCGTATCCGCGAACATCACCAGTCCCTCGCGCACCAGAATACCACCGCAATAAGTCATCGGATCAACTGCTCCCCCGTGCGGCGCTTATAGCATCCTTCCCGCTGTCGCGGGACAGCGTGATAGGCCTATTGGCCGACCGTAATGGCGACCGCGAGCGTCTCGGCGCCGGGGCCATAGCGCACGCCGCGCACCGGGGCCGCGCCGAGTGAATCGAGCCCGATAGCGACGCGCACATGCGCATCGGTCGGACAGAAGCCGTTCGCCGGATCGAACGCCACCCAACCGAGATCGGGCACGAAAGCCTCCACCCAGGCGTGACCGCCATGGCCCGTCGCGTCACTGTCGCCGCCACGAAAATAGCCGGCGACATAGCGGGCCGGAACGCCGAGCGCGTGGGCCGCGCCGATGAAAATGTGGCTTAAGTCCCGCGACGAGCCGCGCTTGAGCGTAAAGGCTTCGGCCGCGTTCGCCGTGCCCTCCGGTTCATCGGAATCATGCTCCATTTCTTCGTAGAGCGCGTCCAGCAACGCGTGCAACTCGGCGAGAACCTCGCCGCCTTTGTTGGCGCGGATGCTTTGCGCGAAGTCGCGGATCGCCGGGTCGGCCTGCGTCAAAGCCGTGTCGCGCAGAAACAACGTGGGCCCAAATCGTTCGACGGTCCCGCGCACGATTCCATTGGTGTTCTGGGTCTCGACCTCGCCGTCGACCTCGACGGCGAGTTCGCCCAGCGGCCCATCGGCGGAGAATACGTGTGTGACGTTGCCGAACGCGTCCTCATGCGCGGCAAGCCGCGCGTCCGCGGATACATCGATGCGCCAATGCACGATGTACTGGCCTTCGTAGTTTCGCGGCGTGACGCGCAGAACCTGGATTACGCCCGCGGCCGGCGGATCGTATCGGTAAGTGGTGCGGTGGGCGATGCGGATGCGCATATCGGGAGTTAGCAATCAGAAGCCGGTTGTAAGATGACGGTAGTCAGATGGCGGAGGAGGCCGACGATAGACGACATAGGGCTCTATTGTCCGCCAACTTCTGATGACTGACCACTGACCAGCGACCCCGACTATAGCAGATATTGCTGCGAGACGGCGGTACCGAGGCGATTATTGTCCTCGACGAAATCATCGATGAATTCGTGCAAGCCGGTCTGAAATATCTCCTCGATCCGGACGTTTTCCAGTCGCGCGCGCACGGTACGGGCCTGGCGTTGCGCCGGCCCCTGGCGGCCATATGCGTTGGCGATGCGGTCGAGATTATGCACCAGATTCTCGTAACAGCTGGCCAGTGAGCGCGGCATCTCGTCCCGCAGCATCAAGAGATCGGCAACCAGCCACGGCTTGACGTTTTCGCGATAGACCCAGTGATAGGCGGTGAGCGCGGACACCGAGCGCAGAATCGAGGACCATTGGTAATAATCGAGCGGCCCGCCGACATGCTCTTCGGCGGGCAAGAGCAAGTGATACTTGACGTCAAGGATACGCGCGGTGTTGTCGGCGCGCTCGATATAGACCCCGAGCCGCGAGAACCAATAGGCATCGTTGCGCAGCATGGTCCGGTAGGCCGAGCCATCGAAGCGCAGCGACGATCCCAGCACCCAGCGCAGGAAGCGTGCGAACTCCTCGCGCGAGCGCGGTCCGTTGCCCCACCGCTTGAGTTCGAGCCAGGCGCTGTTGATGGCGTCCCACATCTCGATAGTGAGCGCGGTGCGCACCGAGCGCGCGTTCAGTCGGGCGCTTTCGAAGCAGTTGCGGATCGAGGACGGGTTGGAGCTGGAGAAGGCGAGGAATTCGGTGACGGTCTCCTCGTTAGCCTCCTTGTAGTTCTCGAAGAAGGCGTTGGCGCAGCCGGCCGTGGCCACCGCGGATTCCCATTCGTTGGTGGTGCCGACATAGGCGAGCGGCAGCGCGGTGAGCCGCAGCGTCGTGTCGAGGATGCGCGCGATATATTCCGCACGTTCGACGTAACGGGCGAGCCAGTACAGGTTATCGGCCGTGCGCGACAGCATCGTTCAATCTCTTCATTCGTCCAACACCCAGGCAATCCATCCAAAATCCAATTTATCCGGCTAGCGCCCGAATTAGCCGTCCAGGACCCACGTATCTTTGGTGCCACCGCCCTGGCTCGAATTGACGACGAGCGAGCCTTTCTTCAGCGCAACGCGCGTCAAGCCGCCGGGCACGATGCGGATACGGTCGCGGCCGGACAGCACGAACGGGCGCAGATCGACATGGCGCGGCGCAATGCCTTCTTCGACACAGGTCGGGCAGGTCGACAACGCAAGCGTCGGCTGGGCGATGAAATTGGTCGGATCGGCTTTGAGCTTGGCGGCAAAGGCTGCGATCGTCGCCTTGTCGGCCTTCGGACCGATCAGCATGCCATAGCCGCCGGAGCCGTGAACCTCCTTCACAACCAGGTCCGCGATGTTGTCGAGCACATAAGACAGATGTTCGCTCTCGCGGCAGCGCCATGTCGGCACGTTCTTCAACAGCGGCTCTTCGCCGAGATAGAATTTTACGATCTCGGGCATGTAGCTGTAGACCGCCTTGTCGTCGGCGATCCCGGTGCCCACCGCATTGGCGAGCGTGACGGAGCCGGCTTGGTAGGCCGACATCAGCCCGGGCACGCCGAGCGCGCTGTCGGATCGGAACACCAAGGGATCGAGGAAATCGTCGTCGATGCGGCGGTAGATGACGTCCACCCGCTTGAGGCCGCGCGTCGTGCGCATGGAGACGTAACCGTCCGCCACGACCAGATCGCTGCCTTGAACCAGGTCGACGCCCATTTGCCGGGCGAGGAAACAATGCTCGAAATAGGCCGAATTGTAGATGCCCGGCGTCAGCACGACGACCGTCGGATCGTGAGCAGCGGGCGGAGCGATGTAGTGCAGCATCTTGAGCAGTTGCTCGGGATAGTCCTCCACGGGCAGGATCGACAAGCCGTCGAACATCTGCGGGAAGGTGCGCTTCATGACTTCGCGGTTTTCCAGGACGTAGGAGACGCCGGAGGGGCAGCGGAGATTGTCTTCCAGCACGAAGAGCGTGCCGTCGGCATCGCGGACGAGGTCGGTGCCGGTGATGTGGCACCACACGCCTTTGGGCGGCTGCATGCCGGCGCAACGGTTAAGAAAACACTTGCTCGACTGGGCCATGTACTCGGGAAAGACGCCGTCGCGGACGATCCGCCGCTCGTCGTACATGTCGGCAATGAACATGTTCAGCGCGCGGATGCGTTGCTTGAGGCCCTCTTCGATAAAGCGCCATTCCTGGAACTCCATGATCCTGGGAATCAGGTCGAAGGGCCAGATC
>PLTE01000159.1 GCA_003164375.1 Hyphomicrobiales bacterium | reverse complement strand
CCGGTCTTGGTCGCGGCCGCCGTCGGTGCGGACACCACAGAGGTCGCTTCCCCGGGCTTTGCGGCTTCCTCCCTGGGTGGCCCGGACTTAGTGCCGCCTTCCACGCTGCTCGGCGGTGACGCACTGGCGCGCGTGGAGTCGGGACCGGCCGGTTCGGGTCCGCGATGCGAGCCGACATCGGAGAGTACTTCGCTGATCACCCGCGCATGCAGCCGCGGTGACTTGTCGATGGTCAGATGGTCGATTTTCGGATCGCCGCTGAGATCGACATTCACGAGCGAGCCATGGAAGCCAGGCCCTCGCCGCATGTAGGCGTAATCGCGCTGGGTCAAGTTGAGGACACGCGCGACATTGGACGTAGCATAGAACGACTGCGTGCCGTCGAACGGCACGACGAGCGCTACCGGCACGCCTTTCTGGCCCAGATAGTTGGCCATCTCCATGATGGCATCGGCGCCCAATGAATGACCAATGAGAATGATCGGCCCTTCGCTGCCGGCTTTGTATCTGGAGGCGGCCCCGTCGGCGAGCGCCTGCCACTCGGCGTGGTTATCCACCGTCGCATAGACGCCGCGCTTGTTGAGTTCCGCGCCGAGCGTGTCCATGCCAAGCGAAAAAATGTTCATCAGCCCGCGCAGCAGGTAAACGTGCGCACGCGACTGCGCCATGCCGGGGCTCGCTCCGAGCGCGAGCATCAAGGCCGCCGCCAGCACCCCGACGACGGTAAAGCGCAACCAATCTCTCATGACCTCCTCACGGTCTGCATCGCACTCGATCCCCGGCAATTCATCGGCCGTCTCATTCTAAGTGTTCCCCACCGCACTGCCAGATTTTAACGGCGAAATCCCGCTAATTGTGGCCATACCCCACAGCTCGGCGGAACATGTTACAAAAATGCCACGTGCGGCGATGCGGCCAGGAGGATGCATGGCTAGTTGACACTGGATCCGATGGCGGCATGACTCAGAACAACCATGGAACGACCCGCGCCGTACGGCGCATATAAGCGCGATACTCTTCGCCAAAGGCTTCGATCATCATTGCTTCCTCCCGCCGCAGCCGCCCAAAAAACAGGATGCCGAAGCCGACCAGACCGGCAGGTCCCGCAACCCAATTAGGCAGTAGCAGAACCTGGGCGAGCGCCATGAGCCAGAAGCCGGAATACATCGGATGCCGAACCAAGGCGTAGACACCGGTTGTGACGAGGGTGTGGCGCTCACGCAGGTCGAGGCTGACCGACCAGTTGTGACCGAGATCGCGATGGGTGCGATAAAACAACCAAAGGCAGGCCACATCGACGGCAATACCGAGATAGCTTAGCGCCGGCACCACGGGGTAGTCGGCAAAGCGCGGAAAATGGCTCGCCACGTATGCGGCGGGCACGATGCCGAGCCCGCTGAGCGAAGCACCCAGCAGCGCGAATTCGCGCGCCCCGCGCGCCGAGTAGCGCACCGGCGTCTTGCGCGCACGTCGTCCCGGCTGCTGGCGCAAGATGACCCAGATGATGCCGAACGCCAGCCAGATGATTTTCGAGATCGTTGCCGTCACGGGCTTAAGGCTCCGTGACGTGCGTTGGCCGTGCCGCCGATACCACCGTTGGCACCATCCACCAGGCTGTCCACCAGGCTGCCGTTGCCGGCAAAGGCCGTCACCGCCCGGTCCGGATTTTCGACCCTGTCGACCAGCGCGATGGGCCCGCAGCACAGCATGTAATAATCGTAAAAGTAGCGCCGCTCGTTGCCCATCACCGCCTGGCGGTGGATGCGCAGGAAATTCAGATGAAAGCGCCGGTAGGTATGCTCTTCCACCATCATACGAATGCGGATGATGCGCACGATGGGCTTGCCGATCGCCGGCAGGCCAAGGGCGGCCACGGGATCGACTTTGTACACATTGATGATATCGACGAGTGACTGATACTCGACCCAGTAAATCGACGGCGCGTTCGCGACCCGGCCGACAGCGTCGCGCAACCAGCCGGCCGCCGGATGCAAGGCGACTTTGAGTAGCGACGAACCGCTCGAAACCAGATGCAGCGCTTTACCGCGACTGCCGAGCTGCGGATCGAGGATGAGCGCCCGGTCGACCACTGTCAGTGTCAACGGCGCGCCGAGGCTGTGGCCGTCGACGATGATCTCATCGGCATCGGTGTCGCGTGCGAGCTGCACCAGTTCGCGCGCCAGCCGGTCGAGCCGTGCCTCGACCTCCGGCCGGGCGCGATGGATCAGGTCGCGCGCAAAATACCAATCGTCGAGCGCATAGCGGATATGAACCCACCAGCCGAGCGTCCAGCGCAGGCCAACGAAAATCACAAGCCACAGTGCTGGCGCGAGCACGAGCGGATATGGCAGGCCGCCGAAACTGCCCGCGACATGGATCGCCACATACCGTGTCACCGCAATCGCCAGCCACATCGTGCCGAGGATGTAGACCAGCGGATAAAGAAAGAAACCGCCGTAGCGCCACGCCACCTTGAAATATTTCAGCACCGTTCCGGTAAGAACGAACTCCATCAATGCCGCGATGCCGAGCGGGAATCGCCGCCAATCGCTCTCGGCCATGTCGGCGGTGATGAAATCGTCCCAACGAAACTGGTGAAAATCGGTGGTGACGCGCCAGTTTGGCCCCCAGGTCTCCACCGTCCAGCGCGCGACCGCTCCGTCGGCCGAAAGTTGTGGCGGCGAAGCCTCGCCTTGCACGTTCCAGGCTTTGTGGAATCGCGCCATTTCCCGGGCGAAACGGCGATGCTGGCGTTCCGGTCCGACCGGCTCGTAGCCGGTCATCTGCACGAAACAACGCTTGCGCACGAGCGCCTTCGGCATGAATGACCTCTTGAGCGGGTTCATTAGGTAATATGGCTTGGCCAATCAAGCATAGCGGTCACGCTCTTGGCGCATGCTCTTGGCGCATGCTCTCGGCACATGCTCTCGGCGCTAACGCTCACCGCAGGCGCTAGGCCCTGGCCCAGACCGCAACCGCTTGGTACAAGCTCTTGTCCGCAAGGCCGAATCGGCTTTCTCGCCGCTGTCGCGGCGGGGCCTTCAGGCGGGTCCGCCGCCGTTGAACTTGGCGGCATCCTTCGCTATACGGGGCGTTCACAATTGAGGGGCCCGAGTGACGGGCTTGCTCGCGCCGGACTGGGCCGGCGCTTATTCTTCTGCTGACCAAAGAGCACGCCTTATGTCCACCACGTTCGATAAAGTGGCTGAAATCATTGCGGAAACTTGCGATATTCCGCGCGAAAACATCAAGCCGGAGAGCCACGCCATCAACGATCTCGAGATCGATAGTCTCGACTTCCTCGACATCGCCTTCGCCATCGATAAGGCGTTCGGCATCAAGCTGCCGCTTGAGCAATGGACTCAGGAAGTCAATGACGGCAAGGCCACGACCGATCAGTATTTTGTGCTGAAGAACCTGTGCGAGCGGATCGACGAGCTGATCGCTGCCAAGGGCGCCTGAGGCGCCGCACATGCGCCTTGAATATTTTCAAATGGTCGACCGCTTCATCGAGGTGGACGCCGGCGAGCGCGTGGCGCGCGCGATTTGTACCGTGCCGCTCCAGAGCACCGTTTTTGAGGGGCACTTCCCGGGTTATCCGTTGATGCCGGGCGTGCTCTTGATCGAATGCATGGCGCAGACGACGGGCTGGCTGGTGAGCGCGCTGACCGGCTTCACCGGATTGCCGGCGCTGGCGGGAGTCAAGGAAGCGAAAATCCGCAGCGCCGTATTTCCCGGCGATGTGCTCGAAGTCGAAGGCAGAGTCGTGCACGAGGGATCGGGTTACGCTATGGGCGAGGCCAAGGCGTCCTGCAAGGGCGCTCCGGTCTGCGATGCCAAGCTCACTTATCGTATCATTCCTTATCCCAGCCCGGAGCTGCGCGCCGGACTGTGGGATTGGGCGGAGCGCATCAACTTCCCGGCCAAGGAGTTCGCGAAGTGACCGCGCCCCGCGAGGTGTGGATCACCGGCGTCGGCCTTCTCACCTGTCTGGGCGAGGGGCTGGAAACCACTTGGGCCCATCTCGAGCGCGGCGACACGCCGCCCTACGACGATAAGAGCTTCGCGCCCTACATCGTGCACCAGCTGCCGCCGATGAGCTATGACAAACAGATCCCGAAGAAAAGCGATCAGCGCCAGATGGAAACCTGGCAGCGCGTCGGGGTTTACTCCGCCGGAATGGCGCTGACCGACGCCGGCATCGCCGGCAATGCCGAACTGCTCGACCACACCGACATGATCGTCGCGGCCGGCGGCGGCGAGCGCGACACCGCCGTCGACACCGCGATCATGGCCGGCGTGCGCAAAGTCAACCAGCCCGGCGCCTTTCTCAATGAGCGCCTGATGAGCGATCTGCGCCCGACTTTATTCCTGGCGCAGTTACCCAATCTCCTCGCCGGCAATATATCGCTGGTGCACGGCATCGTCGGCTCATCGCGAACCTTCATGGGCGAGGAGCCCGCAGGCGTCGACGCTGTGCGCGTCGCGCAGGCGCGCATTGCCGCCGGACAGAGCGAACTGACGCTGGTCGGCGGCGCCTATCACGGCACCCGCTGGGACGTGCTGTTGGCTTTCGAGCTGGGCGGCGTGGTGCTCAAGGACAAGTTTGCGGCGGTCTGGGATCGCGGCCCGGACGGCGGCATCGCCTTCGCCACCATGGGTGCGTTTCTGGTGCTGGAAAGCTCGGACCATGCCAGGGCCCGCGGCGCACGCCCCAAGGCGCGGATTTCGCCGGTGCTCTCTGACCGCACCCCGCGCCGGCCCGGCGAGACGGAAGCCTCGTTGCGCCGACAATGGGATGCGATCTCGCCGCAGATCGACCGGGCGCACGCCGCCGTCATTTCCGGCGCCTCCGGCTTCGAGCCGGCGACCTCCGCCGAGCTGCACGTTCTAAAGGATATTGGTCTTCCGGTACGCAATACCGGTACGTATATCGGTCATGGGGTCGATACCCAGTTCATGGCTAATCTGGGCATCGGCTGCGCGGCGATCGAGCACGGCAAGCTGTTCGCCCCGACGGGGACCGGAGATACCGGCGAAAGTCCGCCCGGGCTCTCCCAAGTCGTCGTCACCAGCGTCGGCAATTGGCGTGGCGAAGGGCTGGCGCTGCTCGAACGGGTGGATTGAGGGAGACCATCATGGCATCGATACGTCCCACCGCTGGCGCGCATCGCGACAAAGCCGGGCGTCCGGTGATCGCGGTCACCGGCATGGGCATCGTCACCTCGCTCGGCGTCGGCAAAGCCGACAATTGGGCGAGACTGACGGCCGGCAAGTCCGGCATCCGGCGCATTTCGCGCTTTCCGCTCGACAGTCTGCGCACCACGATCGCCGGCACCGTCGATGACGTCTACAAGGATTATATGCCGCCGGCGGAATTGTCCGAGCGCATCGCGCTGTTGGCTGGCGAAGAGGCGGTCGCGCAATCGGGCATCGGCAGCAAGGGCCGCTTTCCCGGCCCGCTGTTTCTCGCTTTGCCGCCGCTTGAAATCGAGTGGCCTTACCGCATCCAGATGGCGGAGGCCGCGGCGCCGGATCAGGATGCCGGATATCCCGATCTCATGCGGGTCGCGCACGAGCCGCAATTCTCGCCGATTTACGAGACTTTGAAATACGGCATCATCGGCGAGCATCTCGCCGACCATTTCGGCACCGAGGGCTCGCCGATCTCGCTGACCACGGCTTGCGCTTCGGGCGCGACCGCGATCCAACTCGGCGTCGAGGCGATCCGGCGCGGCGAGTGCAAGGCGGCACTAGCGCTCGGCGCCGACGGATCGATCACACAGGAATCGCTGGTGCGCTTCTCGCTCCTCTCCGCGCTGTCGACGCAGAACGACCCGCCGGAGCAGGCATCGAAACCGTTTTCCAAGAACCGCGACGGGTTTGTCCTTGCCGAAGGCGCCGGCGCGCTGGTGCTCGAGGATTACGATTATGCGATCGCGCGCGGCGCGACAGTGCTCGGCATCCTCGAAGGCTGCGGCGAGAAATCGGATTCGTTCCACCGCACCCGCTCGAGCCCCGACGGCAAGCCGGTCATCGCCTGCATGCGTAACGCATTGTCCGACGCCGGCGTCGGACCGCAAGATGTCGATTACATCAACGCCCACGGCACTTCGACGCCCGAGAACGACAAGATGGAATGCCTCGGCGTGTCTACCGTGTTCGGCGAGCGCATCCGCGGCATTCCGATGTCGTCGAACAAATCGATGATCGGCCATACCTTGACCGCGGCTGGCGCGGTGGAAGCGGTGTTCAGCCTTTTGACCCTCGAAAACCAGCGTATTCCGCCGACCATCAACCACAGCGTTCCGGATCCCGGCATTCCCCTCGACGTGGTGCCGAACGTAGCGCGCGATGCCAAGGTCACGCGCGTCATCTCCAATTCGTTCGGCTTCGGTGGCCAGAATGTCTCGCTGGTGCTGGCGCGGGAGCCGGCGTGACCGGCACTTTGGCAACGACGTTGGACGAGCAGCCGAGCGCCGCGCCGGCGCGGACGATGCGCGCGCTGACGCTTGTCACCGAGCGCAAGATCGAACTCATCGATATCGCTGAGCCGCCGGCGCCGGGCGCGGGCGAAGTGCAGATCGGCATCAAGGCGATCGGGCTCAACCATATCGACGTCTGGGGCTGGCGCGGCATGGCGTTCGCCAAACGCAAGCTGCCGCTTATCGTCGGCGTCGAAGCGGCCGGCGAAATCATCGCCGTCGGGCCGGACGTGACCGGGCGCAAAGTCGGCGACCGTGTCGTCGCCTATGGCGCGCAGACCTGCGGCAGCTGCAAGGCCTGCCGCGAAGGCCGCGATAATCTCTGCGAAAAAGTCGGCAGCATCATGGGTTTTCATGCCGACGGCTTTGCCCGCGACCGCGTCAACATGCCGGCTCGGCTCGTGGTGCCGATTCCCGAAGGCGTAAGCTTCCGCGACGCCGCCTGCGCGCCGGTCGCGTTCGGCACCGTCCAGCACATGCTGTTCGATAACGCCAAGCTCGAGCCGGGCGAAACCATTTTGGTGCAAGCCGGCGGCTCCGGCATCGGCTCGACCGCCATCAAAATGGCCAAGGCGATCGGAGCCACCGTCATCACCACCGTGGGCGACGACGCTAAGGCGGAGAAGGCCAAGGCGCTCGGCGCCGATCACGTCATCAATTATCGCACCGACCGGTTCGAAACCATCGTGCGCAAGCTCACCGGCAAGAAAGGCGTCGACGTCGCCTTCGAGCATGTCGGGCCCGACACTTTCAACGGCTCGCTGTTGTGCCTCAAGCGCGGCGGCCGGCTCGTCACTTGCGGCTCGACCACGGGCCAGTCGATCGACCTGAACCTGTTCCAGCTCTATCTGCAGCAATATCGTATCTTCGGCTCGTTCGGCTGCTCGCTGCGCAACATCCGCGAAAGCCTCGCCAAGATGGCCGCGGGCCTGACGCCCGTGATCGACACCGAAGTGCCGCTCGCCGAATTCGAGCGCGGCTTGGCGCGGCTCGAAAGCCGCCAGGTGTTCGGCAAGATCATCGTCATGTTTTAGATGCGTGGCGCGCGCTTTAAGCCATTGCTCGACGCGACGCTGGGCTCGCTCACCATCGGGCTCCTCGGCGCGATCAAGCACACCGATCGGCGGCGCATGGCGAACTTCTCCGGCGCGTTGATGCGCAAGATCGGTCCGCTGTTCAAGGAACACCGCATCGGCCGCGAGCAATTGCGCGCGTCGTTTCCCGAAAAATCAGACGCCGAGATTGAAACAATCCTCGGCGGCGTCTGGGACAATCTCGGCCGCATCGCCATCGAATTTGCCCATCTCGACGAGTTCTCCGTCGAAGGTTTCGGCCCGCCCACTCCCGACGCCATCACCTATCCGCCGGAATCCAAGGAACGCTACGACTGGATCATGAACTCGGGCAGGGCGACGATCGGCTTTGCTGCACACCTCGCCAATTGGGAATTGCCCGGCGTCGGCGCGAAACTGATCGGGGCTAAATCCGCCGTACTGTTCCGAAGGCCGAATATCGGCGCCGTCAGCGACGTCATCATCAAGCTGCGCGAGCCGCTGATGGGCCAACTGATCCCGACCGGGCTCGACGCCCCGGTCAGACTGGCGCGGCTCCTGCAGTCGGGCGTTCATGTCGGCATGCTCGCCGACCAGCATTATACCAAGGGCGTCGAGGTGACGTTCTTCGGCCGGCCCTGCCTCGCCAATCCGCTGATCGCAATGTTGGCCCGGCAAACCGAACTGCCTATCTACGGCATGCGCGTGGTGCGCAAGCCCGACGGCAACGGCTTTTGGGGCGAAGTGTCCGATCCGGTCGAGCCCGTGCGCGACCAAAGTGGCCGCGTCGACATCAAAGGCACCATGCAGGCGATCACGGCGGTGATTGAAGGCTGGATCCGCCAACATCCCGAACAATGGCTATGGCTGCACCGCAGATGGCGGTGAGCGTCCTGAGCATGATCCCGAAAAGTGGAAACCGGTTTTCGGAAAAGATGATGCTCAAACGAAACTCTAGACCCTGATCCAATTTAATGGAATTGGATCAGGGTCTAGAGCTGATGCATCGGCAGATGCAGCGCCGTGGCAATCGCGCCGCACAGGGCCGGCAGATGGGCAAGCCCGAAGCCGATCAGCGCGCCGCCCATGATAGAGGAGCCGATTATCAGGAATTGCCGGATGCGTTTTTTTTGCGCCAGAGACACCGCGAGCACGCGCGCCTGACTGCGCGGCAAATAATAGACGTTGCTCTCGCTTCTCACGACGTTGCTTCGCATGGCCTTTTCCTCGTAACGCGCGGCCCTCCTTTTACCTCCTGCTCCGGGCCACAAAAATTCAGATGTTGCCCCTAAGGTGAATTCCGGAGTCCGCGGGCGAGCACGACGGTTGACATCTCCATTATATTTCAATATTCGTTGAAATATGGAAACGTCAAATGCCGTCGCGGCCTTGGCCGCGCTCGCCCAGGACAATCGGCTCGATGTCTTTCGTTTGCTGGTCCAAGCCGGGCCCGAAGGCATGCCAGCCGGCCGCGTGGCGGAGAAACTCGACATCGCGCCGAACACCCTCACGTTTCATTTCGACCGGCTGCGGGTCGCGGGATTGGTCACCGTACGGCGCGAAGGCCGCTCGATGATCTATGCGGCGCGCTACGACTCCATGAATGCCCTGCTGGGCTATTTGACCGAGAACTGCTGCCAGGGACGCGCCGAGCAGTGCAAGCCGGCGGCACGCGAGAAGTCGCGACCGATCCGCCGCGGGGAGCAAATGGCATGAGACTTTATCTGTTCGAGCACTGCTCGATCTGCTTCCGCGTGCGCATGATGGCCGCTCTCAAGCGCCTGCATTTGCAGGAGACCGTCGTTCTGGAAGACGATTCCGACACCTTGATCGGGCTCGTCGGCAAACGGGTCATTCCCATTCTCGTGAAAGATGACGGCCAGCCCATGCTGGAGAGCATGGACATGGTCGCTTACATCGATCGCCACGGCGATCAGGTTTTGACCGGCCCGCAACGCGGCGAGATCGCCACCTGGGCCGATCGCACGAGCGCCAAGACCGCGCCGTTGACCATGCCGCGCTATCCGCTCCTTGGCCTGCCGGAGTTCGGCACCATCGCCGCGCTCGACCACTATATCGTTCGCAAGCGGAAAACTTTCGGCGATTTTGTCGAGCTGCGGGCCAAGACCCGAGAGCAGATCGATGCGCTGATGCCCGAACTTGAGACCCTCGATCGCCTGATCGAGAGCCCGACGGCGGTCAACGGCACACTGTCGCTCGACGACGTCCGCGTCCTACCGCTGCTGCGCTCGGCCGCCGTCGTCAAGGGTCTGCGCTTTCCGCACAACGTCCGAGACTATTTTGAATCCATGATGAGTCGTATCAGATACCAGCCGTTGCCGGCGGTATGAGGAGAACCCGCCATGAAGCGCATGCATGTCCACGTCGCCGTCGAGAATCTCCAACATTCCATCGGTTTCTATTCGGCCTTATTTGATGCGCAGCCCGCCGTGGTGAAAACGGACTACGCGAAATGGATGCTCGATGATCCGCGCGTCAACTTTGCGATCTCGACACGCGGGCGTGCGCCGGGCCTCGACCATCTGGGGATACAGGTCGAAGACAAGGCCGAACTGCAAGAGGTTTATGCCCGCCTGAGCAAGGCGGGCGGTACGGTCATCGAACAGGGCGAAACGGCCTGCTGCTACGCCAAGTCGGAGAAATCGTGGATCGACGATCCGGCCGGCATTGCCTGGGAGACGTTTCACACCACCGGCGAAAATACCGAATACGGCGACGGCACTGGCGAGCGCGAGGCTCGCGTCGCCAATGCCAAGTCCTGCTGCGCGCCCGCGCCACCCGTTCCTGCGTCAGCCGCTACAGCATGTTGCAAGTGACGCTGGGTACCACATCGCTGCTCTAAGGAATCAAGGTCCCCCTCGATGACCTGGACAGTGACCAATCTCGTCATTCAGATCGTCGCCGGCGTTGTCGGCGGCTATGTTGCCGCGGCTCTGGCGAAGGAACACAGTTTCGGATCGTTTGGCCATGCCATCGCTGGCGCCGTGGCGGGTCTGATGTCCGGCTATTTCCTGCAAACGACCATTGGAACCGTCGCCACGATAAACGGCGACCTTCAAGAGATCCAGGACCCGGTGACGCAATGGTTTTATCAGAGCTTCGGCGGCTTGGCCGCCGGCGCAATGGCAACCCTTGTCGTCGGATTCCTTAAACACAGCATCGATCACCACGGAACAGGAAAAACGTGAGTTTAATCCCAGCCGCCGACGCAATCGGAGCGCCAGAAATGACAGACGTCATCATCTATCATAATCCCGATTGCGGGACTTCACGCAATACGCTTGGGCTTATACGCAACGCCGGCATTGAGCCTCATGTCATTGAATATCTGAAATGCCCGCCGAGCAGAACATTGCTGAAATCGTTGATCGCGCGAATGGGCGTCGCGGTTCGCGACGTCTTCCGCATCAAGGGCACCCCGTATCACGACCTGGGACTGGATGATCCGAAGCTTACCGATGATCAATTACTCGATGCCATGCTGGCGCATCCGATTCTTATCAATCGACCGATCGTGGTGACGCCACTCGGGGTGAAATTGTGCCGGCCCTCGGAGGCCGTGCTTGATTTGCTTCCCACCCCTCAAGGCGGCGAATTCCGAAAAGAGGACGGCGAACTCGTCGTCGTCGACGCGGGACGGCGCCTTGAGCAATGATGTGGCCATGCTGGGCTGCGACAGTATCCACACAACTCGTTCCGATCCAGCGAGGCTGATCATGTCCACGTTCGAGCGCTATCTCACCGTTTGGGTCGCTCTTTGTATCATTGTTGGCATCGCACTCGGGCAGTTATTTCCAACGGTATTTCAGGCCATCGGCTCGGCGGAGATCGCCAACGTCAATCTGCCGGTGGCAGTCCTGATCTGGCTGATGATCATTCCCATGCTCGTTAGGATCGATTTCGCGGCATTGGGTCGCGTCAGGGAGCACTGGCGCGGCATCGGCGTCACGCTTTTTATCAACTGGGCTATAAAACCCTTCTCCATGGCGTTCCTGGGTTGGCTCTTCATCGGCTGGTTGTTCAGAGCTTACCTTCCGGCGGACCAAATCAATGGCTACATCGCGGGCCTCATCCTGCTGGCAGCGGCGCCGTGCACGGCGATGGTGTTCGTCTGGAGTAACCTCGCTGACGGCGAGCCCCATTTCACGCTCAGCCAGGTTGCGCTCAACGACGTGATCATGGTGTTCGCCTTCGCGCCGATCGTCGGGCTTCTGCTGGGTTTGTCGGCGATTACCGTGCCTTGGGAAACGCTGCTGCTGTCGGTCGCTCTTTACATTGTCGTGCCGGTCATCATTGCGCAGGTCATTCGGCGGAGTGTGATCGCGAGCGGCGGAAGCGGCTCGCTGGCGCAGCTGCTGTCCACGCTGCAGCCGATCTCGCTCGCGGCGCTGCTCTCGACGCTCGTGCTGCTGTTCGGTTTCCAGGGCGAGCAGATTTTGGCGCAGCCCCTGATCATCGCAATTCTGGCGGTGCCTATCCTCATTCAGGTTTATTTCAATTCAGGGCTGGCCTATCTCCTCAACCGGGCTGCCGGCGAGGCGCATTGCGTGGCCGGACCGTCGGCTTTAATCGGCGCGAGCAATTTCTTCGAGCTTGCGGTCGCTGCGGCGATCAGCCTGTTCGGATTTAACTCGGGAGCCGCGCTCGCCACTGTCGTCGGCGTGTTGATCGAGGTCCCCGTCATGCTCTCCGTGGTCAAGATTGTGAACAGCAGCCGGGGCTGGTACGAAGCGGGCGCGGCAGTGAAGCGGCATAAATTTGTCGCCGCCGAAGGCCCGAGGTAACCCCGGCTGGCTAGGGCAATGCAGCCTCGCCAAGCGCGGCGCCTCCCGGCCGCAACGACAGTTGGGCCGCCGAATTCGGTCGGCGGCCCAACGTTCCCGAACAAGACCGGCTTACTTGCCGCGCACGGCATCCTTGAGACCGCCGACGGCGTTCTCGAACTTGCCTTTAACCTGTTCCGCTTTGCCTTCGGTTTCCGTCTTCTTGTCGCCGGTGACCTTGCCGGTCCATTCCTTGACTTTGCCAGCGGCCTGGTCGGCCGAACCCTTGATGCGATCCTTATCCACCATTTGACGCTCCTGATGTTGTTCAGGAGGATAACGATGGAAGCGCATCACGGTTCCGCGACAAGACCGCTACAATTTCTTGATCCCGGCCTGATCGATGATGTCCTTGAACAGGCCGATTTCCTTGCTGACACGCGCCCAGGCGGCGTCGGCGCCCTTGGCCCGCACGAAGAATCCGGCCTGATAGAACTTGTCCTTCAGTTCCGGCGTGACCAGGACCTTGAGCGTTTCGGTCTCCAGCCATTTGACGTTGGCGGGCGGCGTCTTGGCCGGCGCCATCAAGAGCGCGTCGACCGCGAACACGAAGTCGTTGTAGCCGGCCTCCGCCATGGTCGGCACCTCCGGCAGGTCGGGCCAGCGCTCTTCGGCGCAAATCGCAAGCCCGCGCAGCGCGCCCGATTTGATATGCGGCTGCGACGGCGCGAGCGAGCCGGAGCAGAACTGCACCGTACCGGCAAGCAGCGCCTCGATGGCGTCGCCGCCGCCTTTGAACACGATGCCTTCCAGATTGGGCAGATGTTCGCGAGATTTCAGAACTTCCAACTGCAGTTGCGGCGTGGTGCCGATCGGCGAGGTCGAGGCATTGAACTTTTCCGAATTGGTGCGGGCGAGCGCCACAAATTCCTTCATGGTCTTCGCCGGCAGATCCGACCTCACCACGAAAATGTTGGGTGAGCCGCCGACTTCGCAGATCGCCACAAAATCCTTGTAGGGATCGTAGGGCACCGTGTTGTAAAGCCCGTAATTGATCGAATAGGCGTTGGTCGCGAGCAGGATCGTGTAGCCGTCCGGCTCGGCATGGGCCGCATATTCCATGCCGATATTGCCGCCGGCGCCGCCACGGTTCTCGACGATAAAGGTCTTGCCGGTCGATTGCTGCAGCGCCGCGGCAACGAGGCGGGCGACGATATCGGATGGGCCGCCCGGCGAATTGGCGACCACAAACTTGACCGGACGGTCGGGGTAAGCGGCATAGGCCGAATTGACGCCGACGAGCGCCGGCGCGGCGATACCGGCGGCGAGCGCCCCCGCGCCCTTGATGATGCCGCGCCGTGACGGCGCCGCTCCCGTGCTGAGTTTCGTCATCGTCCCACCCCCGCGTTTCGCCTGCCCCTGTTCTAGCGCAGTTCTATTCCCCGGTCTTGATCCGCGTCCATAGCCGATTGATCAACCGCTGCGTCTTAGGCTCGTGGGCGACGATGGTGTAGAGTTTCGCCATGGTCGCCGCATCCGGATAAATCGTGCGGTCGTCGCGGATCGATC
>PLTE01000012.1:242-7343 GCA_003164375.1 Hyphomicrobiales bacterium | reverse complement strand
CGCGCACCTTGGCCTTGTCGGTCCCTCCGGCGCGCTTGATCGCATCGACCGCGATCATCAGCCCGTCGTAGGCATGGCCGCCGAAGGTCGACACCTCCTCCTTGTAACGCTCGGAATAGGCTTTGGCGTAACCCATCGCCACGGGCTTCTGCGGATCGTTGTCAGGCAGTTTCGACGCGACCAGCAACGCAGCCGCCGGCAAACGCATGCCTTCCGCGGCACCGTCAGACAATTTGATGAATTCCTCCGACGCAACGCCGTGCGCATGATACACCGGCATCGTGATGCCGAGCTGCTTGATGTTCTTGTTGACGATGGCAGGCCCCTGACCAAGACCGAAGACGAACAAGGCCTGGACAGCAGGCGTCCCCTTGATCTTGGTGAGCTGGGGGCCCATGTCGGTGTCCTTGGGACCGTAAGTGTCTTCGGCGACGAGGGTGATGCCCATCTTCGCCGCAGCAAGTTCAGACTCCTTCTTGCCGGACTGACCGAACCCACTGGTCTCAGACAAGAGCGCGATGTTTGTCAGGCCACGCTTCTTCATGTCCTCGAACACACGCTCGGCTGCCATGCGGTCGGTATGCGGCGTCTTGAAAATCCATTTCTTCACCGGCTCGACGATCGCCACGGCGCCGGCCAGCGAAATGAAAGGTATTCCGGCACGTTCGATCAGTGGCGCAATCGACATGGTGGCGCCGGTGGTGGTGCCACCGATCAGCACATCGATTTTGTCGTCATCTATCAGGCGTTTGCCGAAACTGTTCGCCTTGCTGGCGTCCGAGCCGTCATCGTAAAAAATGAGCTGCAGCGGTCGCCCAAGGACGCCGCCTTCATTGTTGATCTTCTCGACGTAGAGCTGAAGGGTCTTCAGTTCTGGATCGCCGAGAAATGCGGCCGGCCCTGTGACCGACAGCAGCGAGCCGATCTTGATCGGCTCGGCCGCCTTGGCCTGCATGGCGAGGCCGAGACCAAGACCGAAAACCACGGCTATAGCCGATTTTAGAAAAGCGTTCATGTGACTATTCCTCCCTTTAATTGTTGTCGATTTTTGGCCACACTCAAATGCCGAGATAGGCCTCGCGCACGCGCTCATTGTCGAGCAGTTCCTTTCCGCTGCCTGACAAGACGATTTCACCGGTTTCGATGACGTAGGCCCGATCGGCGATTGCCAGCGCCGCATGAGCGTTCTGCTCCACCAGCAAAATCGTGATCTCCTGCTTGCGCAGTTCGGTCACGGCGCTGAAAATTTCTTCGACAAGCATCGGGGCAAGCCCCATCGACGGCTCGTCGAGCAGCAATAACCGAGGGCGGCCCATCAGCGCGCGTGCTATCGCCAGCATCTGCTGCTGGCCGCCTGAAAGCGTCCCAGCCGGGAGCCGCGCCTTCTGCTCGAGAACCGGAAACATCGCGTACATGCGCTCGAGGTCGCCGGCGATCGCGGCCTTGTCGGAGCGGCAGTAGGCACCCAAATGCAGATTGTCCTCAACCGAGAGCGGCCCGAACACGCGACGGCCTTCCGGCGCGTGGCAGATGCCAAGCCGCACCCGCTTGTCGGCGCGCAATGGCGTGATGTCCTGGCCGTCGAATTCGATCCGTCCGCTGCTGGCCTTCTGCACACCGGAGATCGTACGTAGCAAGGTTGTCTTGCCGGCGCCGTTGGCTCCCACAAGCGCAATCAATTGCCGTCTGCCGACGACGAGGTTGACGTCGCGCAGCGCGGGAATCCGGCCATAGTGGCTGCCGAGCCCGCGAATGACGAGCATTGGCGGGGCAGCTGGCGCCGGCGCTTCTGGCGCGCAGGCCAATCCCAGACCGCTGAGCCGCGATATGGCGCGGTGTTCGGTGATGAGGGTTTCCAGCGCATTGGTCATGGCTTAGGCCGCCTTGCCGAGATAGGCGGCGATCACGGCCGGGTCCCGGCGCACATCGCGCGCGGCCCCTTCGGTGAGCTTCTTGCCGTAGTTGAGCACCAGGATCCGATCAGAGATGTTCATGACCATTTTCATGTCGTGCTCCACGAGTACGACGGTGATGCCGCTATCGGCGATTTTCCTGACCAACCCGTCGATCTCCACGGTCTCAGTCGGATTAAATCCCGCAGCCGGTTCGTCGAGAAAAATGATGCGAGGCTGCGCCGCCAGCGCGCGCGCGATCTCCAGCCGCTTCAGTGCGCCATAGGGCATGGCGCCGGCCTCGGCGTCCCGATAGGCATGTAAGCCGACATAGACCATGAGTTCGGCGGCCCTGTCGCGCAGAACGGCGTCGGCGCATCGCAGCGACGGAAAGCGCAGCATGCCCTTGATCAGATTGCGGTCGAGAGAAAGATGGCCGCCGACCATGACGTTCTCGATCGCAGTCATGTTCATGCAGATCTGGAGGTTCTGAAATGTACGCGCCACGCCTTTGCGCGCCAGTTCGTGCGGCGCCCGACCCGTCACCAGTTCACCATCGAGCCGAATCTCGCCGGAGTTCGGCCGGTAAATGCCGGTAATCAGATTGAAGAGCGTCGTCTTGCCGGCGCCGTTCGGGCCGATCACCGAATAGACGATGCCGGCCTCGACGCTGAAGCTCACGTTCTGCACCGCCAGCACGCCGCCGAACGACTTGCTGAGATCGGACACTTNNGCCCTCGAAGGTGGTCAGCGCCTGCGGCAGCGCCGTCAGCAGCACCGCCCCGACCACAGAGCCGAACACCGAGGCCATGCCGCCGACCACGACCATGGTGACCAGTTCGATCGAATGCGAGAACTCGGCGCTGTCGGGCGTGATGAAGCCGACGTAGTGCGCCGTCAGGCTCCCCATGATGCTGGCGAAGAACGCCGACAGTACGAAGATCGTAACCTTGTAACGCGCGACGTTCACACCGACGACCTGGGAGGCGACCTCCGAGCCGTGCAGCGCACGCAGCGCGCGACCGAACGGCGAATCGATCAGATTCTGGCATGCCCACACGCTGAACAGCAGGATACCCGCAAACAGCCAGTACCATTGCCGTTCGCCGAAGATCTCCCAGCCGAAAGCCGACATCGCTGGCACCGACATGCCGTCCGGCCCACCGGTGTAGCCAGCCTCATTCTTGAGAACGATGGAAATGACGATGCCCAGACCCAGCGTCGCCATGGCAAGATAGTGGCCACGAAGCCGAAAGATCGGTGGGGCGATCGCCGCCGCGAGCAGCGCAGCACCCGCCGCTCCGGCGCACAGGGCAGCGATCGGCGGCCAGGAGAAATGTGTGGTCAGGACTGCCGATGCGTATGCCCCGATGCCGAAGAAACCGGCATGCCCGAGACTGATCTGGCCGGCAAAGCCGATCAGCAGATTGAGGCCTAACACGATGATCGCGTTGATCGCCATGCGATTGGCGATATCGAAATAGTAGGTGTTCGGGAGCAACAGCGGGAGCGCGAGCAAGACGGCGGCGAGGACGAACAGACCGTAATTTGTGCGCGTCATACCCGCTCCGTCGCTTTGGCGCCTAACAGGCCGCGCGGCAGGAAAAACAGAACGACGAAAATCAAAAGGAAGGGCACGGCATCCTTGTAAGCCGACGAGATGTATCCGGCCGACATCGCTTCGATGATTCCAACCATCAGACCGCCGACGACGGCGCCGAGTCCGTTGCCCAACCCGCCGACCACGGCGGCGACAAATCCCTTGAGGCCCAGCATGATCCCTACGTCGTATGAGGTCATCGTAATGGGGGTCAGCAGGATGCCGCCAATGGCGCCGATCGCGGCCGAAAGCGCGAAACTCACCAGCAGAACCCATTGGGTGTTGATTCCGACTAATTGCGCAGCCAGAGGATCGAACGAAGTCGCGAGAATGGCCTTGCCGGCGAGGGTGCGGTTGAAGAACAGCCAGAGCGCGACCACGATGACCGCGGTCGTACCGAGCACCCAAAGACTTTGCGGCGCCAGTGCCGCGCCGCCGACCGCGATCGGCGCATCGCCGGAGAAAGCCGGAAAGGCAGCTGCGCCTTTGCCTAGCCAAATCTGTACGACGCCCCGCAGCACCAGCGACGCGCCGATGGTGATGATGATCAGACCGACCACCTCGGCGCCCTTGGCGGGCTCTATCGCCAGCTTCTCGACGAGTACGCCGACCGCTGCCGGAATTGCGACCGCCAGGGCCAGCGCAACGGGCATCGGCAGGCCGGTTTTGAGAAAAAACACCGTCAGCATGCCACCGAGCATGATGAATTCGCCCTGGGCGAAATTGATGACGTTGCTGGCGTTGTAGATCAGCGTGAAACCGAGCGCCGCGAGCGCGTAGGTAGCGCCCACGGTGACGCCGGAAAACATGAACTGCAGGAATTGCGAGAACATCGGTTCACCTCAACTGCCGGAACGGCGCGCCGCCGCATCGATTCATTTCGGACGCTTGTCGATCACCCGCTTCGCCTTGCCGACGACCGTACGCTCGATCTTGTCTGTTCCGAGTACATGGATCTTGGCGGAGACGCCGATCATTGACTTGATGTGGTGAGCGACATCGCGGCCGATCGCCTCGCGCTGTGCCGCTTCCAATCGGTCCGACAATTCAGGTCGGAGTTCGACGAGCACGTCGAGCTCGTCCAGATGCCCTTCGCGCGTGACCTGGATCTGGTATTGAGCGCAGAGATTCGGATTCCTCAACAGGACCTCTTCGATCTGGGTGGGGAAAACATTCACACCGCGGATAATCAGCATATCGTCCGAGCGCCCGGTGATCTTGCTCATGCGGCGNNGGCTGCGCTTCCTTGGTCAGGGTGGTGAACACCAGTTCGCCGTCGGCCCCGTCCGGCAGCACCTCACCGCTGACGGGATCGATGATCTCGGGATAAAAATGGTCTTCCCAAATATGCGGACCGTCCTTGGTCTCGATGGCTTCGCAGGCCACGCCCGGTCCGATGACCTCGGACAGCCCGTAGATGTCGACCGCGTCGATGCCGAGGCGCGCCTCGATCTCCCTGCGCATTTCGTTGGTCCAGGGTTCGGCGCCGAACACACCGATACGCAGACTGGTGCTGTTCGGCTTGACGCCCTGGCGGGCCAATTCGTCGGCGATGGTCAACGAATACGACGGCGTGGACATCAGCACGGTGGGCTTGAAGTCCAGGATCATCTGGACCTGCTTCTCGGTCTGGCCGCCCGACATCGGAATCACGGCCGCGCCGAGACGCTCGACACCGTAGTGTGCGCCGAGCCCGCCGGTGAACAGGCCGTAGCCGTAGGAATTGAGGACAATGTCCTCGGCGGTCACGCCGGCCGCGCGCAGCGAGCGCGCCATCACCGACGCCCACATGGCGATATCGCGCTCGGTATAGCCGACCACCGTCGGCTTGCCGGTGGTGCCGGACGAAGCATGCACCCGAACGATATCCCGCATCGGCACGGCGAACATCCCGTAGGGATAGTTCTCGCGCAGGTCGGCCTTGGTGGTGAACGGGAATTTGGCCAGATCGGCCAGCGATTTCAGATCCCCGGGATGGACGCCGGCTTTGTCGAACTTGGTGCGATAATGCGCGATGTTGTCGTAGGCGTGCTGCAACGACCATTTGAGCCGCTCCAACTGCAGCGTAAGCAACTGATCGCGACTGGCGACTTCGACGGGTTCGAGTCCGGTCAGCTTCAAGTTCATGTTCATGCCTACCTCCTCGTGCCGCTTTGCGCGGTTTACTGCGTCGTTGTCTGCTCGGCGATCGGTCGGTGCTGTGCCTGAGGCTCAAGCTGCGGTCGCTTGGTAGCGAGCTGTTCGATGATGGCGCGGTTTTCTTCGACCTTCGCCTGAATGTGCCGGATTTGCGCTTCGTCCAGGTGTCGGAAGCGACCCATCGCCTTGAGGTATTCGGTGACAGGCAGCGGCGCGTCGACCGGATGGGTGAAATGCAGGCCGTCCCGCGGGTTGAACTCCCAGAGCATGACGAAATTGGTCTCGACCGCCTTGCGCGCCACTTCCATGTTCTGGTCGGTGGGAAAGCGCCAACCGGTCGTGCATGGGGAATAGACGTGCAGATAGGCGAAGCCATGCTTTGAGGCGGCGATCGCCTTGTCGAGCTTGCCGTACAGATCTTCCATGAAGGCGGTCGATGCGGTCGCCACATAGGCGCAGCGATGGTTGACCATCAGGAGGGGNNGTCCATGCGCCATAGGGCGTACAGCTCGAGCGCTGCATGCCCGTGTTCATGTAGCCCTCGTTGTCGACGACCATGAACAGCAGTTCCTCGCCGCGCTCGGCGGCGCCGGAGAGCGACTGGAAGCCGACGTCGGATGCGCCGCCGTCGCCGGCGATCGCGATCGCCGTGACCTCGCGGCCCTTGCGCTTGAGCTGGCGCTTGACGCCCGCCAGCATCGCGGCGGTGTTGGTGAGCAGCGGGTGAAATACCGGAACCTTGGTGCCGGTGAGGCCGTTATAGCCGACCGAACCCATACCCGGCACACAACCCGGTGGCGTCGCCAGAACGGCGTCGGGGCCGACGCGGCGCATGGTGTGGCGCATCAGGAGCTCGGTGTTGCAGCCCTGGCAGCCGGCAAGCCCGGGCGTGAACATGTCTTCCCACCCGCCGACCTCGTTGTAGATGTTGGCGGATGTGATGTGACGCAGCGCCCCGGTTGGACAAGCCGACACGCAGGACGGCGCGCCGTCGCACATGTCGCATTTCGCCACCCTTCCGTCGGCCGGATCAGGTGCGATGCCGGCGTAAACGCAGCCCACGGTGCAGAGCAGGCAATCGACGCATTTGGAGGCATCCCAGGCGATCACGCCGCTTTCCGCATTCTTGGCGAGCGCGCCGGCCGGGCACACCGTGACACATTTCGGGTCGCCGCATTGGCGGCACATCGCCAGCTCGAATCCGAAAGCCGCCGGCATGACCTGGATACGTGCGCGCGCGATATCGTCCGTGCCGGTCTTGGCCGACGCGCAGGCGCTCATGCATTTCATGCAGCCGTCGCATTTGGCGGCGTCGAAGGCGATTGTTGCGTAGGTGTGTCCCATAATCACTTCCACAAACGAGACATGAATTCCCGACCGGTGGTGAGCGGGTCGGCGACCAGCCGATCGAGCGCCGCCGAAATGTCGACGCGCCGCAGGATCAATTGCCGCATGACGCCGCCGTCGAAG
>PLTE01000012.1:0-132 GCA_003164375.1 Hyphomicrobiales bacterium | reverse complement strand
CGATGCGTCCCTGCTCGGCCGCGTCCGGCAGGATCGCATTCATCACGGGCCGATCGCCGAAAAAATCCCTGGCCTGGGCACAGTCGCCGGCCGCCCAGACATTGGCAACATTGGTGCACATGTAGTCGTCGA
>PLTE01000052.1 GCA_003164375.1 Hyphomicrobiales bacterium | reverse complement strand
GTGGCGGTGGTGCTCTCGGCCCAGGCGACCGATGTGGGCGTGAACAAGGCGACCAGGGGTCTTTTCGCCCGCGCGACGACTCCGGAGGACATGCTGGCGCTCGGCGAAGAGGCGGTGCGCGAAAAAATCAAGACCATCGGCCTGTTCCGCGCCAAGGCGAAAAACGTCATCGCGCTCTCCCGCCTTTTGATCGAGGAGTTCGGCGGCGAGGTTCCGCAAACNNCCAATGTCGTGCTCAACATCGCCTTTGGCCAAAAAACCATCGCGGTGGACACGCACCTCTTCCGCGTCTCCAACCGCATCCCGCTCGCCCGGGGCGCGACGCCCGAGGCGGTGGAGCAGGGCCTGCTCAAGATCATTCCGGACGAATTTTTGACCCACGCCCATCATTGGCTGATTCTGCACGGGCGTTATATCTGCAAGGCGCGCAAACCGAACTGCCCGGCCTGTCCGATCGCCGATTTATGCCGCTTCCCGGAAAAGACGCCCAATCCGGGCGAAAAATAAAAAAGTCATGACATCAGTCACTTGAACGCGGCTGTGGTTTCGCTAAGCCCATGCGCGAAATGCCCTCGCGTTTGACGCGTCGGCCGCCCGGAGGGCGAACATGCTGGGGCCGAACGATCTGCGCGACTGGGGCGACGAGGAGCTTGGCCTCCGCACCGTGCTGCGCACCTGTCCACAATATTTCCGCCTGAAAAAAGAGCCCGATTTGGCCGCTTTGCCCGGCCACGATGCGGCGCTTTTCACGCTGGCGCAAAGGTTTGGCCGCGACGAATGGCTTGAGTCGCACGATCTTATCGCCTTGGCCCGCGCCTGGAGCCTTTGACCCGCGTTCAGAAATGGTTATCCTTAATAGGAGCAATGCGCACTTGTTTGCCGCATTTTGCGCTTTTATAGGCGGCGCCCGACGCTCCCTCGCTCCCGAAACGGCATGACCCAGCTTTATCATCATCCGCTCTGTCCGCATTCGCGTTTCGTCCGCCTGGCCCTTGGCGAATATGGCGTCGAGCCAGAATTGATCGAGGAGCGCGTCCACGACAGGCGACGCGAGTTCCTGATGCTCGATCCCGCCGGCCAGACCCCGGTTCTGGTCGAGGACAATGGCATTGTCGCGCCCGGCGCCGGGCTGATCGCCGAATGGCTCGACGAAATTCTCGGCGAAAGGCTGGGCGAGCATCGGCTGCTGCCGGCCTCGCCGGTGGCGCGGATCGAAGTGCGCCGGCTGATGAACTGGTTCAACGACAAGTTTTTTGCCGAAGTCTCCAACTGGCTGGTGACCGAAAAGGTCTACAAGCGTTTCACCGCCACCGAGATCGGCGGGGGTGCGCCAGACATGGAAGTGGTGCGCGCCGCGCGGGCCAATCTGCGCTATCACCTGCGTTATATTTCCTATCTGGCCTCGACGCGGAACTGGCTGGCTGGCGACAAAATGACCTATGCCGATCTCGCCGCCGCCGCGCATCTGTCCAGCGTCGATTATCTCGGCGATATTCCCTGGGAGGAAGAGGAGCCGGCCAAACAATGGTATCAGCGCCTGAAAAGCCGTCCGAGCTTCCGCTCCCTGCTGGCGGATCGGGTTCCGGGCGTGGCGGCCAATCCGGTCTACGCGGACGTCGACTTCTAGATTTTTTGCGCGAAGAGGCTGTCAGCCTGGGCTTTGCCGCCTGCCGCGTGACCACGCCCAACGCGATCCCCGAGGCGCGGGCGCGGCTTGACGGCTTTCTGGCCGAAGGGCGGGCCGGCGACATGGACTGGCTGGCGGAAAAACGCGACTGGCGCGGCGATCCGCAAAAGCTTTGGCCGGAAGCGCGCTCGATCATCCTGCTTGGCATGAATTACGGGCCGGAGGGCGACCCGCTGGCCACGCTGGCGCGGCGCGGCGCCGGCAACATTTCCGTCTATGCCCGCCATCGCGATTATCACGATGTCCTCAAGGGCAAGCTGAAGCTGCTGGCCGGCGCGATGCTGGCGCGCGCGAAAGCTTTGGGCGAGGCGGGCGAGGTCAAGGTGTTTGTCGATACGGCGCCTGTGATGGAAAAGCCGCTTGCCGCCGCCGCCGGGCTGGGCTGGCAGGGCAAGCACACCAATCTGGTGTCGCGCGAATTTGGCTCCTGGCTGTTCCTCGGCAGCATTTTCACCACTCTGGATTTGCCCGCCGACGCGCCGGAGGCGGACCATTGCGGTTCCTGCCGCGCCTGTCTCGATGCCTGCCCCACTGGCGCGCTGGACGCGCCGCATCAAATCGACGCGCGGCTGTGCATTTCCTATCTGACCATCGAGGCGAAAGGCCAAATCCCGCCAAAAATGCGGGAAAAAATCGGCAACCGCATCTATGGCTGCGACGATTGCCTCGCGGTCTGTCCGTGGAACAAATTCGCTCAAACGGGTCGCGAGATAAAACTCGCCGCGCGCGATTCGTTGCGCGCGCCGCCCCTTTCCGAACTGGCACGGCTCGACGATGCAGCATTCCGCGCGCTGTTTACGAAAAGCGCGTTGAAACGCATCGGTCGTGCGCGCTTTGTCCGCAACGTGCTGATCGCGATCGGCAATTCGGGCGAGGCAAAGCTTGCGGACGAAGCTGAGCGGCTGCTCGACGACGCCGCCCCGCTGGTTCGCGGTGCCGCGGTCTGGGCGCTCGGCCGGCTCGACCGCGGGCGGCTGCAACGCTGCGCGTCGCTGCGCGCGGACGAGGCCGATCCGATGGTCGCCGCCGAGTGGGTGGCCGCGCTTACACCATGAGTGTTTGATGTCCAGTCTCATTTGTTTTGGCTTCGGCTATTGCGCAGAGCATTTCGTCGCGGCGTTCGGGCAGAAATTCGAGCATATCGTCGGCACCGTGCGCGGTGCGCAACGTGCCGCGATCCTGAATGCCTACGACGCCGGGCGGCTGCAGGCGCTCATCTTCGACGCCAGCCAGGCGTCGCCGGAGTTGAACGGCGCGATCGGCGCGGCGGATTTTGCGCTGGTTTCGGTGCCGCCGGGCGTCGACGGTGATCCGGTCCTCGCCACATGCGGCGACGCTTTTGCTCAGGCAAAGCGCTTGCGTTCGATCGTCTATCTATCGACAGTCGGCGTTTACGGCGATCACGGCGGCGCCTGGGTCGACGAAGCGACGCCGCCTAGACCCGACGTGGCACGCAGCCGCGAGCGGCTTGCGGCTGAGCAGGCCTGGCAAGATTTTGGCGTTCGCCACGGTGTCGCCACCGCTATCCTCCGCCTCGCCGGAATTTACGGACCCGGACAGAATGCGCTCGAGCAGGTCGCACGGGGTACTGCGCGCCGCATCGTCAAGCCGGGACAATTCTTCAACCGCATTCATGTCGGCGATATCGTTCAAGTCATCGACGCTTCGTTTACGCGCAGAGCGTCCGGAATATTCAACCTTGCCGACGACGAGCCGACGCCGCAGGGCGATCCGATCGTCTTTGCCGCGCAGCTCATGGGACGCGAGCCGCCGCCGGAAATCGCCTTCCCCGACGCCGCGCCGTCGATGTCGCCGATGGCATTGAGTTTCTGGCAGGACTGCCGCCGGGTGCGCAACGAAAAGCTCAAGCGCGAGCTCGGCGTCGTTTTGCGCTATCCGACTTATCGCGAAGGTTTGCGGGCGTTGTTTGCGGAGCGATGAACGCTCAATGCAAGCTCGGTCCTTTGAGGAAACGATTGCGCTCGCTCGACTTGACGCGAAGCTCCATGGTCTCGCCGTCGCGATAGATCGTGATCGGCACATCGACGCCGGCTTGGCCTTGCGCCCAAATCCGGCGGAAGAAGCCGGCCAGGTCGCGGACATCCTTGCCGGCGACAGACAATATGATATCGCCGGTTCGCAAGTCGGCTTGCTTGGCCGGCCCACGGTCGGCAAGGCCGACGATGACAAGCCGGTTCTCCACTTCGGTGGCGTAGAGGCCGAGCCACGGTCGCGGCGGCATGTTACGCCGGCCGAATTTCATCAGGTCGTCGATGATCGGCTTGAGCAGATCGATCGGGACGATCATGTTGATATTCTCCGTCTGTCCCTTTTCGGCGGCGTGCTGCAGTTGCAATGAACCGATGCCGATAAGATCGCCTGCAGGGCCGATCAGCGCGGTGCCGCCCCAGTTCGGATGTGCGGGCGCGGTGAAGATCGCCTCGTCGAGCACGTATTCCCAATAGCCGGCGAATTCCTGTTTGGCGACGATGCGGGCGGCGACCGAGCGTTGGCGTCCGCCGAAGCCGCCGACTACGACGCGCTCGCCAATCGACGCTGCTGCGGATTGCCCAATTTCGAGCGCCGGCACGTCGAGCTTGGCTAGTGCCTGCACCAGTCCGAATCCAGTCTCCTGGTCATAGCCAAGCACGTGGCCCGGCACCGATCGGCCATCGTTCAGCGTAATCCAGAGCGTTTCCGCTTCGGTGATCAGGTAGCCGATGGTGAGGACGAGACCGTTGCCGCGGATAAAAACCCCGTTGCCGGCGCGCTCGGTGCCGAGCGTCTCCGCCGTGAACGCGTCCGCCGGCACAATGGTGCGAAGGCCAACGACAGCGGACAGCGCATGCTCAAGATCATAGGAATAGTCCTCCGGCTTCGGTTGTGCTGAGGACGGCACCTTCCAGTTGCTGACGGATGGCATCGGATCTTCCTTCGCTCGCGGCGACCGATTCTTATCATGAATTTGTAGCCGAGTTGCGGTTGCAGCGAAATCCGGGGCAGGCCTCTCGGCGCGTCCCTCGTGTCGTCCGGTGTTATTTGTTGACGATCGGCCTTGCGATCAAGCCCGCCAGCAGCTCGCGGTTAGCCGCCCGACAGACCGGCGTTGAGAAAATCCCTAGACCATTCCGCATAGTCGGCTTGACGGGTGACCTGTTTCATCAAATCCGGCGAGGCGACGGTCTTGATGCTGGCCGGCGGCGTGCCGCCGCGCAGCGCCTTGAGCGTCTCGTAGACGGCGTTGACCGCCGCCATGAACGGCAAATGGCCTTGCAGGCAGATGCGGACGTTGCGGGCGCTGAGGTAGTCGAGATCGTAGAGTTCGGTCCCGGGACTGCCGAGAAACAGCGGGAGCTTTACCGCCGTGGCGACCGTATCGAGTTGCGCGCGCGTCTTCACGCCGGTCATGAACAACATGTCGACGCCGGCCGCCTCATAAGCTTGCAGCCGCGCGATGGTGTCTTCCATGCCGGTCATTGTCATGGCGCTGGTGCGGCCAACGATCACCAGCCGCTTGTCCTGGCGGCCGGCGAGCGCGGCCTTCATCTTGCCGACGCCCTCGGCGATCGGGATCAAGGCCGGTCCGGCGGCGTCGTAGCCGGTCGGCAAGGCGCTGTCCTCGATCGTCAGAGCCGCCACACCCGCGGTCTCCAGTTCTTCCACCGTGCGTTTGACGTTGAGCGCGTTGCCGTAGCCATGGTCGGCGTCGACCAGGAGCGGCAATTTGCCCGCACGGTTGATGCGGTAAGCCTGCTGCGCGAATTCGGTCAGCGTGAGCATGACGATATCGGGTGCGCCGAGCACTGTGAACGACGCGATCGAGCCCGCGAACATGCCGGCCTCAAAGCCAAGATCCTCGGCAATGCGTGCCGAAATCGCATCGAACACCGAGCCCGGATAAATACAACGTGATCCAGCAATGACGGAGCGCAGCCGCTCCCGTCGGTCAGTCCAGTCCATGCTGTTGCCCCTGATGTCTGATTGTTGGTGATCCGGCACCCCGGTCTAGCATGCCCGTCGCCGCGCCACTGCGAATGGTGGCGGGTAACGCAAGCGGTCGCGCAGCGGCGGTGACGCCGTCGTTGCCTTATTTGTCACCTTGGGACGCAGCGTTCGGCGCTGCGGCCGCTTGCCGTTCCAGGTCGTCGAGCTTTTTCTGCAAATCGGGCAGGCTTGCGACCAGTTCGCAGGTGGTCTGGTCCGAGGCCGCCTCCCGCTTGACCAGTTCCCAGCGCGCATCGGCATCCTGCTGGTTCCACGGCCGCTTGGTCTCGGGATTGAAAACTCCCTGCAGTGCCAGATTGTCTAGCGAGCGGTGGTATTCTTCGAGATTAAGAACGCGATCGCGCGTCTGGTAATAGAACGTCAAACCGTTCAGCTCGCTGCAATGCCGTAAGCCGGCGGCGAAGGTCTGCTGCGCCATCTTGGCATCGAAAATTTTGCCCTTGAGGTCGTTGATGGCGGCGGTCTGAGCGTGGAGCGGACTCAAATCCATCAATCCGAGAACGATCCCCCCAAAGGTCATCCGCAAAATCATTCGCGTCATGTCCGATCCCCCGATAGACAGCGCTGAAAGATATTCATCGCCGTAAATAACACACTTACCGGCGCGGCCACACAAGGCGGAATTGTTACCAAATGTTCACCATGCCGGCGGAACCGACGTTCAAGCATAACGCGCGCACCCGCGTTGCGGGCTTATGCCTTGTTCCCGCCAAATGTAGCCTGCAAAACAGATGCCGAAACCAGGGTCGCCGGGGGTTCGTCTTGCGTGCCAGCATCTGTCTTGTTGTGATCGCGTCCGCGCTTGCCGGTTCACTCGGCAGCGCCGCGGCCCAATATTATCCGCCGCCACCCGCGGCTTACTACCCGCCGCCGCCGCCGCCGCCTTATGCCGGCGCGCAGCCGGTCTATCGTGACGCCAACGGCCTTCCTTATGCTCCGGGCACTGTCCAGCCAGCCCCTGGCGAGGACGCTGACGCGTCAGGGCCAGCAAGCCGCGATTATTACCCGCCCCAGCCGATGCCTATGGTCGACGGCGAGATGGTCGACCGGCCGCCGGCCACAGTTGCGAGCGCTCCGGGCCCCGCCGACGTGACCGGCTCGGTCCGTAGTCGTGTCGCTCCTCCAGAGGGTGTATCGCCGGATCGTCCGGCCCTGATTGCCGGCTTGCCGCCGGAAGATCAGCCCGAGCAGGGTCCGGCTAAGGCTCTCCCGCCGCAGTTCCGCCGCCAGCTGGTCGACTTCGCCACCGCCGAGGCGCCTGGTACGATCATTATCGACACGCCGAACACCTACCTCTATCTGGTGCTCGGCAACGGCAAGGCGATGCGTTACGGCATCGGCGTCGGGCGCGAAGGGTTCACCTGGTCGGGCGCCGAGCGCATCAGCCGCATGAAGGAATGGCCGGACTGGTTCCCGCCGAAGGAAATGATCGAACGTCAGCCCTATCTGCCGCGGTTCATGGCCGGCGGCGACACCAACCCGTTGGGCGCACGTGCTTTGTATCTCGGCAATACGCTGTATCGGATTCACGGCACCAACCAGCCCTCGACCATCGGCACCTTTGTGTCGTCGGGCTGCATCAGGCTGACCAACGACGATATCGCCGATCTTTACAGCCGAGTGAGCGTCGGCACGCGCGTCGTGGTGTTGCCGGGGGCGTCGCCGAATGCAACGGCCGCGCAAGTTCCGGCGCAAAGTCCTCTGACACGCTGAGCCGCAATCTCATCGCGTCATTCGCGCGGCCGCGCTTGGTCTTGTCATTTTTAACATTGTCATTTCAGCGACTCAGCTAATGTCGTCGGGGCTGAACCTTGCGACGGTTAGGGGAAAGGCTTGGCAAGGGCTGTTGCCGGCATCACGCGACAGTCCTTTGTGAATTTCGTCCTCGCGCCAATCCCAAGCCAGGTAATGCGTGCTTTGAGCTGGATCGCGCGCGGGCGCTCTGCGAGGTCGAATGTTTCCGAACGTCCGTCTCATGATCGTGGCGATGTTCGCTTCGATCGTTGCCATAGGTTGCGGTATGGGCATGTTCGCCGCATTCCGTGTCAATCATGAGCCGTTGGCGCGGCTGCATAGCGGCAACCCGCCGCTGCAGCTGGTGTTCGGCAACGGCGCGCCCGCACCGGTGACGGATGCAGCGACGGTGCCTTTCGGCGGGCGCTTCCAGTTGAATGCGCCAGCGGCTAAGCCGGTAACGATGCTTGCTCCTTCGGATCCTGCGCTGCCCACTGCACCTGAAACGGAGGCTAGCTCTTCGAGCGATGCAGCGGCGATGACACCGACCGCGGCAGACGCGGATACCGGCCAAGAAACCAATCAACAAGCGAGCCAAGAAGCCAGCCCCGCAACCGAGCAAGATACCAAGAAGGACGTTGCGATCGACGTTGCGCTGCAATCCCCGGCGGACCAAGCACCGCCAGCCGGTCCGGCAGGCCACGACGTCGACCCCGCGCGGGACAGCACAACCTCGACCGATGCCGAAGCGTCGGCGAAGACAGTCGCCAAGACTACGCCACAGACCACCACGCAGATCGAGCGCAAACCGGCACACCGCCGCGTCGTCAAGCTGCGCCGCCCGCGCCAACTGCAGGCGGCGACGGCCGCGCAACCGTCCACTCTGAATTTTACGTTTGCGCCGAGTTACGCATCGGCGCCGCAAGCCGCGGCGCAAACCTCGCCGGCGCCACAAGTGGCCAAGCGTCGCGTAGCAGTTAAGCGGCATCGCCCGACGAAACAGACTGTGGCTAAGGAGGCTGCCGACCGACCGTTATCGGCGGTACAAGCAACCAGTGAAATCGCGCCGGGATTGACGAAAGCTGCCGCGACGCGCTTCTAAGCCTCCATGCTGGGCATGATGCCCAAAGAGTCCGATCCGGCGTGATCCCGCTCTCCGTCCTCGATTTGTCGCCCGTGACCACGGCCACGCCGGGGTCGGCGGCATTGCGCAATTCGCTCGATTTGGCGCGGCTCGCCGACCGGCTCGGCTACAAGCGCTATTGGGTTGCCGAGCACCACAATCTCGCGAACATCGCCAGTTCCTCGCCGGAAATCATGATCGGACAAATCGCGGCGGTCACGTCGCGCATGCGCGTCGGCTCCGGTGGCGTCATGCTGCCGAACCACGCGCCGCTCATGGTCGCCGAGCGCTTCAAGGTGCTGGAGGCGCTGTTCCCCGGCCGCATCGATCTCGGGCTCGGCCGCGCGCCGGGCACCGATTCGGTCACCTCTTACGCATTGCGCGCGCGGCAGGATGCACGGGAAGGCGACGACTTCCTCGAACGATTTCAGGAACTGTTGCTGCTTGAGCGCGGCGGGTTTCCCGAAAACCATCCGTTTCGCAACGTGCGTGCGGTACCGGCAGACGTGGCGCTGCCGCCGATCTGGCTGCTCGGCTCGAGCGGTTACAGTGCCGAGCTCGCCGCCGCCGTCGGCATGGGCTTTGCCTTTGCCCACCATTTCGCCGATTACGACGCGGCTGGCGCCATGCTGTCTTATCGCGAGCATTTCAAGCCTTCGGCGACGCTGGCTAAGCCTTATGCCATCCTGGGCACGGCCGTGATCGCCGCCGACACCGACGCCGAGGCCGAGCGCATCGGGTTGAGCGCCGACCTGCATTACGCGCGCCGCGCCAAAGGCGAATATCTGCCGCTCGCCTCGCCCGAGGAGGCTGCCGCCTACCCCTACACGCCGGTCGACCGCGAACGCATGGCGCGGCAGCGGGCGCGGCTTGTGGTCGGAGGAATCGACCGCGTCAAGGATCGATTGCTCGCTTTGGCCGAAGCGACGCGCGCCGATGAACTGATGATCACGACGATGGTCTACGATCATGCGGCGCGGCGGCATTCCTATGAGCTTTTGGCGAAGGCTTTTTCGCTGACGCCGTCGGCGTAAAGTCGGGTAGTGGGAGTTACCCAAGGGCAGGTGCCGGCGTCACGACTGCGTCTTGCATTGGCTATTAACGTCGTTACGTCATGAATGAGCGGCGAACTATCCGACAAGTGGCGGAGGGTGACTGTGTCGACTAAGATTTGCCGCTGGAATCGCAAGGTACCGTCGGCTTATTCCCATTGGCTTGGGGGAGCGAGTTGAGCAGAAAAATTGCGCGGTTCGACAGCGCTGCGCCGCGGCGGCAAGCGGGAAGCGTCCGGCCCGCCAGTGCGCTGGGCGTCGCAATCATGGTGGCACTGGGTTGCGCGCCGGCCGTAGCGGTCGCAAAGGCCGGTCACAAGCTTTCGTACCCGGAGAGCCGGCACAAGCAGACCGAGCACGCCAGTAACGAGCCGTTCGGCAACATTCCGAAAGGGCCGCTGCAGATCTTCATTTCCATCAATCAGCAGAAGCTGCATTTGTACAGTGACGGCACGCATGTCGCCGACACGTCGGTGGCAACTGGAGTGCCCAGCCTGCCGACACCGTTGGGTGTCTTCGACGTCATCCAAAAACAGGTTTTCCATCGTTCCAATATCTACAGCAACGCGCCGATGCCCTATATGCAGCGCATCACCTGGTCGGGCNNTCGCATGGCTGCATCCGCATGCCGCGCGATTTTGCGGCGCGGCTTTACGGTCTCACCAAGCTCGGCGCGCGCGTGATCATTTCGCGTTCCGAATTAAGGCCAGTCGAATTCGCGGACCCGCATCTGTTCGTGCACAAGGATAGGCCGGCGGAGCAGGCTGCAGCGCCCGTGCCGTCGGTCAAGACGGCACAGACCACCGACAGCAACAAGGCGATCGATGNNCGGGCTGGCCGATGTCGCAGCTCCGGCGCGACCGGCCGAGCTCGGCTTGCGTGTCAGCGCCGATGTGGTCATTGCCGGGCCCAATCCCAGCGGGAGCGACGCGGCAAATCCTGCGGCGCCGTCGGGTGACACAAACCCCCCAGGTTCGAGCGCGCCCGAACCGCAAGCCGGATCGGCCGCACCGGGCACGGCCTCGCCGGGCGACAGCGTTCCGGCGCCGCTTGCCAAGCCCGCGGACCTGGCCAAGGCGGCTCCGGCAAAAAAGACGCCGATTGCGATTTTCGTCAGCCGCAAGGACAAGAAGATCTACGTGCGGCAGGACTTTGAGCCGCTGTTCGACGCCGCCGTCACCATCGCGCAGCCCGACCAGCCGCTGGGCACGCATGTGTTTACGGCGATGGGTTTTTTGGATGACCACACGACGTTGCGCTGGACCGTCGTGTCGCTTCCCGGCGAGCCGCCGAAACCGACGCGGAAATCGGAGACCGAACAGAAATCCGAGAAGCATGCAAACGGCAGGCGCAGAGATGAAGATAGCGTAAGGTCAGCGGCCGATCTGCCGCCGCCGCAGACGCCGGCGCAGGCGCTCGCTCGCATCGAGGTCCCCCAGGATGCGATCGACACCATTTCGCAATTGCTGATTCCGGGTTCCTCCCTCATCGTGTCGGACCAAGGTCTCGGCGAGGAAACCGGCGAGGGCACGGATTTCATCGTCGTCACGCGCTGACGCACGCTGCCCCACACGCTATAGTCCGGCGCCCGTCGTCACAGTCGAAGCGGCCGACGGGCGATACGGCCGCCACTGTCACAGGAGGATTGTCTTGGGTAAGCATTTTGCGTTGACGTCATCGGACAATTTCAAGCTCGGCGCCTATCGCGCCGATCCGGCCGGAACCGCCAAGGGCGGCATCGTCCTCATTCAGGAAATTTTCGGCGTCAATCATCACATCCGCGCCGTGTGCGACCGGCTGGCCGGCGAAGGCTATAGGGCGCTGGCGCCGGCGGTGTTCGACCGTCAGCAGCCGAATTTCGAATGCGGCTACACGCCCGACGAGATCGCCAATGCGCGCAAATTCGTCGCCAATCCGGATTGGGGCGCCATGCTGCGCGACGTGCAGGCGGCGATAGACGAATTAAAGAAAAGCGGCCCGGTTGCCATCATGGGTTTCTGCATGGGCGGCACCATCTCGTTCCTGGCGGCGTCCAAGCTCAACGGACTGTCTGCCGCCGTCGGCTATTATGGCGGCCAGATCGCGAAAAATGCTGATGAAAAACCGAAAATACCGACGCAATTGCATTTCGGCGAGAAGGACGCTTCGATCCCGATGAGCGACGTCGATGCGATCAAGGCCAAGCGTGGCGGCGATTGCGAAATCTACGTCTATCCGGACGCGCAGCACGGCTTTCATTGCGACGAGCGCGGCAGCTACAACGAAGCGGCGGCCAAGCTCGCTTGGCAACGCTCGATGGAATTCCTGGCTAAGAATGTGAAGTGACAAGAAACGGGAATCAGACAATCAGGCTGATACCTGATCTCAGATCCCTCATCAGAACCAACGCTCCTGCACCTGGACGGTATCGCCGGGGTGGATCGGCGAACTGATTGGCGCCTGGAAGCGGAATTGCTGACCGTTGAAATTGCGGCTGATGATGACGGATGTGCGTAAGCCGCGCGGCCCGAAGCCGCCGGCGATGGCCACCGCGGTTTCCACCGTCATGTTCGGCGAATAGGGATATTGGCCGGGCGCGGCGACTTCGCCGAGGATGAAGAACGGCCGATAGGCTTCGACTTCGGCGACGACATGCGGCTCGCGGACGTAGCCTTGGCGCAACATATCGGCGATCCGCTCGGACAGCTGGTCGGTGGTCAAACCGCGTGCCGGCACCGTGCCGATCAGTGGCATGGCGATCTGGCCGCTGGCATCGAGCACATAGGAATTGGTCAGCCCGTCCTGGCCGAACACAACGACGCGCAGCCGGTCGCCGGAATCGAGTGTGTAGGGCCACTGTTGCGCGGGCGGTGCATAGGCGGCCGGCGCATAGGCCGCCGGTGACGCCATCATCATGCCGCTTGGATAGCCGCGCACCATCGCGACCGATCCAGTGGTGCCGTAAGCCGGGGCGGCGGCCATGCCATAAGCCGGCGCGGCAACCGAGCTGTAGGCGGGCGCAGGGACTGGTCCGTAGGCCGGCGCTGCAGCCATCCCGTAGCTTGGCGCGGCGACCGCCCCATAGCTGGGCGCCGGCGAGCCGTAGATCACGTTGTCGATGCCTTGCGGCGCCGACGCTACCGCCATCTGGTAGCGCAGCACGGGCTGTTGTGCACATCCCCCTGTCGCGATTGCGACCGCAAAAAACAGCATGAGAGAGCGGATGACCCGCATACGCGCAATCCGACCCCGTTCGAGCCCAAGCCGAGGTCCGACTTAACGCCAAGTATGGTTAACAAACCCTAACCGGGTCCGGGTTGCGGGTTACCCCGCGTCGCTGCGGTGGCCCAGCCGATCGGCGATCGCCAGGAGCAGCATCACCACCACGAAGGTCAGCGGGAAGGCCAGCACCCAGCCGAGCTTCGTGGTATCGGCATATTTCTCGAGATCGAAATACCACGCCAGCGCGTCGACCGCGGCGATGCCGACCACCGAGCCGAGCAATTTCTGTTTCAGCTCGCCGAAATCGACCTGGGTGAGGCCTTCAGGCCAGTCCGGATGGGCAGCCGGATCGATGCGGCGAATGAAGTTCTCATAGCTGGAGAAGATGACGATCAGGATCAGATTGGCGGTCAGCGCCAGATCGACCAGATTGAGCACGCCGGTGACGGTATCGTGCCAATTCAGGCTCGGCACCTGCAGCACGAGCCCGTAGAGGTCGCCAAAGAAGCGGTACATCAGCAACAGCAGGCAGAGCAAAAGACCGAGTAGGAACGGTGCCAACAGCCAACGGCTGAAGAAAATTGCCGCCTGAATGTAGCGTCCGTCCGGCCAAGCCATGGTGCCCCCAAGCGATGCTGCCCCAGCAATACTTTCTACGTCGTCATCATAGCAACTATTCGTCCGCTTAGGCGGCGACGCCAGTGCCGATCGGACAGCTCACGCCGGTGCCGCCAAGGCCGCAATAGCCGTGCGGATTTTTGGCGAGATATTGCTGGTGATAATCCTCGGCGAAATAGAACGGCGGGGCGTCGCGGATTTCCGTGGTGATCGGCCCCAGATGCTGTGCCGCGAGCGCCTTGGCATAGGCCGCCTTCGACGCCTCGGCGGCGGCGCGCTGAGCGGGCGTGAACACATAGATGCCGGAACGATATTGCGTGCCGACGTCGCCGCCCTGGCGCATGCCTTGGGTCGGATCGTGATTTTCCCAAAACGTCTTGAGTAGGCTGTCGTAAGAGATTTTCTTCGGGTCGTAGACCACGAGCACGACTTCGTTGTGCCCGGTGCGGCCGGAGCAGACTTCGTCATAGGTCGGATTGGGCGTCAGCCCCCCGGCATAGCCGACCGCGGTGACATGGATGCCGTCGCCGAGCTCCCAGAATTTGCGCTCGGCGCCCCAGAAGCAGCCGAGCCCGAACATCGCCGTGGCGAGCCCCTCGGGATAAGGCCCTTTGAGCGCGCGGCCATTGACGAAATGCTGCCGCGCCGTGGTCAGCGCGGTCGAACGCCCCGGCAAGGCTTCCTCGGCAGCCGGCATTTCGAGCTTTTTCCGGAATGAAAACACGGCGGATTCTCCTCGGAGGCATCGTCTGGTCGGCGCCGGAAATATAGCCCGGGCGCGGCCGCCGCGCACCGGTCCGGCGATCACATTGGCGATCACGTTTATGCGTTACGCTGCCGCGGGAGCGGCTTTCCCCTGCCGCTTTTGCCGCTTATTGTGCCCGCCGCCGCTCGATTCGGCATTGGAGGCTTTGGCGATGTTTCGAATGCTTGCGTTTGCCTGCGTATTGGCCGGCTCATGCGCCCTGGCGGCTGGGGCGGCATCCGCCCAACAAACGCCTGCGGCTCCGGCCCCAGCCGCTGTTCCGGCGCCGATGCCGCCTTACGGGCCGCCGATCACCCTTGAGCAGGCCAAACGCGTCATGGCGGCAGCCGAGCTCGAGGCGGCCAAGAATTCCTGGCAGGTGGCCATCACCATTCTCGACAGCGGCGGCAATCTGGTGATGTTCCACAAGGTCGACAACGCCCAGCTCTCGGCCATCACCACGTCCGAAGGCAAGGCGCGCACCGCGCTCGACTTCAAGCTGCCGTCGAAAGCGCTCGACGACGCCATCGCCGCCGGCGGCGCCGGCATGCGGCTCCTGGCACTCAAGGACATCACACCGCTGCAAGGCGGCGTCCTCGTCCTCCTCGACGGCAAGATCGTCGCCGCCATCGGCGTCTCCGGCGCGCTTTCCGCGCAGGACGAGCAAGTCGCCGCCGCGGGCGCGGCGGTGCTGGCGAAATCAGGGATGTGATACTTTCAATGCGGTCGCGGCGGCGGCGTAGCCGCCCTGCGCGCCGTCGATGAAATGCACATGGTCGCTGCGCGTCGGCGACGGCGTGAAACAGGTCATCATCGCTGCTTCCTGCCGGTGCAAGCCGTAGCGCGCCGTTCCCGCCGCCGCCGCAAGCCTTCGCTCCAGCGTGTTGGCAAGCTCGGGCGTGCAGTCGATGATCATGCGCAGCCCGTCGTCATATTTGCGGAAATCGGAATTTTCGACGACCTGGCGCAAATAGACGCCCGGCACGAAGCTGCCGACCTTGATGCCCAACCGCATCACCAAAAAATACAGCAAGGTCCTGGCCAGCACGCGCCCGCGTTTGAACCGGCTTCCGGCCGGCAGCGTATGAGCTTCGAGATCGGCCCCCTGCGGCGGCCAACCGAGCTGCGGCCCGCCGGCGGGCAGCGGCCGCCCGGCCTCGGGGCTCGCTTCGACCAGCGTCACGATCGCCTCGGTCAGCGCGCGGAAGGCGGCGGGATCGGCGCCCGGCGCCGGCAGGATCACCAGCGACAGAATGAGCCCGCGCGCGGCGCGGAATTCCTGGAACCTGCAGGAGAGGCCGGTGAGATCGGGCCAAGTGCCGGCGAGCGCCGGTGTGACCGCGAATTCGCCGCGCTTGATGGCCGCGTCGGCCCAGGCCAGTCCGCCGCCGGAAAACATTGCATAGGACAGATTTTCCGACGGCCCATAGCGCGCCACGCGTACGTCGAGGCCCTGGGCGCGGATATTCGCCACCGGCACCAAGGCCACTCGCAAGGTCAGGCCAAGCTCGCCGTCGGCCCAGGCCGCCGTCGCCGCCAACGCCTCGCGCGCCAACGCGACGTCGCCCGGCTCGACCGCAAAGCTCGCGCCGTCGCCGCCGAAGGCGAACGGAAATTCGCGGCCGCCGAGCGCATTGGTCAGCGACGCGATCACCGCCGCGCCCGCCATATTGACCGCCTTGTAGCGCTTGTCCGCGATCGCCTTGGTGGATTGCACCACATCCGCGATGCCGACCGTCCAGTCCGCCGGCAGCGGCGCATAGCGCGCCGCGTCCATCAGCGCGCGGAAGCGGCGCTGGACCGGGAGGGTGGCGTAGAAGGGGGAGGTGTTGGTCATAACTTCACATACGTAGTTCAAAACGATTTCGGCTACGCTGCTCACAAATATATTGAGAACATAACAGGAACATGATAAAAGAACGTGCTCCCGGTGCCAGTTCAGGGACAATGGCGCCATGGCGAATCAATCGATCGTCCCTGCCGACATTGCAAAGCGCTACGAGGTGCACGAATGGCGCAATGGTCTCGCCATCTTGGCTGCGGCGCATCCGAAGGAATGGCGCGACATCGTCGAGGTGTTACGCGGCTTCACGCTGCTGAAAAGCGACGTTTTGAGGCCCGGCGGATCGAAAGGGCTGATCTCCAGCAAATTGGACACGCACTTCACACGGCTCGGCTGGATCGAGAAGAAGTTCGACACCAAAATTGTGGTGGATACCGCCGAACACATCGCCCCGACGCACAAGGTGGACTGCTACAAGAAACGGGTGGCGCTCGAAGTGGAATCGAACAACAAGGATCCATTCTACGATCGCGATCTCAACAATTTCCGCCTGCTGTTCGATCTGCGCGCCATCGACGCAGGCGTGATCATTACGCGGTGCACCGAATTGCAACAAATCTTCAACGAGCTTGGCAGAGGGCCTAGCTTTGGGAACTCAACAACTCACATGGCGAAACTTCTCCCGCGGCTTGAAGGCGGTGGCGGT
>PLTE01000079.1 GCA_003164375.1 Hyphomicrobiales bacterium | reverse complement strand
CCCACGTCCCAGGAAACACGGCCTGGGCTGAGCGGTGGCATTCATTTGCGCCGCAAGCGCCGCGGTGGAGCGCCGAGAGGCGAGCCCCCTCCGTATGTTCTTTGGTTTTGAAGAGCATACGGAGGGGGCGCCGCACCCGCAGGTGCGGTCTCTAAGTACGCGCCTGTCGGCGCTCCGCCTCCCTTCTTTTTATGGGGAGGTCTTAGGGAATGGCTTGGTACGGCAAAACTCGGATGCAGGTGCATCGCGAGAACGGATTTGCACGGCTCCTTCTCCCCGCGCGCGGTGAGAAGGTCGGGATGAGGGGCCTCTCCGCGATTCTGAGCGATGCGGATCAACCTAAGGCGCTGGAGACATCTCGTGGATTCTCAGCCAAGCGGAAGCGCCCCCGCACGCGGGGAGAAGGAGTCACGCGCCGCGCAAGCCAATTGCTCAAAACAACGGCGGCACCACGCCGAGTGGAATGAGGCCGAGATAGATCACGCCGTCGTCGACGCGCAACGGCAGCGCCGTCGCGGGCTTGCCCTCGATCTCGATCGGCTGGCCCATTTTTTTGATGTTGTCGATCAGGCTGGCATTGGTGCCGGCGCGGACCACGCCGCTCAGGCCCGGCATCAGACGGTCGAGCGCACCAAGCCCTTGTGTGCCAAGCCCTTGCGATGGCGAACCGCTGCCGCCGGTGAGCTTGTTGATGCCTTGCCCGATCAATTGGTCGATGCCCAAGAGCGGCACGATATTGTCGATGCCGGCCACCGCCACGCTCATGATGCCGTCGAGCTTGCCGTGCGCATTGATGGTGAGCCTGCCGGTGCCGACGATGACGGCGTCGGGCCGTTCGAGGCGCAGCAATTTGATGTCGATGCCGCCGCCCGCGGCCTGCATGTCGCGAAACAGCACGGGCCAGGGCTTTGGCGCGAAGTCCTTAAAACCGCGCATCACGGCGTCGATGTCGCCTTGCAGCGGTTCGGCGAGCAAGGGGTGAAAAGTCGGTGCGATCGCGCCTTCGAAATGTCCGGTCGCCTCGATCACCGGATTGTTGCGCGCGGTGCCCTCGATGATGCGGCCGTCGACCTTGGCGGTCTCGGCCTGGAAGATCATGCCGGAGCCGGGCCCGGCGACCCGATCGAGCCGCGGCTGTTGCAGCGACACGGTGATGCGTTCGGGCTCCGGCGGCAGGCCGAGCAGACTCAATTGCGCCCGCGTCCATTTGGCGACAAAGACCGGCGCGCCGCCCGGATTGGAAAGCGTCACCGGGCTCGTAATCTCGCCGTTCAACAGCGTCGGCCGAAAGACCTGTGCCGAGAAGGTGACGTCGGAGGCGTGCACGTCGAACGGCGGCTGGTTGTTGCTGAAGGTGGCGGCAGCGCCGGTGCAGCGGCTGACGAAGCCGAAGGGAAAGCCGCCGATGCTTTGCGTGCCGCAGGCATAGACCCGGCCGAGCGCCGCCTCGCGTTCGATCCAGCCGGACAGCGTGCGGTCGGCGATGGCGGCTGCGTAATACCACAGCCAGCTCCAGCCGATGGCCAGCACAAGGACGAGGGCGATCGGCGCGAACACCGGCCACAGCCGGCGGCGGCGCGGCACCGGCGCACGCTTGCGCGCCGGCCGCGGCGCCGATCGCATCATGCTGAGGGGAGAATCGCCGGACATTGTCGTTACTATAGCCCTGTAAGGCGGCGCCATTGTGCCGTCGTCATCATCCTGTTAGGCGAGCGAAAGTCGGGCCGTCAACGAGGCTTAAGAGGGTCTATGCGCACCAGCGCCGAGCATGAGACCGGGGACTTGTGGGTTTTCGGCTATGGCTCGCTGATGTGGCGGCCCGGTTTCGCTTATCTCGAACGGGTCTCCGCCCGGCTCATTGGACTGCACCGGGCGCTCTGCGTGTTTTCCTTCGTGCATCGTGGCACGCCGGAGCGGCCCGGCCTGGTGCTTGGCCTCGATCGCGGCGGCATGTGCCGCGGCGTCGCCTACCGGGTGGCGGCTAAAGCCCGCGCCGAAACCATCGAATATCTGCGCTCGCGCGAACAGGTCACCTCTGTTTATCTCGAGACCATGCGGCGGATCGAGCTTGAAGACCACGCCCGGCGCCGCGTGCGGGCGCTCTGCTACGTCATCGATCGCAGCCACGTGCAATATGCCGGCCGTCTGACGCTGGCTGAGAGTTTGCATCACGTGCGCCAGGGCCACGGCCAGTCCGGTCCCAATCGCGACTATGTGCTGGAAACCGTGCGCGCGCTCGAGGCGCTGGGCTACCGCGAGACCGAGCTGCATCTTCTCGCCGAGCAGCTGAAAGGTGTTCACGAAAAAGGTGCCGCTCATCCATGATCGCCGACGGCCTCTACCCCGATGAGCCGATTGGTCGCGTCTTCGATTACGGTCTGCAACCGCTTGGAAAATGCCCGTTTTTCCAGGCCGGGCGCGATCGGATCCAGGATTTCAACGACAATCGTGCCGGGGAAGCGCAGCAGCGATCGACGCGGCCAGAACAGGCCGGAATTGAGTGCGAACGGAACGCAGGGCACGCCGAGCCGGCTGTAGACTTGGGCGATGCCGGGTTTATAGCTCGCCTCCGCTCCCGGCGGCCGCCGCGTGCCTTCGGGAAATATGATGAGCTGACGCCCGGCGGCGAGCGCTTGCTGCGCGCGCGCCGTCATTCGCGTCAGTGCCGCCACGCCGGCGCTGCGGTCGATCGGAATGAGGCCGGCTTTCCAGGTGTACCAGCCGAACAACGGAATCCACATCAATTCGCGCTTGAGCACGTAGACCGGATCGGCAAGCACGCCGTACAGGCCGAAGGTCTCCCACGCCGATTGATGCTTGCACGCGACGATATAGGCCGTCTTGGGCAGCTTCTCGACGCCGCGCCATTCCACTTTGGTGCCGCAGACGACGCGCAGCAGCCATAGGCTAGACATCGCATAGGAGCGGATGAAGACGCGCAGGCAAGGATACGGCAAAACGAATGTCGGCAAGGCAACGATCAAGTGAACGATCAGGTTTACGTAAAACAGCACGTTGAACAGGATCGAACGAACGATGATCGAAAAGGATCGGGACACGGACGACCTGTCGGTAAAATCTTGCGAATAGCGGTGAGCGAATCTTTGCAGCGAACGGATTTGTGTGGATCAGGCGCTGCGCCTGGTCTGCGCCCGCGCTCCACCCATTTCGGCAAACGAGTCGAACCGCATGCGCAGCTTGGCGGCAAGGTATTTGAGATATTCCGACAGCACCAGCCGGGTGGTCGCGCCGTTCGACCACCACGGCTCGATGCGCAAGCGGTCGGAGACGACTGGAAAGGGAATCAAAGCCGCGTCGGGCAGCTGGTGCGCGAGTTCCGCGAGCGCGCGCGGCATATGGTAGGCCGAAGTGACGACGATGAGCGAATGAAAGCCGTGCTCAAGCGCCCAACGTCGCGCCTGCACCGCATTGCCGAGGGTATTGAGCGCGGAATAGTCGAGATCGACGCAGCAGGCCAACAGCCGGTCGTAGTTGACCACCTCGTGGGCGATATCGCCGGTCGTGGTGCCGGGAAACACGCCGGTGATGAGGAGCCTCTTGCCGCGGCCGGAGGACAGCAATTCCAGCGCGTCGCTGACCCGCGACGTGCCGCCGGTCAGCACCACGATGCCGTCGGCGCCGCGGTCAAGCGCCACTTCCTCGTTGGGCAGCAGCAAAACGAAATAGGCAAAGCCCGCGAGCAGCAAGAGAACGCCCAGCGCGGCGAGCTTCAGGCCGGCCGACCTGATGCGCCGCGTTCTGACCGCGGTCCTGAGGCTGAGCATCACGCTGCGCGTCCCTCGCGCCAAAAATGCAGTGCCAGAATCGTCCCCTCACCGGCCGAAATTATAGCGGCGATTCCGGCGGCAAGTTGGAATTGTTGCTGCCGCTTAATCGATCTCCTTGAGGGTTTCATCGACGATACGGCGCGAGGTCAAAGCGGTGACCGCAGCCATCAGCACGATCTGGCCGAGAATCGCGAGGTAACCCGACGCCCCGACCGTGGAGCTGCCGAACAGCGCACTCGCCGCCTCGCCACCGGGAGTCCTGTCGAACCAGGCGCTGGCCGCTCCGAGGATGCCGAACAAGGCCAGCGCGCCGCCGCCGCCGATCGCGCCGCCCTTGAAGCCGAGGATGAGAAAATGGCGCTGGAACTGGCTGGCGACAAAGCCGTCGGTGGCGCCGACGTAATGCAGTACCTCGACGATCGGACGGTTGGTCGCCATGGCGCCGCGTGTCGCGAAGGTAACCGAGAGCACGGTCACGGCGATGACCAGGACGAGGATGGCGATGCCGGCGACTACCGCGGTTTCCGCCATGGTGCGCATGCGGTCGATCCAGCCGCGGTGATCGTCGAGGCTGGCGCTCGGCACCTTGGCGGCGAGCGCCTTGCGCAAGGCTGCGAAATCGGGCGTTGCGCCCGCCACGGTCTTGACTACGATCATGCGCGGAATCGGCAGCTCGCCGAGCGCGAGACCGGACCCGAGCCACGGTTCGACCAGCGCTTCCGACTCCGCTTTGGTGTAGGCGCGGACATCGGCAATGCCGGCGCCGGCCTGCGCGGTGGCGACGGCGGCGCGCACGTCCGCGTCGATATCGCGGCCGGCAACCGGCCGCACTTGGATGGTGACCTCGCGCCCGACGTCGGATTGCCAGTCGCTCGCGGCGCTGACCACCATGGTCGCGGCCCCCGTCGTCAGCGCGGCGAGGAAGGTCATGATGGCGACCACTGCGGCGAGCGAACGGCCGGCGATCGAACCGCTCGGCACGATCGGCGTCGTAACCCGCTGCGCCGGACCGCGGGTCGCCGGTCCTCCAGAAAGCGCTCTGGTGGGATGGCGATTGTCCCACGGCTCAGCCATGGTCTCGATGGGCTCAGTCGTAGACATGTTCAATCACAGACATGCTCAATCATAGACATGCTCAATCATAGACATGCAGACGTCCATCATGCAGGACCAGACGGCGGGCGTCGTACTCGTCCATCAGGGCGATATCGTGAGTGGCGATAACGACGGAGGTGCCCGATTTGTTGAGTTCGACGAAAAGCCGCAGCAGGCGTTGGCCGAGGCTCGGATCGACATTGCCGGTTGGCTCGTCGGCGAGGAGGAGTTGCGGTCGCGCGATGACGGCGCGAGCGATTGCCGCACGCTGCTTCTCGCCGCCGGAGAGCACCGGCGGCAACGCGTTGATGCGCTCGCCCAACCCCACCCAGTGCAAGAGCTCGACGACCTCGGCGCGGTAATCGTCCTCGTCCTTGCCGAGCACCCGCAGCGGCAGCGCCACGTTCTCGTAGGTGGTCAGGTGGTCGAGCAGACGGAAGTCCTGGAACACGATGCCGATGCGGCGACGCAGCGTCGCGCGGCCGTCTTTACTCAGCGTCGCGGCGTCGTGGTTGAACATCGAAACCAGGCCCCGTGTCGGCTTGAGCGACAGGAACAGCATGCGCAACAGCGAGGTCTTGCCGGCACCCGACGGGCCGGTCAGGAACTGGAAGGAATGGCTGTCGATACGAAAACTGAGGTCGCGCAGCACTTCCGGGCCAAGCCCATAGCGCAAGCCGACATTCTCGAACCGGATCACGCGGTCCTCCGAAAAAGCCTGCCGCCGCGCGAGGTTTGCACCGCCGGGCCCGCAGCCTGATTCGCCCGTCCCGCCAACTTAACACCCGGCGCCGCCATGAACCCTTGGTTTCCAATGGGACCTTGGTTTCCAATCCGTTAACGGATGGCCGGCTAGGATCGCCCAAACGCGCTGCGCCCCTGATTCGCCAATGCTGATCGTTTGCCCGAACTGCGCTACATCTTATGATGTCGACGTGGCAAGCCTACGGCCGGATGGCCGCAAGGTTCGCTGCGTGCGGTGCCTTACGGTCTGGCTCGCGGAATTATCCCACGCCGACAAGCTTATCGCCGCGGCCGAGGAACTGGCGCCGGTGCGCCGCACAGTTGAGGCTGTCGCGACGGTGGGTGGCGAGGGGTCGGTTCCCCAGCTACCGCCCGATCAACCTGAGGCGGCGGCAGACGCCGAAACCGATCCGCCCGCCGCTGCGTTCGAGGCGTCGGTCGAGGACGCAGCTGCCCCCGCTGGGACCGAATTCGAAGTGCCCGAGGATGACACTTTCGCCGCTACGGCGGAGAGCGCGGACGCCGTTACGACCGAAACCCCCGAGATGGACTCCCCGCCGATCGCACCAGTCGATTTCGATGCCAGCGAGCCGCCGATCGATGTCGAAGCCGCGCAAGAGGCTCCAGCCGACGTCGCTCCGCTCGATGACGTCGAGAGCGTCGCCTGGCGCCGCCCGCAGCGGCGTCCCAAGCGCGGCCCTTGGGGACGTTTGTCGCTGACGCGCCTGCAAACAGCCACGCTGGCGTTGATCATCATCGACGCGATCGTGGTCGGCTGGCGCGCCGATTTGGTGCGAGTCCTGCCGCAGACCGCGTCCTTTTATGCTTCGATCGGCCTGCCGGTAAATCTGCGCGGTCTTTCTTTCGACCGCGTCGTCACCTCAACCGAACAACACGAAAGCGTGCCAATCCTGGTCGTGGAAGGCAGCATCGTCAACGACACCCGCAAGATGGCGAACGTGCCGCATCTGCGTTTCGCTGTCCGCAATGCCGCGCACCAGGAAATCTACTCCTGGACCGCCGTGCCGCCGCGCCCCATGCTGCCGCCGGGCGAGGCGGTCGCGTTCCGCGCCCGGCTCGCCTCGCCACCGCCGGATGTCCACGACGTGCTGGTGCGCTTTCTCAATCGCTACGACATCATGAACGGAACCCGCTGACCATGGTCCCAATATGGCTCGCATCCTGATCGCCGAAGACGAAGAAGCGCTCCGCGCGATGTGCGCGCGGGCGCTCTCGACTGCCGGGCACGAGGTCAAGACCGCATGTGACGGCGGCGACGCGCTCGACGTGCTCCAGCGCGACGCGGGACGCTTCGATCTTCTGCTTACCGATATCCGCATGCCGGTCATGGACGGGATCGCGCTGGCGCTCGCTGCGGCGCGCGACTACCCAGAACTCATTATTCTATTGATGACCGGCTATGCCGATCAGCGCGAGCGCGCTCACGGCCTCGACGCGCTGATCCACGATGTCATCGCGAAGCCGTTCACGCTTGCGGTGCTGCGCGGCGCGGTCGAAGAGGCGTTGGCAGTCAAGACACGTTCGGGCGCCTCGGTCCGCTCGTGATGACGATCAAAATTCAGTCATCGTCCGGGCCGGCATAGGGCCGCGGCAGCGGCTCGACCGGCAGATCGGGATGCGTGCGGCCGAAATCAGGCGCCGGCGAATCCTGGCCAATCTGGACGATGCCGCGGCGGATCGCCCGCGTGCGGGTGAAGTGATCGAACAACGCCTGACCGTCGCCGCGACGGATCGCGCGCGTCAATTGCGCAAGATCTTCATTGAAGGTGCCAAGCATCTCCAGCACCGCGTCCTTGTTGGCGAGGAAGACGTCGCGCCACATGGTCGGGTCGGATGCGGCGATGCGAGTGAAATCGCGAAAGCCGCCCGCGGAGAATTTAAGCACCTCCGAGCGCGTCACCTCGCCAAGCTCGTCGGCGGTGCCGACGATGGTATAGGCGATGAGATGCGGCAGATGGCTCGTTATCGCCAGCACCAGATCGTGATGGGCGGCCGGCATCTGTTCGACATTGGCGCCGAGTGCGCGCCAGAACGCGGCAAGCCTCTCGACCGCCGCGGGATCCGCGCCTTCGGGCGGGGTGAGAATGCACCAGCGTCCGACGAACAGTTCGGCAAAACCGGCGTCGGGACCGGAATTCTCGGTCCCGGCGACCGGATGCGCTGGAACGAAGTGCACGCCGGCGGGCAAATGCGGGCCCATCTCGCGCACGATCGCTCCCTTGACCGAGCCGACGTCGGAGACGGTCGCGCCCGCTTGCAGATGCAGCGCGATCTCCTTGGCGACCTCGCCGCAGGCGCCGACCGGAACGCAGACGATGACGAGATCGGCGCCGGCTACCGCCGCGGCATTGGTTTCGACCACTTGATCGGCCAGCCCGAGCTCGGCGACGCGCTGGCGCGTGGCCGCCGAGCGTGCGCTCGCCACGATCTCGCGCACGGCGCCTTGTGCGCGCGCCGCGCGTGCGATCGAAGAGCCGATCAGGCCCACGCCGATCAGCGCGAGGCGGTTAAAGAGCGGTGCGGAATCCGTCACAGCATCAGGCCGCTTTTGCCAAGAATTCCTTGAGCGCTGCCAGGACCAGCCGGTTCGCCTCCTCGGTGCCAACGCTCATGCGCAGCGCATGCGGCAGCTTGTAGGCCGTGGTCTGACGCAGGATCAGCCCGCGCGCGCTGAGGAACGCATCCGCGTCCTTGGCGGTGCGGCCTTTAGTGTGCGGAAAATGGATCAGCACGAAATTGGCGACGCTCGGGGTCACTTCGAGCCCGAGCTTGCCGATCTCCTGCATCAGCCAGTCTCGCCAGCGCGCATTGTGTTCGCGCGAGCGTTCCTGGTGCTCCAGGTCCTCGATCGCGGCGATGCCGGCGGCAATCGCCGGCCCGGTGACGTTGAAGGGGCCGCGAATGCGGTTGATTGCGTCGACAATGTGCGCGGGGCCGAACATCCAGCCGAGCCGCAATGCTGCGAGCCCATGGATCTTGGAGAAGGTGCGACACATCACGACATTCTCGGAGGTGGCGACGAGCTCGATGCCGGCTTCGTAGTCGTTGCGCTGCACGTATTCGGCGTAAGCGGCGTCGAGCACCAACAGCACATGCGGCGGCAGGCTACGGTGCAATCGCTTCACTTCGTCGAATGCAAGACAGGTGCCGGTGGGATTATTCGGATTGGCGAGGAAGACGATTTTGGTCCGCGCTGTGACCCGCTCAAGGATCGCATCGACGTCCGCAGTGAAATCCGTTTCCGGTGCCACCACCGGCTTCGCGCCGGCGCCGAGCGTCGCGATCGGATAAACCAGAAATCCGTGCGTGGTGTGGATTGCCTCGTCGCCGTCGACCAGATAGGCATGAGCCAGCAAGTGCAACAAATCGTCGGAGCCGGCGCCGCAGACGATGCGGTCCGGGTCGAGCCCGAAGGCGCGCCCGATCGCGTCGCGCAGTTCGCTCGCCGAACCATCGGGATAATCCTCCAGATGATCGGCCCAGGTCTTGTATGCCGCGATCGCGCGCGGGCTCGGCCCGAGCGGTGTCTCGTTCGATGACAGTTTGAAAATCTTGGCAACGCCCGGCGCGCTGCTCTTGCCGGGCACATAGGCCTCGATATCGAGCACGCCAGGCCGCGGTTGGGGACGTGTTGCAGTCATGAGAACGGGTCTCCGAAACTCAATAATCTCTCCCCGGATCAGGGGGAGGGGCTTAGGTCGGGATCGTATAGCGGGTCGCGTGACTGCCGACGAGGGCCGAGGAACGGATCGAGGCGCCGGTTTTGACCAGCGCATCCGACACCGCGGCGATGCCGCCGCGCTCGACCGAGACCAAAAGCGCCGCGCCATCGAAGGCGCTGTCGGGCACCGCGATGACGTCGGCGAACGCAGCGATGGCGTTGAGCGCGTTCGCCTTCCAGCCGGCGACCCGCATGCTCCAGACTTCGGTTTCGGTCACCATGGCGTCGGCGGCAACCCGGGAGACCACGAAGACCGGCATGGCGGCCGGATGATTGGCGCGTTCGACGAATGGCAGCCGCGCGATGATTTTCGGCGCCGCGGAGAATTCAAGCGCCGCCCACCATGGGCCGGCGCCGGCGACGGCAAAGGCGGGAATGAGGCCGAGATCGCCCTTGGATTCCGAGACCGCTTCGACAACGCTCGAGGCTCCCATGTGCGGCTCGAACGGCACGGTGAAGCCGAAATGGAACCGCGCGGAATCCCGCATCAGTGCGTCTCCGGCGGACAAGTCGGCATGCACGGAAAACGGCGCTTGCACATAGGTGAAAGTGGAAATGATGACGCGCCAGATGCTCTCGGCGGTCTCAAGCGGCAGGTTGCCGTGATGGCGGGCGACCAGCCGGCGCATCATGTCGGCCTCTCGCGCCGGGCGGAAGGCCGAGCCGGATTCCTCGGTCTTTTTCACCGCGATCAGGGTATCGATGATTTCGCCGCGCTCGATTAAAAGCGCGTGCATCTGCTCATCGATGCGATCGATCTCGCGCCGCAGATCGGCGAGGGATTGGTCCTTGTGACGAGGCGGTTTCGGCATGATTTGATCCGGCAATTGGACCGATTGATAGGTGCCGTTAAGGCCGAAATCAAAGAAAACGTTGACTCCGTGCCCAAGCGGCCTATTTACGCCCTTTTGACCGCCCCCTTTGACTGCGACTTGGGCGGCAACCACGCCGGGAAGCGCGGCATTCTGGGACAGACCGATGGCCGATGGGAGCGCCACGCTCGATCTTGCCGACCGCACGCGCGAGGCGGACTCACCGCATTCGCCGGTGGTGCGTTTTGCGGCGCACAAGCCGCTCCGGCTCGACGCCGGCGTCGATTTCGCGCCCTTGCAGATCGCCTACCAGACTTACGGCACGCTCAACGCCGCGCGGACGAATGCCATTCTGGTCTGCCATGCGCTCACCGGCGACCAGCACGTCGTCAACGACCATCCGGTGACCGGCAAGCCGGGCTGGTGGGAGACCATGGTCGGCCCTGGCCGGCCGATCGATACCGAGCGCTATTTCGTGATCTGCCCCAATGTCGTCGGCGGCTGCATGGGCAGTTCCGGGCCGGCCTCGACCAATCCGGCGACCGGGATGCCGTGGGGCCTCGACTTTCCCGTCATTACCGTGCGCGACATGGTCCGCGCGCAAGCGATGCTGCTCGACCATCTCGGTATCGACAGCCTGTTCGCTGTGGCCGGTGGCTCGATGGGCGGCATGCAAGCGCTGCAATGGGCGGCGAGTTATCCGCACCGCGTGTTCGCGTCGCTGCCAATCGCCGCGGCGACGCGGCATTCGGCGCAGAACATCGCGTTCCATGAGGTCGGCCGCCAGGCTGTGATGGCCGATCCGGATTGGCGCGGCGGGCGCTATTTTGCCGAGGGCACGAACCCGCGCCGCGGGCTTGCGGTGGCGCGCATGGGCGCGCACATCACCTACCTCTCCGACGCCGCGCTGCACCGCAAATTCGGCCGCCGCTTCCAGGACCGCGACAATCCGACCTTCTCGTTCGACGCCGACTTTCAGGTCGAGTCTTATCTGCGCCATCAGGGCATCACCTTCGTGGAGCGGTTCGACGCCAATTCCTATCTTTATCTGACCCGCGCGATGGACTATTTCGATCTGGCCGGCGATTACGACGGCGCGGTGGCGAATGCGTTCCGCGGCGCGCCGACACGGTTCTGCGTCATCTCGTTCACCAGCGACTGGCTGTTCCCGACCTCGGAGTCGCGCGCCATCGTCCATGGGCTCAACGCCGCGGGCGCGCGCGTCTCGTTCGCCGAAATCACGACCGATAAGGGCCACGACGCGTTCCTGCTCGACGAACCGGAATTGTTCGCGATCGTGCGCGGATTTCTGGAAGGCGCCGCCAAGGCGCGCGGACTGCCGGCGAGGTGACGATGCTGTCGCGTCTCAAATACGATCTCACCATGGCGGAGGCGGCGCGGGGCCCGGGCGGCTCGCGCGTCGACTTGCTGGTCGTCGCCGACATGGTGGAGCGCGGCGCGCGCGTGCTTGACGTCGGCTGCGGCGACGGCGAATTGCTGCGGCTATTGGAAACGCGCGGCGTCGACGGCCGCGGCATCGAGCTGTCGCGCGAAGGCGTCAACGAATGCGTCGCCAAGGGGCTTGCCGTGGTGCAGGGCGACGCCGATACTGATCTTGAAGACTATCCCGACGACGGCTTCGATTTCGTGATCCTGTCGCAAACGTTGCAGGCGACCCGGCGGCCGCGCGTCGTGCTCGAACATATGCTGCGCATCGGGCGCCACGGCATCGTCTCGTTCCCGAATTTCGGCCATTGGCGAATCCGGCTGCAGATCGCGCTCGGCGGTCACATGCCGCACACCGACAATCTGCCCTATGCCTGGTACGAAACGCCGAACATCCATTTTTGCAGCATCAAGGATTTTCGCCAGCTGTGCCACGCGGTCGGCGCCAAGATGGAGCAGGCCGTCGCGCTCAACGCCTGGGGCGGACGGATGCGGCTGAAAATGCCGTGGTGGTTCTGGAATCTGTTCGGCGAGCAGGCGGTGTTCTTGCTGAGCCGCCAAGGTTGACAGAATCGGCTGACAGAATCGGCTGACATTATCTCTATAATAGACTATCGACTGCCATCGCGCTTCGCCGCGCAGCGCGGCGGGGGCGGGCCCGTAGCTCAATGGTCAGAGCTAGCGGCTCATAACCGCTTGGTTGGAGGTTCGAGTCCTCCCGGGCCCACCACTCAAAACTTGGCGCTTTAGTTATGTCGATGCCAAACGTCGCCATGCGCAACGCTCGTCCGAAACAACTGCGTCGCCTAAGCCGCAGCGTCGTGGCATGAGAAGGCAATCCGGCACATTCGGTTCGAGCGGTTGCTCCAGGCATGGTTGGTGCCGCGCTGCACCACGGTGTCGCCGGCCTTCAAATGGACTTCGGCGGTGTCGAGCACGAGCGTGATCTCGCCGTCGAGCACCAGACAGAAGTCGAGCGTCTGCGTCTTCTGCATGTAGGGATGTGCGGCCGTGCGCGAATAAGTCGAGGCGGCCGGCGATCCCATGGCGCGGAAATAGGCTTCGACTTCGCCTGAGCCGACCTTGCCGCGGAACACCTCGTCGGGCGGGAAGGTCACGGTCCGGCACACCGAACCGCCCGGGGGCGGTTCGAGCCGGTGCGGATGATGCAGCATCGCATCACGATAGAGCCCGATCTGAACCGGCGAGGCTTCGGTGACCCAGATGCGCTCCGATAGAAATCCCGGCCTTGCCGGATCGCGATACAGGTCAGGCGACGGGCCGTCCGCGATCGCGACTGATTTTCCCTCGCCGTCATCGATCGTGACAATGCGGCGCCCGAGCTTTGATTCATCGCTCATGCTTGTTTCCTATACTTTTTGTTCTTGATCGAATTTCGCGCCCATCATGACGAATGCCATCAGGCTGCCGGCGTTGAGATTGGCCCAGCCGTGCCAATTGCCAAGCTGCACCACGACATCGCCAGCTTTCATCACGACATTGCCGCGGTCGAGCAGCAGCGTGCGCTCGCCGGAAAGCAGAATGCCGTAGTCGACGGTCGCCGATTTGTGCACCGGCGAACTGTAGAAATTCTGCCCGCCGCGATCCCAGACGCCGTCGGGACGCAACCGCGTCGGACCGAGCGGCTTGTAGGCCGGATCTTTCGCCGGATCGTAATCGGCGGGCTTGGCGTTCGATTGCACGATACGCAGATGGCCCCCCGCTGCCGGCGGCTCGAAATGGAACGGCAGATTGCCGTCGTCGCGGGTCCCGGAAATCACAGCCGGCGTGGTCTGGTACACCCAGATATCGGTCATGCAGGTGCCGCGGCTGATCGCTCCCGGATTGACGTTCGGCGCCGCGCTGTCGAACAGCACGCCGGATCGTCCATGCTCGTCATTGCCAGTCACCACCCGCCGGATCGGTTGCGGTTCGAACGCCATGTCTCATTCCTCTCCCATATTCGTCGTCGCGGACGCAAAACGCTTGAGCGCCATTGTAATCGACACCTTGTCCTTTATCATCTCCGATGCAGCGACGAAGGAGAATGAACTCCTCGGCCGTCGATCGACGAAGACTATCGATGGAGGAACGCTTGGGAAAAATTCGGACGGCGGTGTCGACGGCCAGCCTCGCGTTTATGCTGTTCAGTCTATCGGTCGGTTCGGCTGCCGTTTTGGCGCAGAGCTTTCCAAACCACGTCATCAAGATCATTGTCGGCCCGAGCCCGGACGTATTCTCGCGTATCATCGCCGAACGTTTGCAGCAGGTTTGGGGCCACCCCGTCATCGTCGAGCCGCGGCCCGGCGCCGGCGGCAAAATCGCGGCCACCGCGGTGCAGACGGCGGCGCCGGACGGCCATACGCTCCTGTTCGCGACGCCGACCTACAGCCTCAATACCGCGATGAAGCTCGCCTCCTACGATCTTCTCAAGGATTTCGAGCCGGTTGCGATCACCGGGCTCATTGCTTACGCGCTGGTCGTCAACCCGAGCGTGCCGGCAAAGTCGGTCGCGGAGTTGGTTGCCTATGCCAAAGCCAATCCCGGCAAGCTGAATTGTGCCTCTGCCGGCATTGGCACGGTGCCGCACGTTGCTTGCGAATACCTCAACAGCATTGCCGGCACCAACATCATCCACGTGCCATTTCGCGACGTGAACTCCGGCATGATGGCGACAGTCTCCAACGTGACGCAAATCTTCTTCGGCGTTGCCACCAACGCCAAATCGCAGATCGAAGCGGGCGTCTTGCGTGGTCTTGCGGTCAGTACGCCGCAGCGCTCGCTGCTGCTGCCCGAATTGCCGACCATGATGGAGTCCGGTTATCCGACCTTCAACATGCCGGGCTGGGGCGGATTGCTAGCGACCGCAGCTACGCCCCCCGACATCGTCGCCAAATTGAACCAGGAAGTGCAGCGCGCGGTTGAGCGTCCGGATGTGCAACAGCGCTTGCTTGCCGCCGGCATGGAGCCGCCGCCGACGCTGGGCCCGAACGAGGTGCGCGACTTTATCGCTAAAGATATTGCCCGCTGGACACAGTTCGTCGACGCCGTCGGGATGGAAAAGCTCGACGGCGAAAACGCAAAGCCGTGACCTGGGGCGTCCGGCTGATCGTATGAGGCGCCGGTATTTCTGTAGGGAAGTCAGGAGGGTGCAGGTAAACGTTTTTCGGTTGCCGGCGAATTCTCGGTCGCTAGGTCCTCGACAAATGCCCGGCAACGCTTCTAGAAGTATCCGGTCGAGCCCTAATAGGCCGCAATGACGGTACCGCGAAAGTCGCCAATGACTTATCCCAAGAATCTGCCGGACGTGAATTATCGGTCGTTTTTCTCATCCGCGCTCGGTCAGTTGCACGACGAGCGGCGGTATCGGGTGTTTGCCGACCTCGAACGCATCGCCGGGCGCTTTCCGCATG
>PLTE01000202.1:514-5124 GCA_003164375.1 Hyphomicrobiales bacterium | reverse complement strand
TCGCCGCCGAGGCCGCCCACGCCGCGCTCGACGGCGCCACACCGCTTGCCGACAACGGTTACAAGCTGCCGCTCTTCGAGACGCTGATCCGGCGGGCGCTCGTCAAAGCCGTTACCGGCGTCGCCGCGAAATCGGCTTCGTAAGACGAACCATGACAAAGAGCCAATCCGATGCCGGGCTGGAAGTCGGGGCGATGACGCCGGCGAGCGCGACCGAGTCAATCAAACGCATCAGGGTTGTGGGCCTGCCGCAACCGCGGACCAGCGGCGGTATGCCGCTTCTCGATGCGCTCAAGCTTCGCCATTCCACGCGGGAGTATTCGGCGCNNACCGCACCCTATTGGCGCCACGTCATGGTGATCGACATCTACGTCGCGTCCGCCAACGGCGTGTGGATCTACAATGCCAAGGCCCACACCTTGCTGCCCCATTTGTCCGATGATATTCGCGCCCAGACCGGATACCAGGATTTTGTCGGCACGGCGGCGCTTGACCTGATCTATGTCGCCCATGGCGAGCGCATGACCGACATCTCGCCCGAGGAACAAGGCCTTTACGCCTCGGTCGACGCCGGGTTCATCGGTCAGAACGTCTATCTGTTCTNNAGCGCCGCCTCTACGCCTCGGTCGATGCCGCATTTATCGGTCAGAACGTCTATCTGTTCTGCGCCTCGGAGGGCTTGGCCACCGTGTTTCGCGGCGCCGTCGAGTACGCCAAGCTCGAACGCGTCTTGCGCCTGCCGGAGCGGCAATTCGTGACCTTCGCGCAGACGGTGGGCTACGCCCGATGAGCAAGCCCATTCCCGATAAAGCCGAAGTCGCAATCGAATATCCGGACAAGCTGTACATCGGCAGCTTCGCCCATGCGTCGCGTTTCGACGCCCATCTCGACGACACCGGAATTTCGCTGACTCTCGATCGCCCCGGCGCCGACGACGAGCGCAAATCCGTCCATATGCATTTTCATTACGCATTGTTCGCCGAAGTCCTGCGCGATTTGGCGCGCACGGTCGCAGCGCTACCGCCCGCCGACCCGCACCGCGAAACGCTGCGCGACGCGGTCAAGGCGCTTTATCTCGCGCTCGATAACGGCGGAACAAAAGCGACGAAGACGATATTGCCGCGTTGACGCGCCGAACCTGCCGAAGTCGGCCGGCGGCGCCCCTACAGATCGACCGGCATCCCGGTCGCGGCCGACTTGATGATCGCCTCGAAGACGTAGGCACCGTGCACCACCTCCTCGACATCGGTCGTATACGGCGTCTTGGTCGCAATGCTCTTGGCAAACTGCACCAGTTCGGCGTTCAGCATGTTGACGCCGAGCGTATTGACAATCGTCGAATTCATCGGGTCGCCGTGCTTGGCCGGGGAGTAGACGATCTTGAAGCTTTCCATCTGGTGATGGGAAATCTCGGCGATGCCGAGCGTGCCGTGAACGGCCATGCGGTAGGTCGGCGTCACCGCAATGGAGCACGACAGATGGCCAGTCACGCCGTTCTCGAAGCTGAGCATGACATTGGTCGTGTCGTCGATCGCACAAGCACGGCGCGTGATCACACAGTAGACTCGCTTCACCCGGCCCAAAAGATCGATCATGCCATCGAGCTGGTGGACGCCGACCGCCGTCAACGCGGCGCCCGGCGCCTCCTTCGGATCGACGCGCCAACTGCCCGTGGCAAGCGATAGGCCGGATATCGAGCTCTGCTCCGCCATGACAGAGCCGATGACGCCGAGCTTGCCGTCCCGGACAAACTCGCGCATCAGCTTCATGGAGGGGTTGAACCGCCGGTTGAAGCCGACCCCAAGGAGAACGCCGGCGGCCTTCGCGGCGTCGGCGGCTCGGCGCGCATCGTCGCCGGTCAACGCTAGCGGCTTTTCGACGAAAACGTGTTTGCCGGCCGCGGCCGCCTGGACCGCCTGCGCGGGGTGCTGAGTATGTGGCGTCGCAAACACCACAGCGTCGATGCTCGGATCGCTCAGGATCTCGTCGATGCTCGGAACCCACGCGATATTGCGGCTGGCGCAGAACGCCTCCACCTTGTCGCGGCTGCGCGTATGGGCCTTGACGAACTGGATGTCGTCCGTCTTGCCGTGCACGGCGTTGACAAGCGACTGGCCCCACCAACCCAGCCCAACGATCGCTGCGCGAACCATCTCGCGTTCTCCCTGCTTTTATGTTGATGGAAATGAACGTTGGGCCGGGCATGGCACACAACGCGAGGCGCGCTTGCCCTGCCTGGCTGTGCTCAATAATGTCCGCCGGCGAATTATATGTTGTGATTGGCGGCGATAAAAGGCCGCAAACTCGTGACCGTCGTCCGCGCGCCTTGGAGCATGTGCCACGCCTCACTGACGAAGGTGACGAGGCGGAAGCCCATGCCGATCAGCATCTTCGCATTCTCGACCGTTGCGACATGGATGCCGCATTTAACTCCGGCATCGTTGGCCTCAGCGATCAGCGCCCGGTAAAACTCGAGGATCACCGGCTCATCGCGCTCCATCTTGGCGCCAAGACCCATGCCTAAGCCCAGATCGTTAGGCCCGATATAGACGGCATCCACCCCGGGCACGCGGATGATTTCCTTGAAGTTCTTCACGCCGTCGGGCGTCTCGATCATCGGCATGACAATGATGTCGTCGGCCGCGCGCTTCATGTAGCTGTCCGACGTCTCGTAGATCAGCGGGCGCACGGCGCCGTTGGAACGCACGCCGTTCGGCGGATAGCGGCAGGCAGAGACGATGCGGGCCGCCTCCGCCGCGCTGCCGACATTCGGCACGATGATGCCGTAAGCACCGGCGTCGAGCACGCGACCGATGATACTGACCTCATTGGTCGGCACCCTGACCATCGGGGTGACGGCATGGCGGAGCATGGCTTGGAAGCATTCTACGGCCGAGCGATAGTCCTGGGCGCCGTGCTGCATGTCGACGGTCATGCCATCCCAGCCGGCCTGTCCCATGATCTCGGTGGCGACACCACTCGGTATCGTCAGGAAGACGTTGACCGCTACTCCGTCGCGCGCCCAGATTTCTTTGATCTTGTTTGTCATTATCGTTTCACCTTACCCCTGAACGAGCGGGCAGCGTTCGCGCGCATGGGCGTCGCACTCAGCCCGACCATTTGAGGCCAGCGGCTTCGATGACGGGAATCGCCTTCTTCGACGCCTGCAAAATCATGGTGTGGAAATCCGCGCCGGAATCGAACCTGCCCGTGATTCCCAGGCGCTTGGTGATCGTTTGATATTGCTCTGAATCCGCCGCCTCGTGGCAGGCACTTTCCAGCTTGGCGACCACTGCGTCCGGCGTCGCCGCGGGCACGATGATCCCCGCGGTGGGCGTGAAGCCGGTCACGTCGTAACCGGTCTCCTTCACTGTCGGCACGTCGGGCATCGTGGGTATGCGCTGGTCGGCGAAAACCGCCAAAACACGAAAGCCGTTGGAAAGCGCGATCGAGGGTGCTTCGACCACGATGGAAACCGTGTGGGCGAGCAGCGCCGGCGCAAGCGCCCCGCCGCCGTTGAAGGGAACGTGCAGGCCCTGCGCGTCGATCGCCTTGAAAAGTTCGAGCGTGGTCAGATGTGGGTCGGAACCTGGACCGACGGTGCCATAAAGAATGGCATTTGGCTCCGCTCTGGCGGCGGCAACGAAATCGTTGAACGTCTTCAACGGCGAATCAAGACTAACCATAAGGACATAGGGCGAGAAGTAGACGTGACAAACGAATTTGAAATTGTCGATGGTGTAGGGCGTTTTCTGCGTCAGCGGCTGTACGACCAGTGGATTGGCCGGAATCAACCCGACCGTATAGCCGTCCGGCCGCGCCTTTGCGACTTCGGCCGCTCCCAGTGCGCCCGAGGCGCCAGGCCGATCGACGACGACGACGGATTGTCCAAGCGCCTTGGCGAGGCCGGGCTGCAGCGCTCGGGCGGCAAAATCGCTATTGCCGCCGACGACGAACGGCACGATCAAGGTGATCGGCCGCGTCGGATACTCGTCAGCAAACGCGCTACCCGCGGCAAAAAAGGCGGCCGTCATCCCCATTGCGGTCAGAGTCCGCCTGAACCTTACCAACCTCAGTGCAACCTCCCGCTATTTTCTTTTTATCGATCCTTCCTCGTCTTCCATCGATCATGATTGGGAATCCGGCAAGATATGCCGGAATCGATCCGCGATCCGAGAAGCTCGATTATGATCGTCGTTCACGCACGAATGCGTCGGCATTTTGTCCGCCAACTTATAGCGTTTGTCTGGCACGAGTGGCACGTGCGGTCAATTCGCATCCGCTGCGGCGCGACGCGATCACGCCAGCCGCATCAGCCGGTCACGCGTCATCTCCGTAACGCGGTTGATGCCAAGCAGCGCCATGTCGCAATCTAGTTCCTTGCGCAGCAAATCGACTGCGTGGTCGACACCCTGAGCGCCGCCGACGGCCGCCGCATAGTTAAACGGCCGGCCGACGAAGGTGAAGCGCGCACCCAGCGCCATGGCTTTGAGGACGTCGGTGCCACGCCGGATGCCGCTATCGAACATCACCGGCACGTTGCCCGCGGCAGCGACGATATCCGCCAGGACACGCAGCGGCGACACCGCGCCGTCGAGCTGCCGGCCGCCA
>PLTE01000202.1:0-473 GCA_003164375.1 Hyphomicrobiales bacterium | reverse complement strand
GCGGCATGCCTTGCCGCAGCAGCGTCCGCAGGAATGTGCCGAACAGCCAGCGTGGCCGCGTCAGCCCGTCCCAGGCCAGCCGCAGACCGGGCCGCAGCGGCGAGCTGAATCCGGCCCGCGTCATCGTCTCGCGATTGGGCGGCACGGTGATGTCGACGGTGAGGACCAGGGTCTTGAAGCCTGACCGGGCAGCGCGTTCGACGAGCGCCTCCATGCCGACGACATCAGGCGGCGGATAGGCCTGGAACCACGCCGTAGGACCGACCGCCGCTACATTCTCCATGCGGGNNGGGTCTTGTGGAATTTGCGGCGGTTACGCCGATTTCGCCTGCAGCAGATCGCTGGCGCGCGCGGCCGCCTCGGCCAGGACGATGTCGCCGCGATAGGCGCTCAGGGCCGAGATGCCCATCGGCGCGATGCCGAAAGGCAGAGCATAGGTCGCGCCCAGCAATGTCGTCTGCATCGAACGCTGG
>PLTE01000230.1 GCA_003164375.1 Hyphomicrobiales bacterium | reverse complement strand
TCACCTGCGAGCCGAAATCGACGATGAGAATCTTGTCGTGAGATTGCATGTTGGCTTTTAAGGCAGCCGCCTCGACCTGTCGAGCATCGGCCAGAGAGTCATATACCTGCTGACGACGGTTGGCGCCGCAATACGCTGACAAAGAAGCCGTCCGTATCGGTCCGCCGCGGCGTCATCAGAATACCCTCATCCGAAATAAGCACCGCGCGGGCGAAAAGATAGGCACGCTCGCCCAGGCTGTTGATGACATTGACGGGCTTTTCCACGGAAAAATCCGGGTGGCGGCCGGCAAAGCCGCGGACCTGATCGTCGTTTTCCTCCTTGAGCACCGAACAGGTGATGTAGGCGATACGGCCGCCCGGTTTGACCAGCGCCACGGCGCGTTCGAGCACTGCCTCCTGCTGTTTGACGCGCTCGGCCAGCGCGCCCGGGCGGATGCGCCACTTGGCATCGGGACTGCGGCGCCAGGTGCCGGTTCCGGTGCACGGCGCATCGATCACGACGAGATCGGCGCGGCCGGCAAGATCGGCCAGCACGTCGCCGACGCTTTTCGGTGTCCTGACCTGGACATTGCGGGCGTGAGCGCGCTCAAGGCGATCGTGGATGGCGACGAGGCGGCGTTTGTCGCTATCGGTCGCATAAATCTGGCCGCGGTTTTCCATGATCGCCGCCAGCGCCAGCGTCTTGCCGCCGGCACCGGCGCAAAGGTCGATGACCTGCTCGCCGGGTTTTGCGCCGGCGAACAAGGCGGCGAGCTGCGAGCCCTCGTCCTGGATTTCGATTTGACCTTTCAGAAAAAGCGGCTCGGCATGGATCGCCGGGCTTTTGGCGTCGGCTCCAAGCCGGATGCGAAGCCCGACGGGCGACCATCGTGTCGGTTCGGCGGCAAGATGCGCGAGTTTCGGCAGCACGTCCTCGCGCACGGCGGCAAGCGCATTGACGCGCAAGTCAAGCGGCGCGCGGCTGGCGAGCGCCGCGCCCTCGGCGGCCCGCTCCTCACCGAAGACGCGTGCGAAGTAAGGCTCAAGCCAATCCGGATAGTCGCCGGCAACAGGGGCGGGCGCATCCGCGAGGGAATCGCACTCGAGCGCCGCCCGTTCCGGCTCTGTCAGTGCGTCAGGCGCATAGCGCGCGCCATCGAACAGCGCCGCGACCGCCGCAGAATCCAGCCCGCGCTCGCGGCGCAGCATCCCGATCAGCACCGCACGTGGCGTCACTTCGCCCATGAGGCAGGCGGACGAGGATTTACGGCGCAACGCATCGTAGACGAGACCGGCAATGGCGGCGCGATCGCCGGAGCCGGCAAAGCGATGGCCGAGACCCCAATCCTTGAGCGCGTCATTCGCCGGACGTCGCCGCGCTTCGATGTCGGCAAAGATTTCAATCGCCGCCGATAGCCGGGCCGCAGGGGTCATAAGAGAGACTTGCGCGGAGCGGTGGAACACCAGATGTCGAGCGGCATCGTTCAATCCTTACAATGGGCGCGGCAGCGTCAGCACTTCGAAAATGTAGATCGTCCAGTTGATGGCAAGTGCTATCGCCGAAATCCCAAAAAATGCGCCGCGCAGACGGACTTTATTGCTCGTCACATGCACGTAAGCCTGCAGATAACGAAACACCACGAATATCCAGGCCAGCACCACGAAGATGACGCCGGCGAGATGCGTGATGTAAGCGAGAATCGTCAGAATGTAGAACAGGACGGGCAGCTCGAATTGGTTGGAATATGCATAGGCGACCTGCAGCGTGCGCGGCGCCCAGTTCGGCTCGCGCAGGGCGACATTGTCCGGCCGGGCGATGCCCGCGTTAAAGTCGCGCGCGCGCAACGGAGCGAGCCAGAACAGCAGCGCAAAGGTGAGGACCACCTCGACGAACAGCGGTAGCAGGATTTCTTGGACCGTCATTGGTGCATCCCCGCTAGATGAGTTGCGACAAACCTAAAGCTTGACGCTGATCGCCGTTTCGCCGTGTTCGTCGACCAACGCGCTGCGCCAGGTTTTGCCGTCGAACAACGCCTTGCGCACGGCTTCTGCCGCGCCGCCGTGATTGAGATTGGCGGTGATCAGCGTGCCGCCGGTGCGTAAAAGCCCGCGCAGCGTCTTGTGCAGCGCCGGCACCGGCGCGCCGCCGTCGAAGAAGGCGACGTCATAGCCGGGATCGAGCGTCGGCAAGACGACGGCAAAATCGCCTTCGTGAACGATGACGCGGTGATCCATGGCGGCGGCCGCGATATTTTCGCGGGCAAGGCCCACATGCTCTGGATCGCCCTCGATCGTATCGACGGTGGCGCCCGGCGCGCCCGATGCAAACGACAGCGCCGTATAGCCCAGCGCGGTGCCCAATTCGACAATACGGCGCGCGTTGGCGGCCGCCGCCAAGGCCGCCAACAGCGGACCGTTGTCATATGGATAAGCGTTGCAGCCGTGCCGCGCGCGATGAGAATTCGTGGCGGCGCGTATTTTCGCGAACGGATCCGCAGTCGCGCTGGTCATCGGAGATTTACGTCCGGCCTGGGTAATTCGGGCTCTCGCGTGTAATGGTGACGTCGTGAACGTGGCTCTCGCGCAGCCCCGCAGACGAGATGCGCACGAACTGGGCCTTGTCGTGGAATTCGGCAATGGTGCCGGCGCCGACGTAGCCCATCGCGGCGCGCAAGCCACCGACCAGCTGGTGCACAACATTTGCAACCGGCCCTTTATAGGCCACCTGGCCTTCGACGCCTTCCGGCACAAGCTTGAGCGTGTCCTTGATCTCCTGCTGGAAATAACGGTCGGCGGAGCCGCGCGCCATGGCGCCAACGGATCCCATGCCGCGGTAGGTCTTGTAGGAGCGCCCCTGATAGAGAAACACTTCGCCGGGCGTCTCGTCGGTGCCGGCGAGCAACGAGCCGACCATGGCGCAGTCGCCGCCGGCGGCGATCGCCTTGGCGAGATCGCCGGAGTATTTGATGCCGCCGTCGGCGATCACCGGCGTATCGGTCTTTTTCGCCACCTCGACCGCCTCCATGATCGCGGTGAGCTGCGGCACGCCGACACCGGCGACGATCCGCGTGGTGCAGATCGAGCCTGGCCCGATGCCGACCTTGATCGAGTCGGCGCCGGCATCGATCAGGGCCTTGGCGCCCTCGGCGGTGGCGATATTTCCCGCCAACACCTGCACCGCATTCGACATCCGCTTGATGCGGGTCACGGTTTCGAGCACGCGCCGCGAATGGCCGTGCGCGGTGTCAACGACGACGAGATCAACGCCGGCATCGATCAACCGCTCGCTGCGGGCGTATCCGGCCTCGCCCACCGAGGTCGCGGCGGCAACGCGGAGCCGGCCTTGCTCGTCCTTGCAGGCATTGGGATTGGCCACCGCCTTTTCGATGTCCTTCACCGTGATGAGGCCGACGCAGCGGTAATCGCCATCGACGACCAGGAGCTTCTCGATGCGATGCTGATGCAGGAGCCGCTTGGCCTCGTCCTGGTCGACGCTCTCGCGCACCGTGACGAGGCGGTCCTTGGTCATCAGCTCGGAGATTTTTTGCCGCTTGTCGGTGGCAAAGCGCACGTCGCGATTGGTGAGGATGCCGACGAGCTTGCCGGGAGCATTGGGATTTTTGCCATTGCCGCCGCCCTCGACCACCGGAATGCCGGAGATGTGGTACTCCAGCATTAGGGCAAGCGCATCGGCGAGTGTCGCGTCGGGATTGATGGTGACGGGGTTTACCACCATGCCCGACTCGAATTTCTTCACCTGGCGGACCTGCGCGGCCTGGAGGTCGGGTTCGAGATTGCGATGAACGACGCCGATACCGCCGGCCTGCGCCATGGCAATCGCCATCTGCGCTTCGGTCACGGTGTCCATCGCCGAAGCGACAATCGGGATATTGAGCAGGATGTTGCGGGTGATGCGCGAGCGAATATCGACTTCCGACGGCATGACGTCGGACAGGCCCGGCTTCAACAGCACGTCGTCGAAGGTGTATGCTTCGCTCAGGAATTCTCTTGAAATCTCTGCCATTGCCAACTCCGCGAGACCCGAAATGGTGGGCCGTCGCATCGGGGTGACGCCTTATGGGCGAGTGGAACTTGTTCCCCCGCCCGACTCGATGACCCGCTTTTGGGTTGGCGGCGGTCGATAGCATGCCTTGGCCATAATTGATAGACCCCAGGATAAACGCCAAGGGGAAAAACGGGGATGGAATCGCCATGGTCGAAAAAGCTACCCGAGAAGCGGCCAAGTGCCGGCCATGAATTCGCTCGACACGCTCGACGGCAAGCCCGCCAAACCGCTGGAAGTGAGCCCGCAACCTCAGTTGCCGTCGAATCCCTATGACCGCATCGTGCCGCTGATCGTCGCCACGGCGCTGTTCATGGAGAACATGGATTCGACGGTGATCGCGACGTCGCTCCCCGCCATTGCACGCGCGCTCGGCACCAACCCACTGGCCTTGAAGCTCGCCGTCACCTCCTACCTGCTGTCGCTCGCCATCTGCATCCCGGCGAGCGGCTGGACCGCGGACCGCTTCGGCGCCCGCAATGTCTTCCGCCTCGCCATTGCGGTGTTCGTCCTCGGCTCGATCGGCTGCGCCGCGTCGCGCTCGCTCGAGCAATTCGTATTCGGCCGCATCGTCCAAGGCATGGGCGGCGCGATGATGACGCCGGTCGGCCGCCTCATCATGGTGCGCAGCATCGACAAGAGGCTCCTGGTCAATGCCATGGCGCTCGTGACCATGCCGGCGCTGATCGGCCCGATCTGCGGCCCGCCGCTCGGCGGCTTCATCACGACCTATGCCTCATGGCATTGGATCTTTCTGATCAACGTGCCGATCGGCCTCGTCGGCATCGCGCTGGCGTCGCGCTACATCGCGAATGTGCGGATCGAACACCATGACCCGTTCGACTTTGTCGGATTCGTGCAGTCGGCTCTCGCTATTGCCGGCCTTGCGTTCGGCCTGTCCGCCCTGGGGCTCGAATTCCTGCCGCCAGGGATTGTCGCGACACTGCTTTGCGTCGGCACCGTTTCGGCCGTGGCCTATGTCCTCCACGCCAATCGCACGCCTGCGCCGATCCTCGACCTCACTTTGCTCAAGCTGCCGACCTTCCGCGCCAGCATTTTCGGCGGCTTTCTGTTTCGGCTCGGCATCGGTGCCCTGCCCTTCCTGCTGCCGCTGCTCTTACAAATCGGCTTCGATCTGACGCCGTTCCAATCCGGGCTCATCACCTTTACCACCGCGGTGGGCTCGATGTTCATGAAGGCTGCGGTCGTGCGCGTGCTCAAACATTTCGGCTACCGCAATGTGCTGCTCTACAACGCACTCCTCAGCAGCGCCTTTCTCGCGGCTTGCGCGACTTTCCTGCCCGGCATGCCGTTTTGGGCGATGATCGTCATCCTGCTTTCGGGCGGATTCTTTCGATCGTTGCAATTCACCGGCATCAACACCATCGCTTACGCCGAGATCGAGCAGCCCAAGATGAGCCGTGCGACCACGATGGTGGCGGTGGCGCAGCAATTGTCGCTGTCGACCGGCGTCGCCGTCGGCGCGCTGGTCGTCGAGATCACGCTGCGGCTCAAGCATTCGGCGACGATGGGTGCGACTGATTTCCCGCCGGCATTTCTCGTCGTAGGATTGCTTTCGGCCAGCGCGGCCTTGATCTTTTTCCGTCTCGCGCCTGACGCCGGCGCCGAGCTTTCCGGGCGCAAGGTGGCGGCAAAGGATGCGGGGACTGAGAAAGCCTAGGCCGTCTTAAGGCTGCTTGCCGACACGGCGGAAACCGCGCGCCAATAGATAAAGCTCGGCCGAATCGCTGCGGCTCGCCGGCGGCTTGACGTGCCTGACACTCTCGAAGTCGCGCTTGAGTTCGGCAAGAAGCACGGATTCCGTCCCACCCTGCAGGACCTTGCAGAGGAATGAACCGCCTTCGGCCAAAACCTCGCGCGCAAAGGCAACCGCGGCCTCGGCGAGCGCCATGATGCGCAAGTGATCGGTCTTGCGGTGGCCGGTGGCATTAGCCGCCATATCGGAAAGCACGACATCGGCTTTGCCACCCAGCATCGCCTTGAGCCGTTCCGGCGCCGTATTGTCGAGGAAATCGAGTTTGATGAATTCGACGCCCAGCATTGGTTTGAACTCGAGAATATCGAGCGCGATCACGCGCCCTTTTGCTCCGATGCGCTGCGCGGCGATCTCGCTCCACCCACCGGGCGCCGCGCCAAGATCGACGACGCGGGCGCCTGCCTTCAGCACACGATATTTGTCGTCGAGTTCGGCGAGCTTATAGGCGGCGCGCGAGCGAAAACCCTCGCGCTTGGCGCGCGCCACATAGGGATCGCTGATCTGACGCTCGAGCCAAGTGCGCGATGACAACGTGCGGGACTTCTGGTCCTTCAGGTGTTTCATGACGGTCAGGCCTCGCCCCAGACGCCGTCTTCGCGCATCATCTCGACCAGCATGCCCTCGCGCAGGCCGCGATCGGCGACACGCAGCCTTTGGCAGGGAAACGCGCGCCGGATGGCGTCGAGGATGGCACAGCCGGCCAGCACAAGGTCGGCGCGCTCGGCGCCGATGCAGGGGTTGGCGGCGCGTTCGTCAAAGCTCATCGCCAGGAGCTCGGCGACCACGCCCGAAATCTCGTCATCGGACAGCCAGCAGCCGTCGACGCGCCGCCGGTCGTAACGCCGCAACCGCAGAAAAACTCCAGCGATCGTAGTCACCGTGCCCGAGGTGCCGAGCATATGGAAGTCGCCGAGGTCGCTGCCATGATCGGTCGCGAACTTATCGACGAAGGCTGAGACATCGTCCACCATGGCGTCATAGATTTCGCGCGACACGACCTTGCCGCCGTAGCGCTCGGCCAGCGTGACAACGCCGACCGGCAGCGAAGCCCAGCCGGCGATGTCGGGCGCGGGCGGACCGCGCCGGCCGGATTGCGGCCGGCCTAATCCGGACCGATTGAGCCGCACCAGTTCGGACGATCCACCACCAATGTCGAACAGGATGACGCCGTTCGACGCCGGATCGAACAGTTCGGTGCAACCGGTGGCCGCGAGGCGAGCCTCCGTCGCGGCATCGATGATCTCAAGCTCGAGGCCGGCCTCGCGGGCGACACGCGTGCGGAATTCAACGCCGTTCTCCGCCGCGCGACAGGCCTCGGTGGCGATCAGCCGCGCGCGACTCACGCCCCGCGCCCGCATCTTGTCGCGACAGACCAACAGTGCCGCGACCGCGCGTCTGATCGCTGCCTCGCTGATGCGGCGGGACGCCGCGACGCCTTCGCCCAAGCGGATGATGCGGGAAAAAGCATCGACGACGCGGAAGCCGTCCGCGGTCGGTCGCGCGATCAAGAGTCGGCAATTGTTGGTGCCGAGATCGAGTGCCGCATAGGTGGCGCCGGGACGATTCTCAGGCGCACGCCAGTCGTCGCGACGGTCGCTATCGCGACGCAGTCCATACGGCGTTCGGCGACCCCAGCGGGTACCGTGCGCAGTCGTCTTGCGCGCGATCCCATTGGCGTCGAGGCCGCCCGGCGGCGGAGCCTCGTCGTCCATCCAAAAGCCTTCCCGCCGCACCGGAACCCCAGAGCTCTCGGCTGGGCTCGACGGATGCGGTCTATTGTTCAAGTCCCAAATCGAATGAACTGTAACAGGGGCGCGTGGGAGGGCAATACTGTGGTTTCGACTGCCTATCTTTGGCGGATGAGCCATGTTCCCGGTCCAGTTGCCGGGCTGCATCAAGTCCATTATGTCACTTTTACCGCCGCTTACGGGATTGAATCGTCATGAATTTGCAGCAGTTCGCGACCGATCGGGCGGACGAATTAACGGCCGACAGATTAGCGATCGAGAAATATGCCGTTGGACAATCGGTGCCGCGCACCGAAGATCCGATGCTGCTGCGCGGCTTAGGCCGCTATACCGACGATGTCAGCCTCCCTGGCCAAGCTTACGCTGTGATGATTCGCAGCCAGAACGCCCATGGCCTCATCCGCGCCATCCAGACGGAGGCCGCAGCGAAAATGCCTGGCGTACTCGGCGTTTTTACCAGTGCCGATCTGAAGGGCTACGGACCGCTTAAATGCGTCGTGCCGTTCAACAATCGCGACGGCACGCCGATGAAGAAGCCGTTGCGCGAAGCGCTGGCCAAAGACAAGGTGCGCTATGTCGGCGATCCGGTCGCCGTGGTCGTCGCCGAGACGCTGCTTCAAGCCAAGGATGCGGCGGAAGCGGTGCATATCGAAATCGAGCCGCTTGCCGCCATCACCTCGGCGGAAGACGCCGCGCAGGACGGTGCGCCGCAGCTTTACGATGACGTCCCGCATAACGTCTCGCTCGACTACCACTTCGGCGACGCCGAGGCGGTGCGGGCGGCGTTTGCGACGGCCGCCCACGTCACGACATTAAAGCTCGTCAACAGCCGGCTCGTCGTCGCCGCCATGGAGCCGCGTGCGGCGCTAGGCTCGTACGACGGCAATCGCTTCACGCTTTACGTTGGATCGCAGGGCGTGTTCGGCATGCGGGCCAATATCGCCGAGGCGATGGGAGTTGCGGCAAAGGACGTCCATATCCTGACCGGCCAGGTCGGCGGCTCGTTCGGCATGAAAGCCGCGGTGTTTCCGGAATATATCTGCGTCTTGCACGCCGCACGCACATTGGGTCGGCCGGTCAAGTGGACCGACGACCGATCGGGAAGTTTCGTTTCCGACAGTCACGGGCGCAATCACGACGTCACCGCCGAGCTCGCGCTTGACGCCGACGGCCATTTTCTCGCCGTCCGGCTGACCAGCTTCGCCAATATGGGCGCCTACCTCTCGCCCGTCGCGCCGATGCCCGGCACCATCAATGCGGTGAAGAACGTGCAGGGCATGTACCGCACGCCGCTGATAGAGGTCGCGACCAAATGCGTCTTCACCAACACGTCGCATGTGTCGGCCTATCGTGGCGCCGGCCGGCCCGAAGGCAATTACTACATGGAGCGGCTGATCGACGCGGCTGCGGCCGAAATGGGTATCGACCGTCTGACATTGCGCCGGCGCAATCAAATCCGACCGCAGGAATTGCCGAAGAAGACCGCGTCGGCTGTGACCTACGACAGCGGCGACTTCGCGGCGCTGACCAAGCAAGCCTTCGAGCTCGCCGACGGCAAGGGTTTCGCCAAGCGCAAGCGCGAGAGCAAAAAGCGCGGCAAGCTGCGCGGGCTCGGCATCGGTAATTTCCTCGAGGTCACGGCGCCGCCGTCGAAGGAACTCGCCGGCATTACCTTTAACCCCGACGGCACCGTGACGCTCACCACCGGTACGCTCGATTTCGCCATGGGCCATGCCACGCCGTTCGCCCAAGTCCTGAGCGCGCAGCTCGGTGTTCCATTCGAGAAAATATCCCTGCTGCAGGGCGACAGCGATCGGTTGATCGCCGGCGGCGGTTCCGGCGGCTCGAAATCGCTCATACATTCCGGTACGGCGATTGTCGAAGCCGCCGCGAAGGTCGTCGAGAAGGGCAAGGAAGTCGCAAGCTACGTGCTCGAGAGCGCCACGTCCGATATCGCTTTTGAGCACGGCCGTTTCGTCATTGTCGGCACCGATCGCGCGGTCTCGATCATGGACCTGGCGCAGCAGCTGCGCGGCGGTCTCAACCTGCCCGCCGAAGCGCCGCGATCGCTCGACGTCGATCACGTCAGCGACGGACCCACCGCATCGACATTTCCCAACGGCTGCCATATTGCCGAGGTCGAAATCGACCCCGAAACCGGCTCTGTCGACGTGGTCGCGTATAATTGTGTCAACGACTTCGGCACGGTCGTCAATCCGATGATCGTCGCGGGCCAGCTCCACGGCGGCGTCGTGCAAGGTATCGGCCAGGCACTCATGGAAAGGACTGTCTACGACAGCGAGGGCCAGCTGCTCACCGGCTCGTTCATGGATTACGCGATGCCGCGCGCGGCCGATGTGCCGTCATTCGTGCTCGCCGATCATCCGGCGCCGGCGACGACCAATCCGCTTGGCGTCAAGGGTTGCGGCGAGGCCGGTTGCGCCGGCGCGCTGACGTCGATCATGAACGCCGTAATGGATGCGCTCGCCGAGCACGGCATTCGCCACGTCGATATGCCGTTGACGCCGGCGAGCATCTGGCAGGCACTGCAAGACGCCAAAACACAATCGCAGACGACGCGCCCGCAATGACAGAAGCCATTTCGGTCCGCGCAATGCGTCCGGCGGAGTCGCGGCTCATTGCCGGCGTCTGCGCCGCGCATATGATGAGCCATTATTATATGCTCATGCTGGCGCCGCTGTTGGCTTTCGTTCGCGACGATTTTAACGTGAGCTATACCCAACTGGCACTGGCGCTCACGGTGTTCAACGTGGTCTCCGCCGTGCTGCAGACACCGGTCGGATTTATTGTCGACCGTATCGGCGCTCGCGTTGTACTGCTCGTGGGCCTCGCGCTCAGCAGTATCGGTTATGCGGTTGCCGGCATCGTCGATTCTTATTGGGTCTTCATCGCGATGTACGGCGTCGCAGGCCTCGGCAATACGGTCTATCACCCTTCGGATTATTCGCTGCTGTCGCATCACGCGCCGCCGGAACGGCTCAGCCAGGTTTTCTCGTTTCATACCTTCGCCGGCATGGTCGGCTCCGCCGTCGCTCCGGTCAGTCTGCTCTACATGCAAAGCCTGTTCGGCTGGCGCGGCGCTTATATCGGCGCGGCGATGGTCGGCTTGATCGTGCTATTGGTCCTGATCGCGCAGCCTGAACCCGTTTCCGAAATCGTGCACGCCGGCAAAGCCGGAGCAAAAGCGCGCACTGACGTCGCCGATCCCGGCTGGCGCCTCCTGATCTCGTCGGCGATCCTGCTCAATCTCGGCTTTTTTATCATGATATCGCTCATGGGCAGCGGACTTAACACCTACCTCGTGGTGGCGCTCGGCGCACTGCATGCGACACCGCCCGCGGTCGCCAACGTGGCTCTGACCAGCCTTCTCGCCATGAACGCGGTCGGCGTCCTTGGCGGCGGTATCCTCGCCGGACGCACCAAGCGCCACGCCGTGGTTGCCGCCTCGGGCCTGACCGTGGGTGGCATCGTAACCGCGCTGGTCGGTCTGTTTGATTTCCCCTCGGCCATGCTTGTGGCGCTGATGGGATTTAGCGGGCTGTGCGTCGGCGCGACTTATCCGTCGCGCGACATGTTGGTCCGCGCGGTCACACCGCCCGGCGCCTATGGTCGCGTCTTTGGCTTCGTCTCGACCGGCTTCAACATCGGCGCCAGCATCGCGCCGCTGCTCTACGGCATGCTGATGGACCATGGCCAGCCGCGCGCGGTGTTCTTGTTATCGGCCGCGGTCAGCATCCTGTGCGTGTCGACGGTGACGTTCGGATTCTCGGGGCGCGAGACGCGCTGAACCGCGAGACTTGGAAAGCCCGAGAAATTGCAATAGATGAGGGCACCGTGGTCGGCTCGCCGACTCGGCATTTGGGGCCGAAGAAGGAGCGCGGGCTTTCGTCCAAGCAATTGATCGGACTTGAGAATTGGGGAATAGTTCAACGGTAGAACTGCGGACTCTGACTCCGTCAATCTAGGTTCGAATCCTAGTTCCCCAGCCAATTGATCTCGCTCGCTTTTTTCTCCTTTTACTGTTGGACTCGGTACACCGTTTTGTAGGTCATTTTGTAGATTCTGTTCCGGTTCCGGCCTCGATCAACCTTTGCGCATAACCCAATTCGAGCTTGCGAATGGCACTCTCGGCGAGCGCCTGATCACGGTGCAAATAATGCGCATCGAGGATCGAGCGCACGTCACGAATGCTGTGGCCAGTGATGGTCGCTATTTCGGCTTCAGAACAGCCGACTAGGGCTAAGCGCGTGACAGCAGTGCCGCGCAGATCGTTGAATGTGACTTCCGCGATCTTGGCCCGTTTGCACGCCTTACCCCACGACGCGCGGAAGCCGTCCGGCGTCCACGGCCTGCCCTCCGAACTGAGCAAGATCACCAGGCCTTGTTTGATCTTAGTCGCCTCGTCCAAAGCGGCCTTGAGCGGCGCGCCGACCGGGATCGTGACATAGACCGGCCGACGCGCCTTCACGCGCACGCTTTTTGATTGCCGCAACCGGATATGCCTGCCGTCATAGGCTGACCACGTGAGGCGCAACAGATCGCCTTGACGCTGCCCGGTCCACAATGCGAGCAGCAACGGCAAGTGCAAATGTGCCGGCGCTGACATCAGGAATTTCTTTTCGTCGTCCAAGGTCCAGACGAAATCGACCCGGGTGCCGTTATAAAGCCGGCCGCCGCGTTCACAGGGATTGACGGTGATGCGACCGCGATCTTTTGCCACCGACAAAATGCGCCCCAGGACGGTCAAAGCGTAGTCGGCCTGTCGAGGTGATTTGAGCGCCAGCTTGTCGCGCCAATCCAAGAACACGCCGCGCGTCTCACGCGCTGCCAGCGCCTTAATTGGGAAGTCGCCGAATTCCGGCTCGATGAGCTTAATCTGCTTGATGTAGTCGACCCGCGTGCGCGGGCGAAGCGTGGTGAATTCGCCGCTCGCCTGAAACTTGTCGATCAGGAATTGCAGTTTGCCCTCGGGCGTGGGGGCGCGCAGCGCCACTGCCTCGTTGTAGCTGGCGGTAAAATCTGGTGTTCCCGGCTCACCGCGAAGACGAGGTCCGCCGCGCCAAGCGTACCAGTAAATTTTCTTGGTACCATCCGCCAGCGTGACGTGGGCGGCATGAATACCCTTCAGATCAACCCGCATTTTTCTTCTTTCTCCAACGCTCCAATACATCGTCAGGCGTCCATTTGATGTCAGCGTTCGACCCGCGGGCCTCGCCAAAGATGATGCTGATCTTTCCATCCTTTGCAATCTCGGCTCGCGCCACGCCAACTCCAGCATTGCGCGCGGCTTTGATGGCGCGTGTCAGGTCGGTTTGACGAAATGTACTCGGACTACGCGGCATGAAAGCAACTCGCAAAGCTCGACGCTACCCCCCAGCCACTGCATTGCCATATCGGCGGTCATCCTTCTCCAGCGACCTAGAGAGCGGTACGACGAAGGCCTATTCCACCCCCTCCATTTTAAGCGGATAGCTTACGTTCTTCACTCGGGGAAGCGCAGTGATATCATTGCGGCGGTCTCGCGCCTTAGCGGTCGCGAATTTCTTCTTGTCTCGCCTCAACCGCGCGATTCGCGCGGCCCGTTCGCGCTTGACCTGCGTGAGGATTTGATGGAATCGGGGATCATCGGGCGGAAAAAAGAACGGACGACTGAGATCGATACCGGCCGTTTTCGCACGCGCGCGGAGTCGCCGGATGATGTCACTAATGTTGACGGTGAAAAAGCCGACCAAGTCCTTCATAGCTCGGAAATCTTCTGTGATCTGATCCAGTGTTCCGTGCGTGACCAGCAGAAGCTTGGGGCTTTTCTTTGCGGCATCCCAGCCGACCCCACCGACCGCCATGAAAAAATCTTGGTTCGGGTCAGCCTCGGCATGACCGACGGCGCTTGCCCACTGATCGAAGTAAGCGGCCACAATTGCGGTTGAAGTTTCCCGACCGAGCGACGGCGTGAGCGCCAAGTTGATCGCCATTGCTCCGAGATCGAGATCAAGATAGCGCCCCGGCGTTGCCGGCATCGGGGTCTCGAAGGCGAGCGCGACATGCCCGGCGTGCTGCAATTGGTCAAAAGCGCCACCGGTCAGGCCCAAAACCTCGAGAAATTGATCTCGCGTTAGCGATTGCATCAATTCGATTCACACCTTAGTAGACGCTAAGATTATATCTTAGCTCATACATAGATAGAATCAAGCCCGTATGGGCGGGAAGTTCAGTACCTGTGAGCACGTGATCTTGAATTGGAGGAAGGCCGATGAGCGGGTGTCGATACTGTCCCAGCCAGCGTCGGAAGGGGCGTCATGTGTGATCGCTTCACCCTAGTTTACACGTGTGCAAGATCATCGCATGCGAAAGCACGCTAAATACAAGACCTTGCGGGCTTTTATCTTGGTTGCGGGGGCTCACAGCCACCTTTACCGAACACGAACAGAATGGAGGCATCGTCCCGACTGTGAATAGGCGCCCAACTCAGACCCCCGGCGGCGCCATCCCAACCCTCTGATTTTCTGTCTTATTTTCCAGAATGGCCGGGGTCACGGTTGGACGCCGATGGACATTTTTGAAAATTGAGAATTCCGGTGCCGTGTCAACGACATAACGATAGAAACTTGGGGGGTCCAAGTTGGACGCCGATTTACAGCCATAAGTTCACTCGCCAATATGAAACCAGTCTTCCTCGCGCAATTCGCGCAGGAATTTGCCTACCAGTTCCAGAACACCATGTTGTCCAGCCCACTGGATATGCTCTGCCAAGCGAAGCATCTTGAGCATCGCCGGTGTATCGCGCCACGCGGCAAGGATAAAAGGTAATGGCGGTTGCCACCCAGCACCGACTTGCGAGCGGTTGGGCAGCATTTCCCAGAGCTCATTCCAAAGTGGCGGCAGCGGGCAAACGCGATCGTTTTCGCGGCAAAAGGCGACAAGGCTCTCGACTGTCTCGCTCATTGTACGTCCCTATCCGGACAATCGATTCTGATGGCGTGAGCGAACGCAAACACCTCACGCCACCGCCTTGAAGCGCTCGAACCGAAGCGCAAGCCGATCTCGGTCAGGCTGGTCCTTCATCCGCTTCGGCAAATGGATTGAGCCACCGTTCAGTCGCTTCAATGCCTCGAGTATCGGGCCGTCACGCTGCCCGAGCAGCCGCTCGGACACATGCAGTCGATAGTCCGGGTCGATGCCGATCAAATGCGCGTCGAATGCCGCATGATGGATCTTTGAGAGCGGGATGCCATTCGGAACCATCGGCTGGCCGAACAGTTCATCCTTGTCCGCGATAATATGGGCGGCATCGAGCAGTAATGATTCCGGTAATCCCGACAGCGCGCAGCGGCCGTTGTAGGCGGTGATGACGGCTTCGCGGAACGACGCCTGGTGCAGCCGTTGTTTGACCGCGCGCAAGGCGTAGCGCCGTTCCAGCGTGGTCTCGGGCGGCACGACGGTTTCTTGATCGGGCGCCCCGAACGCCACCCGCGCCTTCAACGCCCTGCCATCCCAGCCGGAAATGAAGGTTGGCAGCATGGCCTGGTAGCGCCCGGGCGCGATCCCGAGGAAGTAGATGATCGGTATTCGGTTCTCGTAAGCCTCGCGAAGCCACCGGTTGTCCGCCGCGTCCGGGTTCTGACCCATAAAGGCGTAGTCGACCGTCTCGTCGCCCTCAAAAATTTGGCGATGCACCTCGCGCTGGTCGTCGTACCAGACCTTGGCACCCGGTTTAGGAAACACGGTCTTGATCGACAGGAGGTAGCGCATCTGCGTCGGTTTGAAGATGCCACGCTGAGGGTTGATGAGCGGAATGCGCACGCCCTGAAAAGTGAAGCCGGGCCTCAACTCGGCGGCAGTCAAGTGATCGTGAATCTCCCCGAGCTTCCGCACGTGATCGAAAGCCGCCATGCGCATTTGGATATCCTCGTTTGGGGCGGTCATCCGGGGCGTATCCACTGACTACAAGCATAGCTCCCTTGCCTGTAGCGTGAAAGCCCTTTTAGGATCGTG
>PLTE01000360.1 GCA_003164375.1 Hyphomicrobiales bacterium | reverse complement strand
TAAGGCGAGAACGCGTAATCGAACTCGTCGTCATAGGCGTAAGGCCAGAATACCGGGCCGCCCCAGCCGACATAGCCGCGATGGTAGCCCTGCCAACCATACGCGCCATGGCGATAGGCCTGTCCCGCTGCGAAATGCGACGCTGCGCCGGGGTGGTCGAAATCGACGGTGTGCGCCGCTGAATGTCCCGGGAGGCCGCCGAAGGAGCGCCCGAGCGCGAACCGCCCGACGCCAGCGCGGCCAGCGAAGCTGCCCGAGCGGAAGGATCGCGTTCCGGCGAAGCTGCGCCCGCTGAAGCCGCGCCCGCCGACACTGTGCGACGCGGAATGCATCGCATGTCCGCCTCCTCCTCCGTGCGGTCGGATGGGTTCCGCGGCGGCGAAATTAACGGCGAGACTCGCGCTGGCAACGATGGCCGCGGCGGCGGCGACGGCGAGTTTGCTCAACATGTCATCCATCCTTCCTGATGGCGAATGCGAAGCGAAGGGCGAGGGCTTAAGCGAGCCCTCATGGCGCGGATCGCTCGGTATTGCCGCAGGCTGGGCAATTTCAATCGTCGCGGCTCGACGCGATAGGATCGGAATCTACTTAGCCGGCAGCTCCCCGATGGCCACCAGATTTACCGTAGGAAAGTGTTCGCACGCGGAGTCCCTATTCGGCTCCAGAGGCGTTTGGCCACACCGCAAACAGGCGAGGGTCCGGCGCGCTAAGTTTCCGGCGAGGTCGGCTTGAGCGGCGGCACCCCGGCCAGACTGCGGTGCAGCCGTGTCCGCATCCTGTGTAAGGTGGGACACACCGCTCGGAGCCCCCCGGAAAACATAGGAGGCTTTTTGTCCCACCCAACTCTCTAAGTGTTTGACTTCGGCCGGTTAGGGCCTCCCCTTCCGAAACGCCACCCCGGCAACCTGCCAGTGCGCCCGCAACCAACGGCGGGGATTTTTCCGTTAGACAATTTCTCTATTTGTTTAGCCCAACCAACGGCATTTGGAGTACTGTTAGACGGGCAACCAATTGATTTCACTAATATAACATGCGACTGAAAATCGCAGTGTCGGTGGTTCAATTCCGCCCCTGGGCACCACTCCGTTAGATGAGAGCTTCCGGTTGTTCTTTGCGGCGTTACGAGCTCGACTTCGGCAGTGACTGCACCCACTTCTCCACCTTTCCCAAAATGCCCCAGGCGGTGATGCCCAGAAAGACGGGGATTGCCGCACTGCCCAGTCCCGCCCAAGAGCCGACGATCGGGATGTTCGTCGATAACGTAGGCCCGGCGCTCTGCAACACCGCTGTCAACGTGGCGCCGATGATTCCGATGGCACTCTTCTTGCCATCGAGCAGATTGCCGATTGTTTGACCCAATGCCCCATTCACCTGGCCTAGGACTTTTTGTCCCGTGGGACTGCCGGCAACAGCGCTGAGGATGCTGATGAACTGCTGAATCTGATCTTGCGAGGGCGCCGACGGCGGCGTTGCTCCCGGCTGGTTGGACTTCGCGTTCGCGGCAAGCGTCAAAACTTGCTGGATGAGTAAGGCTAAATTGACCTGTGCCGCGGGCGTCGCCGCAGGAGCGGCCGTCGTCGTTGCTGCAGGAATAGTCGTGGTACCGGCCATCATCACCTCCAGCTGATTGATCAGTTGTTGAATCTGACTGAGCGCGGGGCTCGTCGTGGCTGCCTGCGGTGTCGGTTCGGGCTGCGAGCCATCGACGAATTCCCAATCGACAATTCCCTTACCTGCAATGCCGATTGCGCTCGCTGCGGCGGGTGTGAGATCGATGCCCGCGAGATTGGTTTTGCGGCCGGTGTTGTCGACACCGGACTCGGCCTCCGGACGCGTGCCGGTTTGCCAGTACGGATCGTCGGTGTTCCACGGCCCGACGTCGACAATCTTGCAGACGACGGATTTTCCCGCGTTCCAAACACAGACGTTCGGCCGCGCGCCCGGAAAGTGATAGGGCAGCGCAACACCAAGTTCCGTGTCGGTGATAACGTGGCCGTCATAGGCGCTCGTCTCGTGATCCGCGACGCCGCCAAACACAGTCGCGGTAATGCCGCTGTTGAGTTTGACCGTGAGTGGCGGGCTGGCAACGACCGGAACGCTGATCGTAGCGGCCGGCGGACGGTAGATTCCAAGGCACTGGGTTATGGCGTAGTTCGATAGCTTGACCTCGTTGCTCTGGTTGCCGCCGCGGCAAACGTAACAATCGCCCTGCGTCTGCTCATAGAGCGTCACGTGGTGGTCGCTGCCGCCGAAGTAGAATACCAATACGTCGCCGGGCTGCGGCGAGGTGACAGGCGTGCCGAATTGCTTCCAGGCCAACGCATAGAGGAATTTGTCGGTATCGGTCGCGCCGAACACCGGCTTTATCCCGTTTATCGCCATGCAGTATCCGACCGTAAGTCCGCACCAGGCGATTGAATCATTGGTATAGTTGGCGCAGTAGGGCGCCATGTCGGGAAACAGTTCGCCGATCTTCTGAGCCCATCCCACGATGACGGCATTGTCGTTGACCGCATTGGTCCCATCGATTTGCCGCATCGTTGCCAGCCAAGCGGGAACGGCATCAGGCATGACATCTCTCCACACAAGCCGTCGTACTGAAGAGCCGGACAAGGCCGGAGACGTTCATCGCGATCGCCGGTTGGAACGCCTGCGATCCTGTCTCGCAAATGTCGCGAGTAATTCCGGCCCGCGACGGAGTCGTCAGATAATTTGCATCTGAAAAACGCGCATCATGCGTCGCGCGCGGCCCGTTCATGCTTCGCGGGCGTCGCGGGATGCCAAACCACCGTCTGGTTTGCGCAGCGGACAACATGGTAACACTGAACGCGCAGACCGACGCGCCCGCCCCTCTGGTATGGCGATTACTTGAGCAACTTTCGATTGTGACGTCAAGGCGCGCACTTCGCGGTGCCGCAAAAAATATGCGGCATGGCCCGTTCGGCTAAATCACTGGCAATACGGCGCGCGACATGTAGAGAAACAGCGCCGCGCCGAGGAGGCCGATCAACCCGGCGAGCGCCAGATCGAATCGCTCGCCCGGGCTCGGCACGTTAGCTGCTGAATCGATGTCCTTTGCGGTCCTCACGAAGCGGAGCCCTGCAAGAACGATTATCGCCACGCCGATGGCGATGAATGCAAGGCCCGCCCAATTGGCGAAGGCCTGACCGGTGAACGCTTGACCCCGCGGCGCAATTTGTTGCTGCGCCAGTTGCGGGACGGCGTATTTGAGAAACAAATCGAAACGCTCGATCAGGAAACCGAACGCCATCACCGCGATCGCAGTGCGGACCCAGGCGAGAAAGGTTCGTTCGTTGGCGGCGTGGTCGCTAAAACGCTTGATCATTGGACTGCCCCAGAAAACTGCCGGCTCGACTATAACGCCGCGGCATCCTGCGCGCTTGCCGACTCTGCCATAAACGGGCAGGCTCTTCTTAATGAATCAGCGCTAAAAACCGTGTCGATGGGGAGTGAAAAGCATGGCCGATGGTGCAGCCAAACGTCCGAGTCGCGGCCGCTGGTACATCCTGCTGTTGATCAGCGTGATGTACCTCATTACCTATCTCGACCGCGTCAACATCTCGACCGCGGCGCCGCTCATCAGCAAGGAATATGGCTTCGACAACATCACGATGGGCTACATCTTTAGCGCCTTCGTATGGGCCTATGCGCTGTTCCAGGTTCCCGGCGGCTGGCTGAGCGACCGGTTCGGCGCCCGCGGCGTGCTCAGCATCGTCGTCGCCTATTGGTCGATCATGACTGCCGCCACCGCCGGCGCCTTCAGCTCCACGTCGTTCATCGCGATCCGATTCCTGTTCGGTATGGGCGAGGCCGGCGCGTTCCCCGGCGCCACCCGCGCGATGCAGCTTTGGTACCCTCAGAAGGAACGCGGCTTTGTGCAAGGCGTCACCCATAGCGCCAGCCGCGCGGGCGCTGCGATCGCGCCACCGTTGGTATTGCTGATCATGGTCAATCTCGGCTGGCGCTGGGCGTTCTTCATTTGCGGAGCGATCGGCTTAGTGTGGAGTCTGTGGTGGAGCTTGAGCTACCGCAACCTGCCGGAAGAGCACGGTCTGGTGAACCCAGAGGAACTGGAAGCCATCCGCGGCCGCGATCAGACCGGGGCCATCAAGCCGCCGCCGATGGAAAGGCAGACCAAGGTGCCATGGAGCACGCTGTTGCGGTCGCCGAACATGTGGGCGATCATGCTGGCTTATTTCACTTACGTTTATTGCCTGTGGATTTTTCTGAGCTGGCTGACGAAATACCTCATCGACGTTCGGCATTTCACCTTGCTCAAAGGCGGCCTACTGGCATCGCTGCCACTGTGGGCTGGCGTGGTGGGCGACACGGCGGGGGGTCTCGCGACCGATTGGCTATTGAAGCGGACAGGCAGCGCCAGGATCGGCCGCCGCGTCGTCGCGATCACAGGCCTGCTCGGCTGCGCGATGTTCATTGTTCCGGCGGCGCTCGCCGAAGACCCCTACACCGCCGTTTTCTGTCTCACCGCCGCTATGTTCTTTTTGGAGTGCACCATCGGACCATCCTGGGCGGTGCCGATGGATACCGGCGGCAAATATTCCGGGACGGTATCCGGAATGATGAACATGGCGGGAAACTTCGGCGGTGCGATCTCGCCGATTGTGTTCGGCTATCTGGCCGAAGGCGGCAATTGGGAAGCGCCGTTCATCGTCGCCGCCGGCCTCCTTGTCGTCGGCGCCGCGGTGTGGGCGTTCTGGCTCGATCCCGACAAGAATATCCTTACCAGCGGCTACGCGTCGCACGACCGGGCCGCGGAAGCCCTTCGCTGAGGAATCGTGAAAAGCCGGCGTCGGCGGATTATGCCCGCCGGCGCACCGGCTCCGCAGCAATCCGCGCGAAGGTCGACATGATCTTCAATCCGGCTCTGACCGAGCCGCGCAGCGAGCCCGCGACCTTGGAGTGGCCGCCGAGGCGGCGGCGGTAGGCGACCGGCAGTTCGAGGATCCGCAAGCCGGCGCGCGCCGCCCGCATCTGCATTTCGAGATTCCAGCCATAAGTCAGTTCGCGCATGCCGAGCGTCAGCAAAGTGTCGCGGCGGATGGCTCGAAAGGCGCACATATCGGTGTAACGCACGCCGTAAAGCAATTTCGTCAGCCAGCCGGCAATAAGGCCTGCCGCGATTTGATGCCACGCCATGCTGCCCTTTTCACGCTCGCCACGCGCGCGCGAAGCGATGACGAAGTCGCAAGTGCCGGCGCGGATCGGCGCGATCAGCTCAGCGATGGCTGCCGGGTCGTCGGCGCCATCGCCGTCCATGAAGACGATGATATCGGCGCCGTCGGCCGCTTGCGCGCCGGTCAGGCAGGCCAGGCCGTAGCCGCGGCCGACGCCGATGACCTCGGCACCGGAGCGTTGCGCGGCCTCCTGGGTGCCGTCGCTCGAGCCGCCGTCGACCACGACGATCCAGCCGACGATGGCACGCGGTAATTCGGCGACAACCGCGCCGATCGACTCCACTTCATTGAAGGTCGGAATGACGACGGCCACGGAGCCCGCAGGCGGCATCGCTACAGGCTCCAGCGCAAGCCGCAACTGGCGCAAGCGTCAGGCGGCTTATCCGATTTGAGCGCCTTGCGGAAATCGCTATAGGCCGGCCCGGTCCAGATCTCGCGCAAGCTCTGCTGAGTGGCGTCGCCGAGCGTGTAATTCTCATAGCCGCGTTGCGAGAACGGCGCGATGCAGCACGGCAGCGCGCGGCCATTGGCGGTGAAATACATCACCGTCCATGGCCTTCGGCACAGCGACCACGGCGAGCCATTGCTTTTGGAACCCTCTTCGTCGGTGCGCTTTAAACTGATACCGGGCTCCGACGCGCCGCCCGAGGCGCTGAAGGTGACGCCGAGCGTTGCGGCAAGCGCCGCGGCGCGATCGATATGCACCGCTTCCTCAGCCGACAGCTGCTCATAGAGCGCCTGATCCGGCCGCGCCAGGCCGATGGCGTTGTCCTGGAAGAACACGAGCCGCTGCAAATGCACTTCCTTGACGCCGGTCTCCGCCGCGACGCGGACAAAATCCGGCAATTCCTCGATGGTTTCGCGCAACCCGGTGAGCCACGCCGAGACCCGCGGCTTTGAATGCCCCTCGCGTTCCTGCAACTCGCGGAAGGCGCGCACGTTCTTCAGGATGCGATGGAAATAATTCTTGCCGCGGACCGCACGATAAGATTCCGCATTCGCCGCGTCGAACGACACGCGAAGCTCATCCAAGTCCGCGCCGATCAATGCGCGGCCGTTCTTCTCATTGAGCACCGTGCCGTTGGTATTGAACAGCACATAGGTGCCGCGGTCTTTCAGATAACGCACCATGCGCGGCAGATGTTTGACCAACATCGGTTCACCGACGCCGTGCAGCACGGCGCGGTGCAATTGCGGAATTTGATCGACGATCGAGGTGAACAGCTGCCAGCTCATGTCGGCCGGCGGCTCCAATTCCTCATAGGTGCGCGGACAGGTCGTGCAGAGCAGATTGCAGCGGTTGGTCGTTTCCAGATAAAGGCAAACCGGATCGTGCTCGGGAATGTCGCGGTCCGCCTGCACGCTCTCGAAATAGCGTTTGGGATCGACTGCCGTTTTCGTTGTCGCCCTTTGCATCACCGTTTCACCCCTTGAATTGCGGATAGCGCGCCGTTCATGCGCGCGCTTCGTCCGCCTGCCGGCCGCTATCAGCGCGGCGACCGAAATCATGTTCGCGCCAAAGCCGATTCAACAGTTTTGCCGTCTGCGCGGCGTAGTGCGGCGCATGGCCGGCCGGCCGGCGACCATCCAGAGGTTCGCCGGCAAGCTCATCCTTGAGCCGGCGCAAGTCGTCGATGTCGTCGACGTCGTACCAGACCGACAGATGATGGACTTCGAGATTGATCTCGCGCGCCCGTTCCAGCGTCTGTGCGGCAACCTGCTCGGTGCTCCAGGCGATGTCCTCGAACATGCGGCGGTGTGCGGTTTTGAGGCCGAGCAGATAATAGCCGCCGTCGCTCGAGGGCCCGAGCACGGCGCGGTCGCCCGGTCGCGCCAAGGCCTCGGCGGCTTCGATCAAAAACGCAGTCGGCAATGTCGGACTGTCGGCATTGAGCACGACGGCCGAGCCGTGGCCGCGCGCTAGAAGCTCCCGAATCGTATGATGCAGGCAAGCACCGAAATTGGGCAACCAGGCGCCGATCAAACCGATCGCGCCGGGCAGCGTGCGGCGGAAGAAGTCCTCCGATCCGGGCGGGCCGTGGGCGGCGTAGCCGGCGATGCCGGCAAGCGGCGCCGCATGGCGCGCGGCCAGCAGCACATTGTCGGCGACATCCCGCAGAAACGCGGTGTTCAACGCCGCCGCCTCATCGAAGCTCAGCGGCGGCACCAGCCTTGTCTTGGCGCGTCCCGGGGTCGAGGCCTTGGCCATGAAGGCGATGCCGCAACTACCCGCAACCGAGGCGGTCGCCGCTCCGGAGTCGGCAGCTAAAATGGATTTATCATCGGAAGAATTGCCGGCGAATCGACCTGTAAGAGTCATGCGATGCCCCCTGATCGATCGCCCAACGCACTATGGTTGAAATGCCAAAACTGCCCGAAATGGGCCAATCACTTCCGGCTCATTCTCTACAAGCCTCGAATCACGGAAAAGTTATACTCTTCACAAATTTGTGATCGCCCACGGGCGATTAGTCGCCGCCAAGAGCGCCGTGGCTCGGCGAAGGGCCAGCCACATTACCCACGCAGAGGCGCAGCGGCATATTCCCGGCAACCAAAAGTGTCTTCGATCCCACGAGATCGATGGCGCCGGCTTCGTCGGCGCCGTCGTCACGATTGCGGTCAATACCGCACGCCGCGCGAGGAAGACTGCAGGCGCATGCGCCGTGCCCATCGATCAACAACGCCACGCGACTTTGTGAAGCGGTCCTGCTTGCGCATGAAATAGCGCGCCCGTAGGGTCGTCATGTCCTGAAATCGTGGAAACTCGATGTCGACAGCGACCATCGAATCAAGTGCTCCCACGGGGCATCGTCTGCACCCGGTTGCGCTTCGCATCATGCATTGGATCAATGCCGTCGCAATTTTTATCATGATCGGCAGCGGATGGAAGATTTATAACGACGACGCGATTTTCGGTTTTCATTTTCCCGATGCCGTGGTGATCGGCAAATGGGCACAATATGGCTTGCAATGGCATTTCTTCGGTATGTGGATTTTCGTGCTCAACGGGCTTGCTTATCTCAGCTACGGGATCGCATCCGGCCGTTTCCGGCAAAAGCTGTTTCCCATTTCCCTCGGCGAGATTCTGGCGACCGTCGGCGACGCGTTGCGCCTGCGGCTGAGCCACGATAATCTGACACATTACAACGCCGTACAAAAAATCCTCTATCTCGGCGTCATGCTGATCGGCGTTCTGATCGTGATTTCCGGGCTGGCGCTGTGGAAGCCGGTGCAATTCTCCGAGCTTGCAGACCTGTTCGGTGATTTCCAAACCATTCGGCTGGTGCACTTCCTCTGCATGTCGGCCATCGTGGCCTTCATCGTCGTGCACGTGTCGCTGGCGCTTCTGGTGCCGAAAAGCCTCCTCGCCATGGTCACCGGCGGCCCGACCGTCGATGAGGCGAAGCCGCGCAGCACCGTCGCGTCACCAATCGAAGCAACGCCTTGAAATGGTGATCGGGATGCCGATTCGAAACCGCCCGCCATCAATGTTCCGTCCCACCAAGCCGATTGATCAAAGCGGACTGACCGAACACCGCGCGCTAGTGGAGGCTATCAATCGCCGCGGTGTGTTGCGCGGCGCGGTCAGTCTCGGCGCGCTGACTATGCTGACCGGCTGCGATGTCAGCGAAAACGATTCCGTGCAGCAAGCCCTGCGCACTGTGTCGGCCTGGAACGATCGCGTGCAGGAAGCGATTTTCCGGCCGCATCATCTGGCACCGACATATCGCGCCTCGCAAGTGGCCAAGCCGCCGCGCTTCAACGCCCATTTCTCGATCGACGAGGTCAAGCCCATCGACGGCGTGTCCTGGCAATTGGAATTGGCTGGCCGCATCGCCGACAAGCGGTCATGGACGGCGCAACAGCTTTACCAACTGCCGGAGCAGGAGATCATCATCCGCCATGTCTGCGTCGAGGGCTGGGACTATATCGGACAATGGTCCGGACCCAATCTGCGCGCCTTCCTCGAGCGCGTCGGCGCCGATCTCACTGCAAAATACATCTACTTCATCTGCAATGACGACTTTACCGAGAGCATCGACATGGCGACGGCGCTGCATCCGCAAACCATCCTCGCCACCAAATACGCCGGCGATAGGCTTGCCGATCCATTCGGCTATCCGTTGCGGCTGCGGACCTCGACCAAGCTCGGCTACAAGAACGCGAAATGGATCAAGGCGATCGAGGTCACCAACGATTACCGCGAGACGTTCTGGAGCAAGCAGGGCTTTAACTGGTTCGCCGGGATCTAATGCGGCTGCGCACCATCCACGACCTTCACATAAATCCGCCATTGCTCGTCGCGCAATTCCGCCAGCCGATAATCGGGACTGGCGGCGAACGGATCGTTGCCCCAGGCTCCATCCTGCGGCACCACAACGATGACGTCGCAGGCGAATTTCTTCGCCATGTCGTCGACGTCGGCCGGCCTACCTGATCCGGCGAAGACGCGGACGAATTGCGCATTGATAGCCTCCCGGCGGTCGGCCGGGAGCGCCGCAAAGGCGAGCGCCAATTCGCGGCCGGCAAAGCATGAACTGCGGTCGGCAACGAGCGCCCAGCTTATATTCACCGGCCACGTCGTCAGGTCTTGCAAATAGAGCGGGTTATTGGCGACGCGCGCGGTGGGCGCAGCATAGCGCCGTACCGCGGCCCACAGATCCGGCGTCTGCGCGAAAGTCGAAGCATCCGGCGCCGGCGTGCCGGCGATATTGGAGCGGATCAGCGAAACGGTATCCGGCAGGCTGAGAAGCAGCCCACCGAGCGCTGTCGCTGCGATCAGTCCGCGTCGCGGCGCGCGCATCGTTCCCGCGGCCGCGCCCGCAATCAGGATCATGGCGGCGGGCAGCACGGCGCGCAGGCCGAGATCGTTGTTGTCGCCGAGCGTGCCGACCAGAAGCCAGGATATTGCGAGACCCGCGCCGGCCAGCGCGACGAGGACCGCCACGGCAGTCCTTTCCGGTCCCCTGGTCGTGGCGCGCAACGCCGCCACGAGCGCAATCGCGCCGGCGACGAAGCAAGCCGGGAACTCGATCGGCAGCAGAATGAGCCAATAGGCCGGCAGATCGAGCAGGCGGCGCAGCGGCACCGGAAACATATCGCCGAGGACTTCGAACGGATGGAGCACGATGGGGCTGCCGTCGCCGCGCGCGGTAACCGCCGCCAGTTGGTCGCGGATGAACGGGAGCGCGAAAGCGACGGCAAGCACGGCGGCCGCGGCAAGCCCGCGCCCAAAGCGAGCCCGCCGGGCCGGCGCGACGCCGGCGAACAAAATCGGCGCTGCGGCCAAGGCCGCGACCACGAAGGTCACGCCGCCGACATACGATGAGCTCTCGAATCCGGCGGCCACCATCAAAGCGAGCGTCACGAGCCGGGCCGCACTCTGCCGCTGCGCGTAGTGGATCAACAGCAGCATGGCCGTGACCACGCACGACGCCGCCATGAGATGCTGCGGCGCCCAGGCGGATTGAAACAACCAGCCGGCAAAGCCGTTCGGCCTTCTCAAAAACGGCTCGAGCCCGAAGCCAGAGCCGAACAACAGACTGAGCGGCGTGCGCAGCGAGGTCGCGGCCGCAAGCGCGACGACCAGGAACGCGGCGCCCGATCGTTTGCCGAGCCAGACCGCGACGCCCATCATCAGGCAGAGCGCGGCGAAGGCGGTAAACCAGGTCAAGGCGATATCGGCTTCCCAGCCGCTCGCGCGCAGCGGCAGCGCCAATTCGGCCGCGCTGAAGTGCCAAAGGTAATAATAGGCAAGCCTACCTGCCGCGCCGAATTCCCCGAACACCGGGTTAACCGGAGGCAGGCCCTGCCGCGTCATCGCATCAATGATCGAGATCTTTGAATGGTCAAAAATGGGATCGGCCAAATACACGCCAGCCGCGGAAAACTTAGGAACGATCGCGCTCGCCGGAACGAGCGCAAGAATGACGGCGGCGGCGTAGCCTAAAGGCGGGATGACCGGCGCTGCGGTGGCGGCTGCACTGCGATCAAATCTGGTGCGGCGCATGACAAGCGAGCCGCCGGCGACGATCAACGCGAGCACCGCCGCGCCGACGACCGCTCGCAGCGAAAATCCGACCAGCGTCAGAATCGGCAGCGTAGCAGCGCTAAACACCGCCCAACCGACCACGGGTGCCGCGCCGAGCGCCAGCACCCGCGGCAGCACATGGCGGGCAAGCGCATAACCCAGAACGGTCCAGAATGCTGTCGCCAGCACTGCACCAAGGACAGCATTGAGCGGCGATGCCATGGAAGGTGCCATGAAAGCTGCCACGGAAGGACCCTGCCCCGAAATGCGTCAGACTTCGCGCAATCACGCCGGAAGTCGATTGATTATTGGGTATCTGGCGTAACGCCGCGAAGCAAAGGCTTTAGCGAAGCTGGGCCGATCCGCTGCCGCATTTGCTCAGCATATCGGTCCAATTCTCGACCGCCTGGCGCGCATCGCGGACTGCCTCGGCAAACGCCTCCTGCTTCTTGTAGTAGAGGCGCCATTGGCCATTGTCATACATCTCGACGAGATGGCCCAAGGCTCGCCGGGCGCCGAACAGCTGCCGCTCGGCATTGCTGCGCTGGGCTTCGACCGTCAAGCTTTTCGTCATGGCCCGTCAGTCTGCCCAAAATGCGTAAATATTGAATCAAAACCGTCACGCCGCCGCCGAAGCCTATTGGGCACTGCAAAACCGAAGCTCCTCCTCCACTTCGTTGCTAAAGCGTAAACGCCGGTGCCAGAGCGATGAGCCCCTGATCCATTTCGATTGCATCGGATCAGAAGCTAGATCCATTATTCGAGCATGATCTAATCCGAGAACCGGTTTCTCTCTTCGCGATCATGCTCTAGCGCAACCGCTTTCTAGCTCGTAAGATTATGAAGACGTGTTCTCCGTTCCGGAGGCCAACATGCGCAGCTTCTGCCGGTGGATAGGCAAATGCGGCCCCGTTCACGGCGGCCTCCTTATCGGTGCCGCAAGCGCGATTTGGCTCGGCGGTGCAAGCGCCGCCCATAGCGGTCCCTGCACGACGCAAATCGCCCAGCTTGAACGGCAGATCAGTTTCCGGGCGTCCGGCCCGGCGACCGGGCCGACCGCAGCGCAATCGGTCGGCGCGCAACTGCATCATCAGCCGACGCCCGGCACGGTCGAACACGCCGAGACAGTGGCCAACGCGGATGCCGATGCCGCGCTCGAACAAGCGCGCCAAGCGGATGCCGCAGGCAATGCCGACGGCTGCAACCGGGCGCTCAAGGAAGCGCGACGCCTCTACGGCCTCTATTGAAGTCATTTGCGCACGAGGCGATCGAGCCGTGGCGGCTCAATACGCTTCCTCGCTGTAGATCGGATCGACCGAGCCAGCCCACGGACCATTGTATTTTTCGAGCAATTCCTGCGCCGGCGTGGCGCCGCGCGCGACGCGATCGTCCAGCACATCGAGGTAGCATGTCTCGTCCTGGCCACCGACATCGAGATATCGTCGCCGCGACAGGCCGGCGCGTGCGAGCTTAAGCATCTCGGTCGCGATCTCCGCGACGGGACGGCCGCGAATGGTCGCGGCAAGGCCCTGCTTGGGCACCTCATCGCGGAGCTTTTGACGCTCTGTGGCGGTCCAGCTCTTGACCACATCCCATGCCGCGTCGAGCGAGACGTCGTCGTACAAAATACCGACCCACAGCGCGGGCAGCGCCAGCAAGTTTGGCAATGAACCGGAATCGGCGCCGCGCATTTCGAGATAGCGCTTGAGCCGCACCTCGGGAAAGATCGTCGAGATGTGGTTGGCCCAATCGGAAATCGTGGCGCGCGCGCCCGGCATGGCCGGCAGTTTCCCCGCGAGCAGGTCACGAAACGATTGGCCCGACGCGTCGACATAGGCGTCGCCGTGCTTGACGAAATACATCGGCACGTCGAGCGCGTAGTCGACCCAGCGTTCGAAGCCCATACCCCGCTCGAACGCCCAAGGCAGCATGCCGGCGCGCGCATTGTCGGTGTCGCGCCAGATTTCCGAACGGAACGACAGATAGCCGTTGGGCTTGCCCTCGGTGAACGGCGAGTTCGCGAACAGCGCGGTAGCGACCGGCTGCAGCGCGATCGACACGCGAAGCTTCTTGACCATGTCGGCTTCGGACGAGAAATCGAGATTGGTCTGCACCGTGCAGGTGCGATACATCATGTCGAGGCCGAGCGTGCCGACCTTCGGCATGTAGGCGGTCATGATTTTGTAGCGTCCCTTCGGCATTTTCGGTATTTCGGCGCGCGTCCAACTCGGCGTCATGCCGACGCCGAGAAAGCCGATACGCAACGGCTGCGCCACTTCGCGCACTTGCGCGAGATGCGCCATGAGCTCGCGCGACGTCTGATGCATAGTGCGCAGCTGCGCACCGGACAGTTCGAACTGACCGCCCGGCTCGAGCGAGATGGCGCCGCCGCCGGTGACGTCGAATAGGCCGATGACATTCGCCCCTTCCATGATCGGTTGCCAGCCGAGCAAATGCTGCATGCCTTCGAGCAGCGCGCGAATCCCGCGTCGCCCTTCATATGGCACCGGATGGTGACCATCGAGCGTGAAGACGAATTTCTCGTGCTCGGTACCGATACGGAATTGCGATTTCGCTTTGACACCCTCGGCAAGCCAAGCCACGAGATCGTCGCGCCGCTCGATCGGCGTCAGGTCGACTTGATCACGCGCCATGCAGGGTCCCGGAGAAATCGGCCGCGACCTTATACGCGGCGTGCGGCCAAGAGCAAAGCAACCGGCAAGGCAGCCGGATGAAGGTTACGCGGCCGCGCGTTATGCGACCGCCTTGCGCCGCTGCGGCGGGAAGCGACGGTAGAAGGTCTCTCCCGTTTTCGCCATGTCCAGCAGGAGCTTGGACGGCGTAAAACGTTCGCCACAAGTCTTGGCGAGGCCATTACAAAGATCGACAAAGGCTTTGGCTCCCATGCCATCTATGTAGGATATGGTGCCGCCGGTAAAAGGAGCAAAGCCGAAGCCCAAAATCGAGCCGACATCGGCTTCCCGGACGTCGCTGACGACCCCTTCCTCGATGCAGCGCGCGGATTCAAGCGCCTGGATCGCGAGCAATCGGCGTTCCAAGACGGCAATGTCGATTGCATCGGCATCGAGCTTGGTCGACTGCAGGTCGAGAAGGCCGCGCCACAATCGCTTCGGCGCATTCTGCGGATAGTCATAGAAGCCCTTGCCGTTCTTGCGGCCATAGCGGCCGCGCTTATCCACCATGTCTTCAAGCAGCGCCTTTTGCTTGAGGTCGATCATTTGCGGGCCGAGATCGATCTCGGTCGCTTTGAGGATCTTCCAGGCGAGATCGACGGCGACCTCGTCGTTGAGCGCAAGCGGACCGACCGGCATACCGGCCATGCGGCCAACATTCTCGATCATCGCCGGCGGTACGCCTTCGGTCAGCATCAGATGGCCTTCGCGGATATAGGTGCCGACAACCCGCGAGGTATAAAAGCCGCGCGCGTCGTTGACGACGATCGGAGTCTTACGGATTGCCCGCACGAAGTCGAGCGCCACCGCAAGCGCTGTATCGCCGGTTTCCTTGCCCATAATGATCTCGACCAGCATCATGCGTTCGACCGGCGAGAAGAAGTGAATGCCGATGAAACGGGCACGGTCCTTGAACGCGGCCGCGAGCGACGAGATCGGTAGCGTCGAGGTGTTGGAGCCGAATATCGCGGTTTCGCCGATCACGTTTTGCGTTCGTGAGATCACCTCTTCTTTGACCTTGCGATCCTCGAACACCGCCTCGACGACCAGATCGCAATCCTTCAGCTCGACGAAATCGGCCGTCGGCTTGATGCGCGCGAGCACCGCGTCGCGGTCGGCGGTCGTGGCGCGGCCGCGATTGACCTGATCGGTCATCAGTTTGTGCGAATGGGCTTTGCCTTTCTCGGCGGTTTCCGGATCGCGATCGATCAGCACCACCTCGAGGCCGTTCAGCGCGCTGACATAGGCGATGCCGCCGCCCATGAATCCGGCGCCGAGCACGCCGATCTTGGTCAATGGCTTTGCCGGCACATTGGCCGGCCGCCGCGCGCCTTTATTGAGCTCCTGCATCGAGACGAACAGCGAGCGGATCATGGCGGCCGCTTCCGGCGAGCGCAGGATTTTGGCGAACCACCGCGACTCCACGCGCAGCGCCTGGTCGATCGGCAGCTGCAGGCCTTCATAGACGACTTGCAGGATGGCGCGTGCGGCCGGGTAATTGTCATAGGTCTCGCGCCGATAGATGGCGTTCGCCGGCGGGAACACCATCATGCCGGCTTTCGAATAGACCGGCCCGCCCGGCAGCTTGAAACCCTCGACGTCCCATGGCGCTTTGGCGCTACCGCCGGCCTTGATCCAGTCCTTCGCTGCCTTGATGAGATCGCCCGGCGGCACCACCGCGTCGATGAGCTTCATCGCTTTGGCGCGGTTGAGCTGTAGTTGATCGCCTTTGAGCAGAAATTGCAGCGCATCGGCTGGCGGCAATATCCGCGCGACGCGTTGCGTGCCGCCGGCGCCGGGGAACAGGCCGATCTTGATTTCGGGCTGGCCAATCCGCGTCCGGCTGTTGTCGGCGGCAACGCGATGGTGGCAGGCCAGCGTCAATTCGAAACCCCCGCCGAGCGCGGTGCCGTTGATGGCCGCGACCCACGGCTTGCCGCAGGTCTCGATGCGGCGGTAGAGCAGCGACAGCTTACGGCTTTCCTCGAACACATGCGCATTCGCGGCCTCTTCGCCCTGTGCCGCCGCGAGCTCGGCGAAGCCGCGGCCGAGCGTTTCCAGCATCGTCAGATCGGCGCCGGCGCAGAACGTGTCCTTGCCGGAAGTGATCACGGCGCCCTTGACCGCGCCGTCGGTCGCCAGTTCTTCGACGATGGCGGAGAGTTCCTCGATGACCGTCATATCGATGACGTTCATGGTGCGGCCAGGCGCATTCCAAGTCACCAGCGCAATGCCGTCGCTGTCGGTATCGAGGGTGAAATTGGTGGCGATCATCGCTTGCTCTCATTCATAGGGAGCGCCGTTCTTGTGGGTGTAGTGCGCTCCTGTTTCGTCGCGGATCATCTGCATGTCGACGTCGGCATAGTCGACGCGCTCGTGCTTTGAGCGCGTGCCGATTTCAAGATAGACCGCGTCGCGTTCCGTTCTGTTGACGAGTTGATGACCGTTGCCGCTGTCGGCCTTGAAGCCTGCGGCATCGCCCGGCCGCAGCACGGTCTCGCCTTCGTCCTCGATCAAGACGAGCTCGCCTTCGATCAGGTAGATCAGCTCGTCTTCCTGCTCGTGGCAGTGCCGCAACGAGGACGCGGCGCCGGGCTTGAGCGTCGTCAGATTGACGCCGAACTGGTCGAGACCGGCGGCGTTGCCGAGCCGTTTGCGTTCGCGGCCAAGCACCACGCGATCGAACGGCGCCGGATAATTGGTACGGCTGTCGGTCGGCAGCCTGGCAATATCGATCTTGGGCATCGGCTCACACCCGTTCGACGATCGTGGCGGTGCCCATGCCGGCGCCGATACAGAGCGTGACCAGCCCGGTCGAAAGATTGCGCCGCTCGAGTTCGTCGACCAGCGTGCCGAGGATCATCGCGCCGGTGGCGCCGAGCGGATGGCCAAGCGCGATAGCACCGCCGTTGACGTTGATCTTGGACTGATCGAGGCCAAAGGCCTGCATGAAGCGCAACACCACCGAAGCGAAGGCTTCGTTGATCTCGATGAGATCGATGTCGCCAAGCGTCATGCCGGCTGTCTTGAGCACCTTTTTGGTCACGTCGATCGGTCCGGTCAGCATCAGTGCCGGATCGGAGCCGATATTGGCGAAGGCGCGCACCCGCGCCCGCGGCGTAAGCCCCGCTTTGCGGCCGGCCTCTTTGTTGCCGACCAGGACGGCCGCGGCGCCATCGACGATGCCTGAGGAATTGCCGGCGTGATGGACGTGGTTGACGAATTCCACTTCCGGATGGGCCTGGATGGCCACGGCATCGAAACCGCCCAGCTCACCCATCTGCACGAACGACGGCTGCAGCGCGGCGAGCGATTGCATGGTCGTTCCGGGCCGCATGTGCTCGTCCCTGGCCAGGATGGTCAGGCCGTTGACGTCCTTCACCGGCACTACTGAACGATCGAAACGGCCGTCGTCCCATGCCGCCGCCGCCCGCTTCTGGCTCTCGACCGCATAGGCATCGACGTCGTCGCGGGAAAATCCGTATTTGGTCGCGATCAGATCGGCGGAAATGCCCTGGGGCAGAAAGTAATGCGGAACCGCGATCGAAGGATCGACCGGCCAGGCGCCGCCCGCCGCGCCGATGCCGACGCGGCTCATCGATTCGACGCCGCCGCCGATCGCCATGTGCTGTTGTCCCGCCATGATCTGGGCCGCGGCGAAATTCACGGCATCGAGGCCGGAGGCGCAGAAGCGATTGATCTGCACGCCGGGAACGCCGTCGCCGTAGCCTGCGACCAGCGCCGCGGTGCGCGCGATATCGGCAGCCGCCTCGCCGACCGGATCGACCACGCCCATCACCACGTCGTCGACCAGAGCGGTGTCGAGTTTGTTGCGGCTCTTGATGGCGCCGAGCGCCTGGCTTGCCAGATTGAGCGCGGTGACCTCGTGCAGCGCGCCGTCAACCTTGCCGCGGCCGCGCGGCGTGCGCACGTGATCGTAGATGAAGGCGTCAGGCATGAAGTCCTCTCAATCAGCTCGCGGCGACGTGCACGCCGCCGCCACCAATAGCTAGAATGCCTCCGTCGGCAATGCCATGACGCTGCCGGCGCCGGCTTTGATGCGGGCGAGATGCGTCGTCGCGGCCGGCAGCATCCGCTCCATGAAGAAGCGCCCGGTCGTCAGCCGCTGCGTCATCCGTTCCGCCACGCCGTCTGCCGATGCCGCTTTCGATCTGGCTGCGTCCGCGATCAGGCACCACATATAACCGAGCGCAACCAGGCCGAAGAGGTGCATATAATCGGTCGCGCCGGCACCAGCCTGATCGGGATTGCCGAGGGCATTCTGCAAGAACCACATCGTTGCCTGCTGTAGCTCGCCGAGGGCCTGGCTCAGCGGGGTGACATAGGCCGTCAGCTCCTTATCGGCGCCACGTTCCTTGATGTGGGCCGAAACCTCGGCGAAAAAAGCCTGCAGCGCGCGGCCGCCATCCTTGGGCAGTTTACGACCGACGAGGTCGAGGGCCTGGATGCCGTTGGCGCCCTCGTACATCATGGCGATACGCGCATCGCGCACGAACTGTTCCATTCCATTCTCGGCGATGTAGCCGTGACCGCCGTATACTTGCTGCGCCATGACGGTATTGGCAAAGCCCTGGTCGGTGAGCACGCCTTTGATCACCGGCGTCATCAGGCCGAGGTAGTCTTCGGCCGCCTGCCGCTCTTTGGCGTCGGCGGAGCGGTGCGCGATGTCGCTTTTGAGCGCGATCCAGGTCACCAGCGCGCGCGCCGCTTCGTTGAAGGCGCGGATGCTCATCAGCATGCGGCGCACGTCCGGATGCACGATGATCGGGTCCGCCGGCTGTTGCGGAAATTTGGCGCCGCTCAAGGCGCGTCCGGCAAGCCGCGTTTTGGCGTAGGTCGCTGCGTTCTGATAAGCCACTTCGGACTGCGCCAGCCCCTGCACGCCGACGCCGAGCCGCGCCTCGTTCATCATCGTGAACATCGCCTGCAGTCCGCGGTTGGCCTCGCCCATAAGCCAGCCGGTGGCGCCGTCGTAATTCATCACGCAGGTGGCGTTGCCGTGAATGCCCATTTTTTCTTCCAGCGAACCGCAGGACACCGCGTTGCGCACGCCGTCCGCCGCCGGCAGGAATTTCGGCACGATGAACAGTGAAATCCCCCGCGTACCTTCCGGCGCGCCCTCGATGCGGGCCAGCACCAGGTGAATGATGTTGTCGACGAGATCGTGCTCACCGGCGGAGATGAAAATCTTGGTGCCGGTGATTTTATAGCTGCCGTCGGCCTGCGGCGCCGCGCGCGTGCGCACCAGCCCGAGATCGGTGCCGCATTGCGGCTCGGTCAGGCACATGGTGCCGGACCAGCTACCATCGACCAGCTTGGGCAGATAGGTCTGTTTCAGCTTTTCCGAACCGAAGCCATGCAGCGAAACATAGGCGCCGTGCGACAGGCCGGGATACATTCCGAAGGACAGGTTGGAGGAACAGATCATTTCCTCGACCAGAAGATTGACGGCGGCGGGTAGTCCCTGTCCGCCATAGGCGGGATCGCAGGCGATGGCGGTCCAGCCACCTTCTCGGAAGGTCTTGTAGGCCTCTGCAAAACCTTTGGGCGTGCGCACCATGCCGTTTTCGAAATGGCAGCCTTCCTCGTCGCCGGAGCGGTTGAGCGGCTGGATCACTTCCTCGCAGACCTTCGCGGCTTCTTCGAGAATGGGATCGACGAGGTCGCGGGTGAAGTCTTCGTAGCCGGGCAAGGCGACGAGATCGTCGCCGCCCATCACGTCATAGAGAACATAGCGCATGTCGCGCAGCGGAGCCTTGTAGGCGGGCATTTGCAAATCCTTCCCTCGGGGGGCTGTGCCCTCGTTCAGTTGCGCAGCGGCTTGCCGGTTTCGACCATGTGTTCGATGCGGGCGATCGTGTCGGGATGGCGCAGTAGCTTGAGGAAGCCCTTGCTCTCCAGCTCGAAAACCTGCTCCTCGGTCAGAACTTCGGTGACGTCGGCGTCGCCTCCGGTCAGAACTTCGGCGAGAACATCCGACACTACGAGATCGTATTTCGTCGCCTTGCCGAGATTGAAAAAGCCCCTGGCCGCCATGTTGAGGGCGGTGCGGCCGGCCGCACCGGCGAGCTGATAGCTCGGCTTTTCCGGCGGCGCATAATTTTCGACGAGGGCCAAAGCTTTGGCCTTGGCGTCGAACAGCAGCCGGTCGCGATTCATGGTGACGCCGTCGCTCGGCTTGAGGAACAGCAATTCTTTGGCTTCGGCGGCCGATTTCGCCACCGTCGCGGTGCTGATCAGTTCGAAAACCTTCGAGACCGTCGGCATCGGACCCCTGGGCAATCTGCCGAGGGTCTTCCAGCGATTCAGCATTTCCTTGCAGCCGCCCCAGCCGGGAATCAGGCCGACGCCGATTTCGACCAGGCCTGGATAGGTTTCGGCATGGGCCTGCACGGCGTCGGAATGCAGCAGGATTTCGCAGCCGCCGCCGAGCGCCATGCCGGCGGGCGCCGACACGACCGGGAAGGGCGCGTATTTGAGCGCGGCATAGGCGCGCTGACCGGAGGACACCAGGTTCTGGATATCCGACCAGGCCGCGATATTGGCGGCGAACAGGGCCACGCCGAGATTGGCACCGACCGAGAAATTGGAGCCCTCGTTATAGACGACCAGGGCCTTGTAATCCCTCTCGACAAGCGCGCGGGTCTTGTCCAGCAGGGCGACGATGTCGGCGTCGAGCGTATTCATCATGCTGGTGAATTCGAAGCAGAGCACGCCGTCGCCAATGTCCCAGACCGAGGCCGAGCCGTTCTTGAGCACCGGCTTGGAAGTCCGCTTGATGTCTTCGAGCAGCAGCACGCCATCCGGACGCGCCAGGGTCTTGTAGGCGCCGTCGAGTTCCAGCGCCTGACGGTCGCCGTTCTCGATGCGGTAGAAGGTCCGCCCCGCCGCCTTGCGCAGGATCGCGGGGACCGCGCGCCTTCCTTTTCAAGCCGAGCGACGAACCAGTCCACGCCGAGCTTGTCAATGAGTTCGAAGGGACCGAATTTCCAGTTATAGCCGAGGCGCATCGCTGCATCGATCGATTCGATCTCGTCGGCGGCGTCGCCGGCGAGAAGCGCGGCATAGCTCAAAGTCGCGCTGATCACAGCCCAGGCGTAACGGCCATGAACGCCGTCATGCTCGAGCAATTTGACCAGGGATTTGCCGGCGGCGCTCAAAACCTCGACATTGGCTTTCTTCTGCGGGCGATAGTCGCCCGTGGCCAAATCGATGGCTTCCTTGCGCTTTCCCGCTTCGCGATTGATGCGATAAAAGCCGCCGTTGCCTTTGCGGCCGGTATAGCCGTCCTTGATCATTCGTTCGACCAGAGCCGGCGTCGCATTGATCGCCTGGAACGGGTCTTCCGCCGGCAGGGTCGAGGCCATGCTGGCATTGATATGCGGCATGAGATCGAGGCCGACCAGATCGATGAGGCCGAACACGCCGGTTTTCGGAATGCCGAAGGGCTTGCCGATGATGGCGTCGACATCCTCGACGTCGAGCTTCATGTCGAAAGCCGCGGCGGCGCCGACCTGCAGCCAGTAGACGCCGAGACGGTTGGCGATGAAGCCCGGGCGATCCTTGCAGCGCACGACGCCCTTGCCGAGGCGGTAATCGCAGAAATCTGCGATGGTCTTCACGGTTTCGGCGCTGTTCCTGTCGCTCGTCACCAGTTCCAGCAGCCGCATGTAGCGCGGCGGATTGAAGAAATGGGTGATGACGAATTTTTCGGCGAAGCTGTCCGGCAGGCCCGCGACCAGATTATGCAGCGGAATCGTCGAGGTGTTGGAGGAGACGATGGCGTCCGGCTTGCGATGGGCGTCGATCTTGGCGTAGAGCGCCTGCTTGACATCAAGGCGTTCGACTACGACTTCGACGATCCAGTCGCAATCGGCGAGCAGAGGGAGGTGGTCCTCGATATTGCCAGTCGTCACCAGTTTGGCGGCGGCCTTGCTCATGAAAGCCGCAGGCTCGGTCTTGAGCAATTTCGCCACCGCGCTTTCGGCGACGACGTTGCGGTTTTGGGCGCCCGCCGGGACGATGTCGAGCAGGACGACGGGAACGCCCGAATTGGCGACCTGAGCGGCGATGCCGGCGCCCATGACGCCGGAGCCGATAACGGCGACTTGTCTGATCTCAGCCATCACGCGATCTCCAGAACCGTGGCTATGCCCTGGCCGCCGCCAATGCATTGGGTGGCGAGCGCATATTTGCCCTTTTCGCGCTTCAGCAGGCTGGCGGCCTTGCCGACGATGCGCGCGCCGGTCGCGCCCAACGGATGGCCGAGCGCGATGGCGCCGCCGTCGAGATTGACCTGATCGCGGGAAAGGCCGAGATCGCGCATGCAGGCGATGGCCTGGCTGGCGAAAGCCTCGTTGAGTTCAACGACGTCGAGATCTTTGGCTTCGAGGCCGGCGCGCTTCAGCGCCTTGCGGGTTGCGCCCACCGGGCCGATGCCCATGATCTCCGGCTCGCAGCCGCAGACGGCGATGCTTTTCACAATGGCGATGATCTCAAGGCCGGATTTCTTGGCGTAATCCTCGGAACACACCAGAACCGCCGAGGCGCCGTCGGTGAGCGGCGAGGAGGTGCCGGCGGTGACGACGCCGTTGGCGCAGAAAGCCGGCTTCAGCTGAGCGAGGCCTTCGAGCGTGGCTTCCGGGCGGATGCAGCCATCGGCGGAGGCGCCACCGCGGTTGCCGACGATCTCCACGATTTCATCGGTGAATTTTCCAGCCTTTTGCGCAGCGTCGGCAAGCTGGTGCGAGCGGACGGCGAATTCTTCCTGCTCCTGGCGCGAAATCTGCCATTTCGCGGCGACGTTTTCGGCAGTGTCGCCCATGCCCATATAGGCGGCCGGCATGGTTGCGGCGAATTCGGGATGGGGCAAGGGGTTGAAGCCCATCATCGGAACGCGGGTCATGCTTTCGACGCCGGCGCAGATGAAGGCGTCGCCGGCGCCCATCTGGATCGCGCCAGCGGCGATATGCACGGAGGTCATCGACGAGCCGCAGAAACGGTTGACCGTGGTCGCGCCGAGCGATTTCGGCAGGCCGGCCATCAGGCCGACGATGCGCGCGACATTGAAACCCTGCTCGCCCTCGGGAAAGGCGCAGCCCAGTATCAGGTCTTCGATGTCGTCCGTCTTGACACCTGTTCTGGAGACCAGTCCGCGAATGACCTGCGCGGCAATATCATCGGGACGAACCGTCGCGAGACTGCCTTTTCTGGCCAGAGTGAAGGGTGACCGCGCGTATCCTGCTATGACGACCTTAGTCATTGTCTTGCTCCCAATGTGGAATGTCCGTTCCGGGAAAGATGGATGGGTTTCCCGGCTTTATGCGTTTCGTCGAAACAGAGCCGTCGCCTGCATCCTGCTGTGACAGCCTAGTTTTCGGAGAAGATTGGTCACATGCGCCTTGACCGTCGTTTCACGTATGTCGAGCTTGAAGGCGATGATCTTGTTGGAATGGCCCTTGAGGAGTTGATTGAGGACGTCTTTTTCGCGCGGCGTGATTTGTTTCAGCGCAGCGTGATCTCCCGGTTTCTTGTCCGGGAGCGAGGGCTGTTCGACCTGGAAATTTGGCGCCACGCGACGGCGAACCTCGGTCGCGGTCACCACGAAATCGCTCATCAACCCGTGCCGGGCGAGTTCGGGTCTGCCGAACAGGGCGCTGGTCTCGCGCCTGCCGCCGCCGGTTTCTCGGTAGACTAGCGCCGCCAGCGCCGCCGTGGCGGCAAGATGGGAAGCGAGCGCCTGTTGCGCCGCACACCGCTCCAAATGTTTGGCCGCCTCCGTTTCCAGTCGAAGCGCGGATAAAATCTCTTCAATTTCTCGAAAGCAGCTGAGAAGCCGCTTGCGGGACCTGACAGACGAGGACTCGCGCGTCTTTGGCTTGCACCCCAGACTTTCTGCAAAATCCCGCATTGCTGTCATGGCGCTTTCAGAGCCTTTCATGGCAGGTTTCGACCGAATTCAGGCATGCTTGGGCCTCAATCAAGTTGCGTTGAAACCAGCGAGATTCACCCAAGCGCTTCGTTGAGTTCGGGCAGAGCCGCATAGAGGTCGGCGACGAGGCCGTAATCGGCGACCTGGAAGATCGGAGCCTCTTCGTCCTTGTTGATGGCGACGATGATTTTCGAATCCTTCATGCCCGCCAGATGCTGGATCGCGCCGGAAATGCCGACCGCAATGTAAAGCTCAGGCGCCACCACCTTGCCGGTCTGGCCCACCTGCCAGTCGTTGGGCGCATAGCCGGCGTCCACCGCCGCGCGCGACGCGCCCATGGCCGCGCCAAGCTTGTCAGCGACAGGCTCGATGTACGTTTTGAAATTCTCGGCGTTCTGCATCGCGCGGCCGCCGGAAATGATGATTTTTGCCGAGGTCAGCTCCGGACGGTCGGATTTTGCGAGAGCTTCGCTTTTGAACGAGGACAAAGCGCTGTCGCCGCTGGCTGAAACCGCCTCGATCGGCGCCGAGCCGCCTTCGCCTGTCGCGGCGAAAGTGGAGGTCCGCACCGTGATGACCTTCTTGGCGTCGGTCGCCTGCACCGTCTGGATGGCGTTGCCGGCATAGATCGGCCGCTCGAACGTGTCTGGCGATACGACCTTGGAGATTTCCGAGACCTGCGCCACATCGAGCAGCGCGGCGACGCGCGGCAGCACGTTCTTGCCGGTCGAGGTGGCCGGAGCGACAATGGCGCCATAATTCGGGGCCAGCGACACGATCAGATCGGCCAGCGGCTCAGCCAAGCCGTGCGTAAAAGCGTCGCCCGAGGCGGTCAGCACCTTTTCAACGCCCGCCAGTTTCGCGGCGGCCTGAGCCGCTTCGTCGCCCCCGCCGGCGATGAGGATATGCACTGGCTCAGCCAGAGCAGCCGCAGCGGTGAGCGCCTTGGCGGTGGCATCGTTCAGCTTGCCGCCGTGAACTTCCGCGAGAAGAAGAGTCGTCATCAGAATGCCCCCGCTTGTTTCAATTTGCTGACCAGTTCGGCGACCGAGCCAACCTTCACACCGGCCTTGCGGCTGGCCGGCTCAGTCGTCTTGAGCACTTTGAGACGCGGCGTGACGTCCACGCCATAGTCGGCGGGGGTCTTGTCGCAGGGCAATCGCATTTCAGATTTGA
>PLTE01000054.1:17263-17767 GCA_003164375.1 Hyphomicrobiales bacterium | reverse complement strand
TGACCGAGAACAGGAGAAGCAGCACGAATTCGGGGCGCCACCATGCATAATAGAACAGCGAAGCGAGCACGAGGCAACCGATCGCCCACACCGGGTTTGGCAGGCGCCGCAGGATAAAGTAGAGCAGCAGCACGGTCGGTAAGAAGGCGAAGATGAAAACGTAGGAATTGAACAGCATGCTCTGCTCTTCATTCTTAGAGAAAGAATTCTCGGCCTTTACTGCTAAACCCCTTTGACATCGCTTGCTGCAATGGGCAATGGCTAATTGCAGCAGTCCCGAAGGCTACGCGGCGGAGTCATGACCAAAGCAGTGCTCGGCATCATCGGCGGTTCGGGCGTTTACGATCTTCCCGGCCTGGAAAAAGTGCGGTCGAAAGCCGTCAAAAGCCCGTGGGGCGAGCCGTCCGGACCGTTGCGTATCGGCCAGATCGCTGGTCTGCCGGTGGTGTTCCTGTCCCGCCACAGCCCGGGGCATCGGTTGTCGCCGTCCGACATCAATTACCG
>PLTE01000054.1:0-17192 GCA_003164375.1 Hyphomicrobiales bacterium | reverse complement strand
CCGGTGTCGCCGCGGCTGCGCATCCATCTCGCCGAAGCGGCGATGGCGGAGGACATCGGCGTGGTCCGCGACGGCACGTATGTCTGCATCGAGGGTCCGCAATTCTCGACGCTGGCCGAAAGCCTCACCTACAAACAGCTCGGCTATTCCGTGATCGGCATGACCAATCTGCCGGAGGCCAAGCTCGCGCGCGAAGCGGAGATTTGCTACGCCACCGTCGCCATGGTGACGGACTTCGACTGCTGGCACCCCGACCACGATGCCGTCACCGTGCAGGACATTATCAAGGTGCTCATCGCCAATGCGGAAAAGGCGGCGCGATTGGTGGGGCGGCTGGCCAAGGACTTTCCGCGTCAGCACGAGCCGTGCCCGATCGGGTCGGACCGCGCGCTCGACAGCGCGCTGATCACCGCGCCGAAAGCGCGCGACCCGAAGCTCATCAAGAAGCTCGACGCGGTCGCTCGCCGCGTGCTGCATCCGTGATCTCGTCCGCTTATGGGGCGGCGTCGGTCGCCTTCAGCGAAATCCCGGTCGGCGAGGCGGACCGATATTTCGGCCGCATTGCCAGAATCGGCTTCTCCAAGCCGTAACTGCTCAGCGCCGACAGCAGGCCGGTCAACAGCACGAATGCGGCAAGCGCGAGCCACAACGGCCAGTGCAGCTGAGCCAGCACATAGATCGCCAGCAGGTGATAAAGATAGACCGCATAAGAGGTGGTGCCTGCCGCTTGCGCGATAACGGGCTTTTGCCGCGCCCATGCCTCAAGCGCGAGAGCGGAAACGATGACGAATGAACCGAACACCGCGGCGGCGGGCGGATAGGCCAGTTGCGCAGCCCGGCTCTGCTCGATGACCTGGAGCAGACCGAACATCACCGCCGTCGAAAGCATCGTTCCCGCGACAAGAAAAATGGGTCCGCGCACCGGGCGTCGACGAACCGCAAGATACAATAGAAATCCGTAAGCGATGGAGTCGACACGAAAAATGACGACGCGACGAACCGCGGCACCCCAGTCGAGCGAGCTCCCAAAAATTGTGCGTAGCGCGGTTATCAGCGCAATGAAAACGATGGCGGCAATCACGTAGTGGCGCGTATCGCGCGCCCGGCCGAAAGATGCAGCGAGCATGAACAGAGGGAACGTCAGATAGAACCACTCCTCGACCGATAGGCTCCACGCGACGGAATAGTAATCTCGCTCGTTGTACTGGCCGGACAGATTCTGCAGGTAAAACAAATATCGCCAAAAATCGACAGAGCCGATAGCGCCGGCGATGGCCGAGACCAGCAACAGCGCGACGACATAGGGCGGCACGGTTCGCATCCAGCGTCGCACCAGAAATGTCCGCAAGCTGCCCGCTGAGCGCAGCGACAGGACGAGCAGGATTTGCGGTGCCAGTACGAAGCCGGAAAGAACGAAAAAAACCTCGACCGCGATGACCGAGAGCGGTTCGAGAATCGGTCCGCCCGAGCCGCGGTAGATGAGGAAGTGCGGAACCGCAACGCACAACGCCGCCAGACCGCGAACCAGATCGAGCGAAGCGACGCGCTCACTCGTCACTTCATATGCTCCAGCACGATCTTTCGCACCGCGCTGCCATAGACCTCCATGCCGAAGCGGGTCGGATGACAGTTTGACGGCGAGATACACATCTTCATCGCGTCGTCGGCGGAAACATCGAGATAGGGGCTCATTCGGACGACCGGCTGATTGGTAACTGCTTCCACGCTTTTTAGCAGCGTGTCGGTGCCCGCCAGCCGCAGGAATTCATGATGTTCGGCGAGATCGCTTCCTCGTGGAAGATGGATCATCAAATAAGGTATGCCGCTTGCCATGACGGCATGGGCGGACCGCACGAATTGAGGATCGAGGCCGTAGTCTGAAACGGTCAGGAGCGGGTTGGTTCCGGGACCCAGCATCGCCCATTGCGAGGCGAAGCTGTCGCCTCGAAACAGCCGATCAAACAGATACGAATGTCTTAGATCGAAAATATCGGCCCGTACCTTTACCCTGGTGAGCAGGGCGGACTTCTCCATCATTTGCCGCAGTATGGGGTCCGCCGCGTTCGGTCGCTGACGCATCGACTCACACCATTCGGGAGTCGCAGATGGCGCCAACAGCTCGATGTCCGTCGCGTCCGCGTCGGGGGGATTCGGCGAGTTTTCCGGTGTCGTGACGAGTCGGACGTCGTCGCCGGATCCCATGACCGTGCGCCAGGTCCGGGCATCGTGAAGATCGCCCGACTGGAAGGCGAAGATGACCAGATCGGGCTTAACCTCCACAACCTTTGCCGCCGCGGCGTCGAACATCGACATCACGCCGTAACCGTCGCGCGCCAAATTGAGCACGCGGACCTTTTTGCCGGTCGATTGTTCGAGCTTGTCCTGCAATACGGACGGCCAGGTCACCCCGTCGGCTGTCGCGGAAGCGGAAAACGAATCGCCGAACAGCGCGATTTTTAGATCGGCCGTATCGTAGTCGGGAACGGCGGGGCCGATATTGCCCTGTGCATTGACCGGCGTCGATGTCGAGCAGCCTACCACTTGGCCGTTCGATATCTCGCTGGCGTCAACGACCACGGACGGAACATAGTCATAGCCGAACCTGCTATCGTAGCGCCACATCGGGCGGTCGAAAATCGTAAAGCTGTCGAGACGGAAGGCCGCAAAGCGCTCAGGATATTTGAGGTAAAGACCCGCACGATAAGCGGCTTCGAGAAGTAATGCGCCAGCAATCACAAAGCAGACGTTGCGGAGGAATCTGACAATCATTTCGGTTTCAGAATTTAGTGTAGACAAAAGGCGCGATCGACGAATCGCTAAATATCAACAGCGCAATGAAGAGAACGGCAAGGATGCACAATGCGATGACAAGTCGCCTATTCATTTTTCGTTACCCAATATTAAGTGCCGACATCAGTAACAATAATCACCTGATTGATCAATCGAGAACCGAAAGTGGCGATTTGCCGCCGCATCGCAATGGCCGGCTCTGGTTTGTGAACCCGCGGGATAGGCGCGGGCGGTTTCAGCGTGGTCATGTTGCACGCCGTCGGCGCGCGAGGTCGCCGGAAGACAGGCTCGGCACATGCTCGATATCGGCGCGGTCCACTGTCCTTGCGGTTCCGATCGACCGCGGCCACGTCCCGCAACTATCCGCTAGAGTCAACTCGCGATTTCTTCGAACCGGCCTGCTCGGCGCGTTTTCGCTTGGGAAATCGCCGCGACGGGCCTAGAATTTCTTAATTAAGTTGTACGAGTGTCAGGCTGCCCCAGTCGACCATTCGGTACGATCTGTCGCGAGTTAAACTTGGCTCATCCGATCATCCCCTTGATTATGTGCGGCGGCGCCGGCACGCGGCTGTGGCCAGCGTCGCGCGAAGACCGGCCCAAGCAATTCCTGCCGTTGTTTGGTCCGTATTCGACGTTCCAGGATACTATCCGTAGGGTTTCCGATCCGGCGCTGTTCGGCCGGCCGATCGTGGTGACCAATACCCAATATCGGTTTTTGGTCGCGGAGCAGCTCGCGGCCATCGGCGTCGAGGCTGATATCATGCTGGAACCGATCCGGCGCGATTCCGGGCCGGCGATCGCGGCGGGCGCGGTTTTTGCGGTCAAACGCGATGGCGATCCGATCATGGTGGCGCTCGCCGCCGATCACGTCGTCACCGACCCGGTGGCTTTCGCCAAGGTTTGCGGCGGGGCGGCGGACGCCGCCGCAGCCGACCGCATCGTCACTTTCGGCGTGCGGCCGACCCGGCCGGCGACCGAATACGGCTATATCCGCGCCGGTGCAGCGATCGGACCCGATATTTTTACAATTGAAAAATTCGTCGAGAAGCCCGACTCCAAAACGGCGGAGCGGTACGTCAAGGAAGGTTATCTTTGGAATGCCGGCAACTTCATGTTCCGCGCCGGCCTGCTCATTGACGAATACCAAAGTTTCGAGCCGAGCTCCATCGAGGCGGTTACGGCAGCGGTCGCGGGCGCCGGCACCGACTTAGGCTTTGTCACACTCGATGCAAAGGCGTTTGCGTGCGCGACGGCGAAATCGATCGACTATGCGGTGATGGAGCGAACCAAGCGCGCCGCCGTGATGCCGGTTGCCTACGGTTGGTCGGACGTCGGTTCCTGGCAGGCGGTGTGGGAGCTCTCCAAGCGCGATGAGTTCGGTAATTGCGGACATGGTTCCGAATCCGGTTCGGTCGTTTTCGTCGATTCGCGCGGCTGTTATGTAGCAAGCGACAAGCAACTCGTGGCACTGTTCGGCGTTGAGAACTTGGTCGTAGTCACGACCGACGATGCCGTGCTGGTGGCCAAGCGCGAGGACGGCGACGGTCTGCGCCGCCTGGTGGCAAAACTCAAGGAAGTGGCGCCTTCGGTCACCGAGGAACATTTAAAGGTGCACCGGCCGTGGGGTTCCTATCAGTCGGTCGATCGAGGCCAGCGCTTTCAGGTCAAGCGGATCGTGGTGAAGCAGGGCGGACGGCTGTCGCTGCAACTGCATCATCATCGCGCCGAGCACTGGATCGTGGTGCAGGGCACGGCACGGGTGACGGTCGGCGACGAGACCCGGATCGTACACGAAAATGAATCGACCTACATTCCGATCGGGGCCAAGCATCGTTTGGAGAATCCTGGTAAAATCGATCTCGAACTGATCGAGGTGCAGACCGGGTCCTATCTCGGCGAGGACGACATCGTCCGCATCGAGGACGTCTACCACCGCGCGACGAGCTGATTCGCGGGCGCGCCGCCGCAGCGGCGCGCCAGATCGCTTACGCGGCCGCCTTGGCGGCGGCGCGGCCGTAGAAGGTCTCGCCCTTGGCCGCCATCGCCTTCAGCCCGTCGCCGGGCGCGAAGCGCGACCCGTATTTCGCCGTCAGCGCCTCGGCGCGGACGACGAACGGCTTGGCGCCGATCCCGTCGATCAGCGACAGCACGCCGCCGGTGAACGGCGCGAAGCCGAAGCCGAGGATCGAGCCGACGTCGGCCTCGCGCGGGTCGGTGACGACGTTCTCCTCCATGCAGCGCGCAGCCTCGAGCGCCTGCGCATAAAGGAAACGGTCCTTGAGCTCCTGGACGTCGATCGCGTCGGGGTCGAGCGCCTTGCCGGCGATCTTGGCCAGGCCCGGCCAAAGCGTCTTCGTCCCCGCCGCCGGGTAGTCGTAGAAGCCCTTGCCGTTCTTGCGGCCGAAGCGCTGCTGCTCGACCACCATCGCCTCGAGCAACTTCTCCTGGGCGGGATCGACCGCGGCCGCGCCGAGATCCTTCTTGGTCGCCTGAAGGATCTTCCAGGCGAGGTCGATCGCCACCTCGTCGTTGAGCGACAGCGGCCCGACCGGCATGCCGGCCATCCGCGCCGCGTTCTCGATCATCGCCGGCGGGACGCCTTCCATCAGCATCAGGTGGCCCTCGCGGATGTAGGCGCCGACGCAGCGGTTGGCGAAGAAGCCGCGGCAGTCGTTGACGACGATCGGCGTCTTCTTGATCGCGCGGACGAAGTCGAGCGCCGTCGCCAGCGCCCGCGGGCCGGTCTTGGCGCCCATGATGACCTCGACCAGCATCATCTTGTCGACCGGCGAGAAGAAATGAATGCCGATGAAATTCTCCGGCTTTTCGGCCGCCTCGGCGAGCGAGCCGATCGGCAGGGTCGAAGTGTTGGAGGCGAAGACCACGTCGCCGCCGAGCGCGGCCTGCGCCTTCTGGGTCGCTTCCGCCTTCACCCCGCGATCCTCGAACACCGCCTCGACGACCAGGTCGCAGCCCTTCAACGCCGCGTAGTCGGCCGTCGCGTGGATGCGCGCCAACAGCGCGTCGCGGTCGGCGCTCTTGGCGCGGCCCTTGGCGATCTGGCTGGAGATCAGCTTCTCCGAATGCGCCTTGCCCTTGTCGGCCGATTCCTGGTCGCGGTCGATCAGCACGACCTCCAGCCCGGCGCCCGCCGCGACATAGGCGACGCCGGCGCCCATGAAGCCCGCGCCGAGCACGCCGATCTTGCGCAAGGCGGTCGGCGCGACGCCGGCGGGCCGCCGCACGCCCTTGTCGAGTTCGCCCTTGGAAAGGAANNCCTGGCGCAGGCAAGACGACGCTCGCCAATACGCTCGCGCCACTCCTCAACGCGGTGGTCTTCAACGCTGATGCCGTGCGCGCCAACTTGTCGCGCGATCTCGGCTTCAGCCGCGAAGATCGCGTCGAACACGCGCGCCGCATGGGCTGGATGTGCGATCGCGTCGTCGAGGCGGGTGGCACCGTTATCGCGGACTTCATCTGTCCGACGCCAGAGACGCGCGCGGCTTTCGGCGACGCCTTCACCGTTTGGGTTGATCGCATCGATGCCGGTCGCTTCGAGGATACCAATCGGATGTTTGTCGCGCCGGAAAGCTTCGATCTGCAGGTCAGGGCGGAAGGCGCCCCGCAATATTGGGCCGAGCAAGCGCTCGCCCTGCTGCGGCCTCCGTTCGATCCGCAAAAGCCGACGGCGCTGTTCATCGGCCGTTATCAGCCGTTTCACGGCGGCCACCAGCGCCTCATCGAAGAGGGCCTGCGGCGCGTTGGTCAGGTCTGCGTCGCCGTCCGCGACACCCACGGGGTCGACGCGAAGAATCCGCTACCGTTCTTTGCGGTCAAGCAGCGCATCGAAACCGCGCTGTCGGCCTACGCCGGGCGTTTCGTGGTTGTGCCGCTGCCCAACATCACCAACGTCTATTATGGTCGCGACGTCGGCTATACGGTCGAGCGCATCCTGCTCGACGAGACGACCGAAGCGATCTCCGCGACCCAGTTGCGCGCGCTCAGCGCGGCCCCAACGACGCCTTCAGGTAATTGAAGTCCGTATACACAACCTATAATTGCTCATATTGAGAAACCATGGCGGCCAGCGCGACTACGTAAATACCCGTCGTGGCACTGCAACAAAGTGAATCCAAACGTGTCCACAATCCCTTACGGGTTGGGTCGCCACCTCGGCTGGCGCATGCTAGGGAAGGGTTTAAGGGTGGTGGCTGAAGTGGGGAACCGATCGGGTCATGCGTGAGCCTGAGACAGTAAGCGCGGCCGGACCATTGCGGGTCGGTGTCGTCGGTGTGGGCGTGATGGGCAGTAACCATGCCCGTGTGGTATCCGAACTGCCGGGGGTGAAACTGGTCGGCGTCGCCGATCCCGACCGCAAGCGCTGCGATCAGGTCGCTCGCACGCTCGGATGCGCCTCATTCGCCGATGCCGACGCGCTGATGCGTCAGGGCGTCGATGCCGTGACCATCGCGGCGCCAACCCACCTTCATCGCGACATCGCCATCGATTGTGCCGCGCGCGGTATCCACATTTTGGTCGAGAAGCCGATCGCATCGACGGTCGAGGAGAGCCGTGCCGTGGTCGCCGCGGCCCGCCGCGCCGGCGTCACGCTGATGGTCGGTCACGTCGAGCGCTTCAATCCGGCGGTGCAATCGATTAAGCGGGCGATCAAGGATCAGGACATTCTTTCGATCGCCATCACCAGGGTCGGGCCGTTTCCGCCGCGCATGTCGAATGTCGGCGTCGTCATCGATCTCGCGGTGCACGACATCGATTTGATTCGCTGGTTCACCGATTCCGAGATCGTGCAGATTCAACCGCAGACCTCGAGCGCGGTCGCCGAGCGCGAGGATATCGCGCTGTTGCAGTTCCGCACCGCATCCGGTGTGCTGGCGCACATCAACACCAATTGGCTGACGCCGTTCAAGGCACGCACCGTCCACATCGCCACCCGCGACAAATACGTCATCGGCGATCTCTTGACGCTGCAAGTCACTGAATGTTTCGGCTTCCAGCCGGACGGCAGCTATTCGATGCGGCATCTATCGGTCGGCTATGCCGAACCGTTGCGCTCGGAACTTGTCGCCTTCGTCAATGCCATCCGCAGCGGCGAGCCGCCCGCGGTGACCGGCGAAGAAGCCGTCGCCGCCCTTGAAGTCGCCATCCGCTGCCTCGAAGGGCGCTCGGCGGAGGCGGTCGCGCCGCCGCGCAAGGGTCCCCGGCGTGTCGTCGGCTAGGCTGACTGCGAAAAATCCATCACTGCTTTCGGCAACGGCAAACCAAGACCCAACATGAATCAACATACTCGCCTGGACGAACGGCCGATCCCTTTCATCGATGTCGCGGCGCAGCGCCGCCGTCTCGGCCGCGCCATCGACGACGCGGTGGCGCGCGTGCTGGCGCATTGCCAATTCGTCCAGGGTCCCGAGGTGCGTGCGCTTGAAGCCGAACTCGCCGCGTTCTGCGGCGTGCGGCACGCCATCGGCTGTGCAAGCGGCACCGACGCGCTTTTGCTCGTACTGTTGGCGTGGCAGATCGGACCGGGCGACGCCGTGATCTGCCCGTCCTTCACCTACCACGCGACGGCCGAAATGGTGGCGCTGCTTGGCGCCACGCCGATCATCGCCGACGTTCTGCCGGAGACGTTCAATCTCGATCCGGCAAGCTGCGAACGTGCGGTTGAGACCGCAAAGCGCCTCGGCTTGAAGCCGCGCGCGATCATTCCGGTCGATCTGTTCGGCCTGTCGGCCGATCACGATGCGATCACCGCCGTTGCCGCGGCCCACGGCCTCCAAGTGCTCGACGATGCGGCACAGGCGTTTGGCGCGACCTATAAGGGCAAAAAGCTCGGCGTGCTCGCGACCGCGACCACGACCAGCTTTTTTCCGGCAAAGCCGCTGGGCTGCTACGGCGACGGCGGCGCCGTGTTCACCGACGACGACGCGCTTGCGGCGCGCGTGAAAAGCCTGCGCCTGCATGGCGAAGGCGTCGACCGGTCGGAGGCCGTGCGTGTCGGCATCACCGGCCGGCTCGATACCATCCAAGCGGCCGTGCTCATTGAGAAGCTGAAAATTTTCCCGGACGAGATCGCCGCGCGCAACCGGGTGGCCGCGCGCTATTCGGAAGCGCTCGCCGACGTCGCGACCGTGCCGCGCCCCGGCAACCAATCGACCTCGGTCTGGGCGCAATACACCATCCGGTTGGCGCCGGGCCGGCGCGATCCGCTTGCTGCAGCGCTTAAGGCGGAGGGTATCCCTACCGCGATCTATTACACCAAGCCGCTGCATCGCCAGCCGGCCTACCGCGATTTCCCCGTGGCCGATGGCGGCGTGCCGGTGAGCGAGCAATTGTCGCAGGAAGTGATCAGTCTGCCGATGCACGCTTATCTCGAGGCGCCGGTCCAGGACCGCATCATCGCCGCGGTTCGGCGCTCGCTCGCGGGCTAACGCCTGTTCCGTTCACTCCCGCGCGAGCGGGAATCCAGAACTTGCTCGCAGCAAACGGGGCCCCCGCTTTCGCGGGGACGAGCGGAATCGTGATAACTAGACGCCAATGATCGGAAAGATTCTCACCGTCGGCGGCTACACGCTTTTGTCGCGTCTGACCGGCTTTCTGCGCGACATCATGCTTGCGGCCATCATCGGCGCCGGGCCGGTCGCCGACGCTTTCTTCGTCGCGTTCCGGCTGCCGAACCATTTCCGCGCCATTTTCGCCGAGGGCGCGTTCAATGCGGCGTTCATTCCGGCCTATGCACGCATCCGCACCCAAGGCGGAGCGATCGCGGCGGCCCGCTTCGGCGACCGCATCTTCACCCTGTTATTGGCGTCTCAGGTGGTGCTGTTGGCGCTGGCGCTGATCTTCACCCCGCAAGTGATCGAACTGCTGGCGCCCGGCTTCTCGCGCGAACCGCAGCAATTCACGCTTGCGGTTTCGCTGACCCGGATCACGTTTCCTTATCTTCTCCTCATCACGCTGGTGACGCTGTGGAGCGGCATCCTCAATGCGCTGCATCGCTTCGCGGCGGCGGCGGCAGCGCCGATCCTTCTCAACGTCGCGATGATGGCGACGCTGGCGCTCGCCTACCTGTTTCCGAGCGCCGGCCATGCCGCGGCCTGGGGCGTGCTGATATCGGGCTTGCTGCAGGCGGCGCTGGTTGGCGGCGATACGCTCTATTCCGGAGTCATGACCTCGTTCCGGGCGCTGCGGTGGGACGACGACGTGAAGCGCTTCTTCGTGGCGCTCTTGCCGGCGACCGTCGGATCGGCCGGCACGCAGCTTGCGTTGTTCGCCGATACGATCATCGCGAGCTTTTTATCGGCCGGCGCCATCTCCGCGCTCTATTACGCCGACCGGATCGACCAGCTGCCGATCGGCGTGATCGGCATTGCGGTCGGCACCGTGCTCGTTCCCGAGATGACCCATCGCCTCGCGGCCGGCGACGAGGCGGGCGCCCGCTCGGCGCAGAACCGCGCCATCGAATTCGCGCTGTTGTTGGCGCTGCCTTGCGTCGTGGCTTTCCTGGTGGTGCCTGGGCTGATCATGCGGGCGCTGTTCATGCGCGGCGCCTTTACGGCCGTCGACGCCCATGCGGCGGCGATGACGCTCGTGGCCTACACTATCGGGCTTGTCCCCTTCGTCCTCATCCGCAGCGTGGTGGCGCCGTTCCTCGCCCGCGGCGACACCGCGACTCCGGTCAAGGCGGCGCTGATCGGCACCGCGGTCAACATCGTCTGCAAGATCGCGCTGATGGTGCCGCTCGAGCAGGTTGGCCTGGCGCTGGCGACCTCGATCGGCGCCTGGATCAATTTCATCCTGGTGCTGATCTTCGCGGCGCGCGCGCAGCTCATCAAGCCGGATGCGGACCTGAAAGCCGCGCTGTTGAAGCTTGCGGCCGCTGCCGCTGCGCTTGCGCTTGTCCTTGTGGTCGCCGATCCGATCGTCACCGCTCTGTTAAAATCGTGGTCCAGGTTCCGAAGCGAATCAGAACTCCTGCTGTTGGCGTTGCTCGGTGGCCTGGTCTATGGGGGGCTCGTGATGGCGCTGTTCGGGCGGCGCTGGCTCAAATTGATGCGCCGGGACGCCGAGGCCGCATCGGCGGCGACGCTTGACGAGTTGGCAGGGAATTCCACGCCGGCGGCAGGGCCGGATCGGGTCTGAGCTCTTACGAGGATCGCCATGCGCGTGACCATGATCGGCGCCGGATATGTCGGGCTTGTTTCCGGTGCCTGCTTTGCCGACTTCGGCCATCAGGTGATCTGCATCGACAAGGATGCCGGCAAAGTGGCGGCGCTCAGCCGCGGTGAAATCCCGATTTTCGAGCCGGGCCTGGCCGATTTGGTCGAGGCCAATATGCGCCAGGGCCGGCTCGAATTCGCCGGCGACACCTCGCGCATCGGCGAAGCCGAAGCCGTGTTCATCGCGGTCGGCACGCCGTCGCGCCGCGGCGACGGTCACGCCGATCTGAGTTTCGTCTACGACGCTGTGCGCGAGATCGCGCCGCAGCTTGCCTCAACCGCGGTGGTCGTCACCAAATCGACCGTGCCGGTCGGTACCGGCGACGAAATCGAAAATATCCTGCGCGCAAAGCGGCCGGATGCCGAAATCCAAGTCGTCTCCAATCCCGAATTTTTGCGCGAAGGCGCCGCCATCCAGGACTTCAAGCATCCCGACCGCATCGTGGTCGGCAGCGAGGATGTCCGCGCCCGCGAAGTGCTTGCCGAAATCTACCGGCCGCTTTATCTGAATACGCCGCCGCTTATCTATGTCAGCCGGCGGACTGCCGAGCTGATCAAATACGCCGCCAACGCATTCCTTGCCACCAAGATCACCTTCATCAACGAGATTGCAGACCTGTGCGAAAAGGTCGGCGCTGATGTCCAGGAAGTCGCGCGCGGCATAGGGCTGGACAACCGCATCGGCTCGAAATTCCTGCACGCTGGCCCCGGCTATGGCGGATCATGCTTTCCAAAGGACACGCTCGCGCTGCTCAAGACCGCCGATGATTTCGATTCGCCGCTGCGCATCGTCGAGGCCGTCGTGACGGTCAACGACCGGCGCAAGCGGGCGATGGGCCGCAAAGTCATTGAGGCCGCCGGTGGCAATGTCCGGGACAAGACGGTTGCGATCCTGGGTTTGGCGTTCAAGCCCAACACCGACGACATGCGCGATGCGCCTTCGATTGCGATCATTCAGACGCTGCAGGACGCTGGCGCGGTGATCCGTGCCTATGACCCCAAGAGTATGGACCAGGCACGCCTGGTGCTCGAAAATGTAGCCTATTTCGATTCTCCCTACGCGGCGATGGAGGGGGCCGATATTCTCGTGATCGTGACCGAATGGGATGAATTTCGCGCACTCGACCTGGCGCGGGTCAAATCGCTGCTGCGCGAACCNNTCCGCGCGCCATGGTCGAAGGGGCTGGTCTGGCCTATACTTCGGTCGGGTGATGAATCCATTGCGCTGGTCCGCGCCTGCTGCGAGACTTGGGCCAAGGCTGCGCAAAAGGGTGTTTGGCCTGTCTGTTCTGGTTCCAAAGTGGAACGCGCCTTTCCGTTGTTCTCATGGAGACAAAAATGAAAATCGTAGCCCTTATTGATCCGAGTGTTGGAACGGAGAATGTTGGCGACGAAATCATCTATGAGTCAGTTCGCAGGGAAGTTGATGCGCTGTTCGACGATCCTTTCGTGATCCGTGTATCCTCACATGAATTCATGTTTTGGGAAATGCGGCAAATCTTGAAGAAGGCCAGCCACGTATTCCTCGGTGGTTCGAACCTGTTGCAATCGCGCATGGAATGGAACACGCAGTGGAAGCTCAGCCCGTTTGACCTGCTGCAGCGCCTGAATGCGATCTGCCTTGGCTGCGGATGGAGGCGTTATGACCGGAATCCGACTCCTTATACCAAGCTGCTCTACTCTCGCGCCTTGTCGAAAAAATATCTCCACTCTGTGCGTGACGATATGGCAAAGTTGCAACTGGCAAAGAGCGGGATCGAAAACGTCATCAACACGTCCTGCGTAACGATGTGGAATCTATCGACCGAACATTGTGCCGCCATTCCAAAGGAAAAGGCCTCGGCGGTCATCACCACGGTGACCGAATACGACGCCGATGTCGAAAACGATCGCTTTATGATGGAAGCGTTGTTTGCCAATTACGAAAAAGTCTGGCTTCTGGTGCAGCAGCCCGAAGATCTGGAATATGCCTTGCGGATTGCTCCAGGGGCATTTGCGGGGGTGGTCAATTCGCTCAAGACCTATAATCAGCTGCTCGAGACGCAATGCGACTATGTCGGGACGCGCTTGCACGGAGGCATTCGCGCATTGCAGGCGAAGCATCGCACGTTGATCGTCGGCATCGACAATCGCGCGATCGAAATCGCACGCGACACCAATCTGCCCACGATCGCCCGCAATGAACTGCGCGAAAAGCTGGTGCCGGCGATTCAGGCGCCGCTGGTCACCGACCTTCGCATGCCGGTCGAAGCCATCGCGCGCTGGCGCGGCCAGTTCGCGGCGGACATGGCGAACTGAATCTGCGAGGTTGGGTATTCTTGTCGCTGTGCGGCAGGGCGTTCCGCCGTCGATCAGGCGAATGTGGCGGTGATCGCCTGCGCCGCGTTTTCCCAGGAAAAGCGTCGGGAACAGGCGTCCTGGAACTCGATCCAGCGGCCGTGCAATTCGCCTTGATCGTAATCGGCGAATTCGCGCATTGTCGACAGGATGTCAGACAGCGCCGGGGTATATCGGACAAATCGCGCCGCATGGGGCAAGCCATCGAATTCGGACCGGAGGTCGCAACGCGACAGCAGGATGCAGTTGTTGGCGATGAGATAGGTCGATTTGAGCTTGAACCCGCCCAGGAAACGGTCGGGAATCAGGCCAAAGCGTATGCCCTGGGTATAGTCCGCAGGCTCGATCCGGCGAGAGCGGGACGTGATCGGTGCCGCACCGGGATGGTCGGGCAGTGTCAGGTCGTGGCGCCAGTCCAGCGTCTGCCTGCTTGCCGCGACATCGTTGGCCAGCGCGATCAGGTCGCGCCGCTTGGGATACCAGTCATAGCTACCCGACAGCACGAGTTCGGGAATGATCGTGCCGGATTGCAGCGGAGCAAGCGGCGGCAGTCCCGGATAGGCAACGGCGACCGGACGGCCGGGGGCCAGGGCTTCGACCAGCGCCTTGTCGCGGCGCGACAAGGTGACGAGACGAATGGTTTCGCGCGCATAGGTGCGCCGTTCCCAGCGCAGCGATTGCCTGGCAGCGAGCCGGCCGATCAGGCGGTCGCCATAGAGTTGTTGGAGTATGTCGTGCGCGACATTGTGAATCAGCAGCGTCAGCGGCCGGTCGACACAGTGGGCGAGGTGTTCCAGCGTTTCGTGCGAGATCACGACACGGTCATGGCGGTCGACCGTTTCGACAAAGGCGCGATCGATTGACGGGTTGGTGAATTTGAACTGGGGGTGCGGCATGCCGCGCAGCATGTTGCGGATCTGGTTGAGCGGTGACTGGGTCGCGACATTGAATCGTGTCACGTCGTGGCCGGGACCGAGCGCCGCGATGAGTTTGCGGTCCAGGATCTCGTCCCCGCCGCCATTGGCCGGGGCCTTGCATGCCCAGAGAACGGATTGCGATCCCTTATGATCGATGGTCATGTGTCTCTGAGCGCTCTCTTGCGGGTTTTCTGCGGGATGGCCCGGGATCATGACATGCTCGCGACCAGGCCTGCCCAGCGTTCGGCAAGGTTGGCGGGGTCATAGCGGGTCGAGGCTTCGAGTGCCGCGCGCGACATCCGGGTGAGCAGCGCGCGGTTCTGGTCGAGCGCGATGATCCGGCTGGACAGCGCGGCAAAGTCGCCGAAGGGCACGACATGTCCGGTCATGCCATCGTCGATCACTTCGGGAATCCCGCCGATGTCGAAACCGACGCAGGGAATGCCGCAACCCAGCGCCTGGACAAGCACGCCGGGAAAGTTTTCGGGCCAGAGCGAGGGCGCCGTCAGCACGTCGATCGCGTCATAGACTTCGTGAACCCGATCGACGGGAACCTGACCGCGAAAATCGACCCAGGGTCGGCTGGCTGCAAAGTCTGCAACGGCATCGGACAATTGCCCCTTGCCCGCAATAACCAGCCGCAGGCCGCAACGCGCGTGAAGGCTATCGGCAACCTCCAGCAGTCCGGCGATGCCCTTGTTGGCATCGAGCCGGCCGATAAATCCCAGCGACAAGGGTGTGTCATGGTCGCGAACCCTGGGGACGAGGGTATAGGTGTTTGGATTGGGGATATGGTGAAGGCTGGCGTGGTCGAGGCGCAGTGCGCCGGCAACTTTGTCGAGAACATAGCGCGATGGGGCGACGAGCGCGAGCTTTCCAACCCGGTCAAGCGACTTGCGGTTGAGCGCGGTGACCAGCGTGCAACTGCGGCACAGGCCTTGGCAGATCGTGCCCTTGCGAGCCATGCCCTTGTTCAGGCAGATAAGCGCGAAATCGTGCAGGACGCAGATAACCGGGACTCCGGCCCGGCCAAGCTTGTCAATCAGGTCGTAGCCGAGGCCGCGAAAGGAATTGACCATGATGAGGTCGATGCGATTGCTCTCGATGAATTGGCGAACCGTCCGTGCGTTCGCCCGGGTCAGAAATTCCATGAAATAGTATTCGATCTTTGCCAGGCCGCCGATCACCTCGATGGGTTCGCCCGGGCGCCAGGTCCGCGCAACCCAGTCATCGCCCGACAGGCCCGGTTCGGCTGCTGGCGCAAGGTCCACGCCCAGCGTGAATCTTGCTGCTGGTCGCCAGCGCAGGGTGGCAAAGGTATGCCCGTGTTTTTCGAGCACGTTTCGAATATTTTCTGCGGAAAGCTCCGCCCCGCCAGGGAAGTCAGGGGCAAGATAACTGCCCACGAGGAGAATATTCATCGTGTTGGACCTGAATTTGCGAGGTCTATTGGGTCACGTATCCGGTAATCGAAGTGTTTGGTTCAGGCCAGCATGTTTTTGTTGAATGGTCGTTGTGACGCGATGCAGACAACCTGGTTCAAGCGATGCCGCCGCACACTGTCATAACCGCAGCCGGCTTGCCGGAAACCGCCCTAGAGCCTTTCCCGGCGCGGGCGGAGGGTGGCCAAAAGCAACCGGGCCTGCCGAGCGTCGAGCGCCAGGATGAGCGCGATCACGATGCCCAATATGACAGGTCGTGGCGACACGGCGACCGCCGCGAAGGCCGCGATCAGGAGTACAATCTTCTCGAGCGCGAAGCGCAAGGCCTGCCGATCCGTAGCCGCGGCGAAATCAGGGAAATTGCGGATCGCGTAGATGAGCGTGAGTACCGCCGCAGAGCCCGGAAACATCAGCGAGGCTGCCACCTGGTTGTGGACCACAAAGGCGAGCAAGGCTGCGATTCCCGCAAAAACCGTGGTCAAACTGGCAATCAGCGCGATTTCGCGGTGCCTGTTCAACGCCGAGAGGAGGCAGTCGAAAAGAAAAATACGCAAATACAAGAGCGCGATGGCCGCAAGCGTTGGCAGCGACAAGGCAACGTGAAGGCGGATTTGCGTAACATGCAGCGTAAAGATCGGGATTACCAGGCACACGCAGATGCCGAGCAGGACGACAGAGAACCAGATGGACACGAAAACAGCCGAAAACCGCTTGAACGCGCCAGAGGCGCCGGTGCGGCCATAGTGGTGTGCACCATCGAGCAACACGCGGTTACCCCAGTTGCACAGCGCGGTGCCAAGCACGTTTCCGCCGCGGGAAAACAGGTCGATCGAAAGCAGCGNNGCAGCGTACTGCCGGTCACGCGGCTGGGGAGCGCGATACCGAGCGTGACCCGGGCCAGCATCAACGCGAGATTTGTTCCGATCGATCCTGTCGCAAGCGACCACCCCTGGCCGGAAAGCCGGATCCGCAGTCCGGGGCGACCGGGGCCCGATTGGGGCCAGGCAACGGCTACGAAATAGCCCCCGATGATCATCCCGGCGATGCCAAAGGCAATCGCGACCATGGGGCCATTTGCCCCCAACAGGGCGGCGATCAGCGACGCACCGCCCATCAGGCTGACCCGCGCGGTGGTATAGGCGTTGTAATGCCACTGTTTCTTGGCGCCGTAGCGCAGGAAGGCCGAGGACATGTCGGACACCATCATGCCCCCGGCAGTAATGCCCGTGGCTGCGGCGAATTCGGCGGCGTCGCGATTTCCGGTCAGCAAGATTATCGCAGCAACGACAAGTCCCAAGAGAGTCATGCCGATCGACATGGCGATGATCCATGTCCGCGCGTGGCGCAGAACCGCCTCGCGAAAGCGTCGGCGTCGCGAGCCCCCGTGCCGTGCAACGATCATGCGCAGCCATTCGGAAACGCCGGCGGAGAGAAAGACGGAAATCGAGATGATCAGCGAAAACCGCGAATAG
>PLTE01000051.1 GCA_003164375.1 Hyphomicrobiales bacterium | reverse complement strand
CGTCGAGACGATCTGCCTCGACCAGCCCGACCTTTTGGGCGCCGCCAACAAGCTCGCCGCCGCCGTGCAGGGAACCTGGAACAGCCTTGCCGAGCGGAAGTTGGGAGAATTGCTGGCGCGGCTGCCGAAGGACCGCACCATCGTCCATGTGCATGGTTGGGCCAAGGCTTTGTCGGCCTCCATCGCGCGGCCCATCGCGCGCTCCGGCCTGCCCGCCGTCTATACGATGCACGAATATTTCATGTTCTGCCCGAACGGCGGCTTCTACAATTTCCAGCAAAACCATGTCTGCACGCTGGAGCCGTTGTCCACCGCCTGCTGGGCCACCCATTGCGACAGCCGCAACTACCCCTTCAAGCTCTGGCGCAGCCTGCGCCATGTGGTCATGCAGCACATCGCCCGCCTGCCCCAGATTTTCGGCGATTTCATCCTGATCTCGGATTTTCAGCGCTCCATTGTCGAACATCGCCTGCCGAGCGGCGCGAAAGTCCACAATGTGTCCAATCCGATCGACTGCGAGAAGCTCGGCCGCAAGCCGGCGCCCGCGTCGGGCGATTTTCTCTTCGTCGGCCGCATCTCTCCGGAAAAGGGCGTGACGCTTTTCGCCGAAGCGGCGCGCAAGGCGGGAGTCACCGCCGTTTTCGCCGGCGACGGGCCCGCGCTGGAAAGTTTGCAAACCCGATTTCCGGAAGCGAAATTCCTGGGCTGGCAATCGCCGGCTGAGGTCAAGGCCTTGATGCGCGCGGCGCGCGTGCTGGCTTTTCCGTCGCTGTGGTACGAGGGCCAGCCGCTGACCGTGCAGGAGGCCAAGGCCATGGGCACGCCAGTCATCGTCTCCGATGCCTGCGCCGGGCGCGAAGAGGTGGAGGACGGCGTGACCGGCCTGTGGTTCAAGAGCGCCGATGTGGATTCGCTGGCCGCCGCCCTGGTCAGAGCTGGGGATGATTCCCTGGTCGCCGCCATGTCCCGCGCGGCTTACGACGCCTTCTGGGCGGACCCGCCGACGCTGCAACGCCATGTCGAGCGACTCGGCGCCGTCTATGCGGAAATCCTCGCCCGGGCTTGATTATTTGGAGCTGCTGCCGCCGCCCGGTCGCGTCGGGTGAAAATGCGGTGGCTCCGCCGCCGCTGGGGGAGACACATGATGCGGCGGCTTCCTGTGCCGGCGGGCTTCGGCGCCGCCGGCGGCGAAGGCGAGGATGAGGCAGCCCAAGATCAACGCGCGCATCGGCACTCTCCTGTTTCCGCCTCAACCGTGCGCAAACCTCTAATGTTCCCGCCGCGCCGCCATTTCCGTATAGAGCGCGCCGAGCCGCTCGATATGGCGCGCCATGGTCGGCGGGTCCGCCCAGTAACTGTCGTAGGCTTCATTCGACATTGTCGTGACCAGAGCGTCGTCCTTGAGCCGTTCCAACTTGGCCGCGAGATCGTCGGAATCCTGGCTCTTGAACCAGAAGCCCGAGACCCCGTCCTCGACTTCGTCGCGGCCCGCGCAGGCGTCGGAGACGATAATGGGCAGGCCGGTCGCCTTGGCCTCCAGCACGGTCAGCGGCTGGCCCTCATACCAGACCGACGGAAACACCAGCACGCGGGCGTCGCGCATGATCTGCTTGACCTCAGCCGGTGATTTCCAGCCGAGCAACAGCGCCTCCGGATATTTCGCGCGCAAATCTTCCAGCGCCGGGCCGTCACCGGCGAAAACCGGCGTCACCCCCGCCTTGCGCGCCGCCTCGGCAAAGAAGAACACGCCTTTTTCCTCGGAGATGCGGCCGACGAAGAGAAAGTCTCCTGACGCGGGCGCCGTCTTGCGGCCGAGGTTTTCCGCATCGATGGGGTTGGAGATGCGATGGACCCGCGCATCCGAAGGCAGATACTGCGACACAATCTCCGACTGAAAATTGGAAATGACGATATAATCCGAAAACAGCTTGGGCATGCGCGCCACATCCTGCATGGCCACATGGCGCAAGCCGCGCCAGATCTTGCTGGGATAGCCGCGATTGTCGCAATTGGTCGCCCAGCAGGCCACGGAGCGCGGCTCCAGGTGACACACATGGCTGTCGCGGTAATTGTAAAAGCCGCCGTTCGGACAGAACAGATAATATTCGTGGAACGTATAGAGCGCGGGAACCCCGGCGGCGCGCACAGCCGGCGCGAAGGCGCCCGACAGCGCCTTGGCCCAGCCATGCACATGAACGATGGTGCGGTCTTTCGGCAGCCGCGCCAGCAGTTTTTTCATTTCGCGCGTCGCTTTCGGGTTCCAGATGCCCTGGATCGCCCCGGCGGCCACGGACGGGTTGCTGACCAGATCGTGCTGCCCCAGGCAAACGACTTCGACGCCGGCCTCGGTCAGGCGCGGCTCGACCGGCCCGGCGGAGGCGAAGACGATCGGCTCGAACCCGGCCTGTTTCAAGGCGAGCGCGCTTTCCAGCGCCACTTTGGCCTGACCGCCGGTCAATGAGGCGTGATCGAGCACGATCACAATATGCAGCCTGTCGTTCATGCGCGTCCAAACCTTTTGGGGAACCCCGTGCGCGGATTTTAGCGCGAATGTTTTACTCTGGACTGAACGAGATGCGGGCAACGCGCCCTTAACCCGCAGCGCCTAGACTCCGCGCCAATATTGCCCTGGAGTTCCGATGGCAGACGCGCTTCAACATCCATCCGTTCCGACCGCCGACATCCGCAAGATCGTCGCCGATCTGGGCTATCCCGCCCATTGGAACTGGTGCTGGGAGAACTACAAGCCGACGATCATCGAATTGTCGCGCTCGAAAAATTTGCGCCGCCATCTGGAAATCGGCGCGGGGCGCGATCCGCTGTTCCTGCCCGGCGAAGCCCGCGACCTCGGCCTGGACATTACGCTGAACGACATTTCCGCGCATGAACTTTCGCTGGCGCCGGAAGGCTATGGCAAGATGCAATGCGACATCGCCTCGGCGCAGGCGCCGGATATTCTGGGGCGCGGCCAATATGACCTCGCCTATTGCCGCATGGTGATGGAACATGTGCCCGACGTGCAGGCGATGTGGAAAAACATCAATGCGGTGCTGGCGCCCGGCGGCGTCGCTCTGTCGTTCTTCCCGACGCTTTACGCGGCGCCCTATGTGCTGAACAGCCTGCTGCCGGAAAAACTGTCGCGCCTCATTCTGGAAACGGTGTTTCCCGAGCGCAAGCCGGATGGCGAAGACCCCAAATTCCCGGCCCATTACGATCATTGCTTCAGCAGCGAAAACAGGCTGCTGCCGATGTTGCGCGAAGCCGGTTTTTCCGACGCGGTGATCCTACCGTTCTGGGGCACTAATTATTTCTCGAAATTCCCGGGCGTCAAGCAGCTCGACGCCGCCTTCAACCGCCTCGCCGAGCGCAGGGATTGGCGCGCGGTTTCGAGCTTTGCTTATGTGATTGCGGTAAAATAGGGGAAAAAGTCAGACGCTTTGCGCCCGGTCGCGCTGGCGGCATTCGGCTCATTTGAGACCTTCCTGATCGGCTTGGCGACAGTCTCCTTATGATTCAATTAGCCGCCATCGCGCCGTGCAAAAATCAAGGAGACCGTGACAGCGGCTTTGATGAAAACAGACGGCTTTAGAGGACGCTGCGCACGGCAAACAATCGCCGAATGAGGCGGGAAGCGTAGATTGCTATCCCATCCTATTCATGACGCGGCAGCTTGAGGCCGTGATTTGGCGTTTCGGCGATTCCAGGCGCGCGCCATCATTCGGCTTTTGGCCGTTTTCCTGATCGCACTTTGTTTTACGCGTTGGAGGGGATAGGATCGGCGCAATGTGGGGGTATGGAAATGAAGCTTTATAGCCATGTTGTCACAAACGATACCGGCCTCGCACCGAATCCATTCCATGGCTACTGCACCACAGCGCTATGCACACCGAGCCACCAGCGCGCCAAGCTTACGAAAGGCGACTGGCTCATCGGCAATTCGCAAAAAAGCGATGGCAATCGGTTGGTGTATGCCATGCGAATTTCACAAAAACTGAGCATGAATCAGTATTTTCATACTGCCCGGTACGATGCCAAGAAACCAAAACCGGAAGGGCGTCCAGAAGAACAATGCGGTGACAACATTTATTACCAAGAAGCGGACACAGTTTGGAAGCGCGTGCCTTCCCGCTNNTCATAATACCCGTGCCTGCTTCGTGCAAGATGTTGGCACCGACCTTATGGGTAGGCCTGTTTTCGTAGCCGAGCATTTTTACTATTTTGGGAGCAAGCGTGTTCCGATCCCTCGGGATTTAGGAGGTGTCATCTGCCGTGGTCAAAGTGTCCACGATAAAAGTGAATTAGCCGATCAATTCGTGCAGTGGTTGGAGGCGAAATATCAACCCGGCATCCATGGAACACCACGTGACATGGCAGATCACGCGAGCGAAACGGACACAATGCTCACCGATTTGATTTCCGAGGTTTCGATACAGACACCGAACCAGAGTTGTGGCGACGTTCGGCCAATGCCGGGCTCACTTCCGAAGAATCGTAGGAGTGGCTGCTCTTGAAGATGGCAATGTTACGTGTCGGCATCGACTCGGGGTCGGGCGGCATCGATAGCCCGCTGTTCGCTGATGGAGCGTTTGAATTTGTGCCTATTCCCGATTCGTCTGGGCTCGACGAGCGGACTTACGGCAACTACATGGCGCGCGATGGCAAGCCATTTTCCGACTACTTCCCGTTGGGGCGACAGGCTGCGATGCGTGTTGAAAGCATGCACGTCGATCCCGAATTCACTTCTTTTACCTACGGTGACCCCACATCGCCAAAAGCCGGATTGCGCCGCTTGGCAGCGGGTGACTTACTCGTGTTTTATGCCGGACTGCGTGGATACCACTGCGATTTGCCGCAAGGGCTCTACCTTGTCGGTTATTTTGAGGTCGCTTTTGCCGGCATTGCGCGTGATCTGACCGAAGAACAAATCAGTGCATGCGGCGGCAATTTCCACGTGCGTCATGAATCAGTTTTTCTTAGGCAGCGGGAACGTTTGGTGTTGGTCAAGGGTGGTTCCGGTAGCCGATTGTTGACGAAGGCTGTGAAAATCAGCGTCCTAGGCCAAGACCGAGCGGGAAAGCCGCTTAAGGTGCTCTCCCCTCAGATGCAGAAAATTTTTGGGACTTTCGATGGAAAGCTAAGTTTCCAACGAAGTCCGACGCGATGGGTAGCTAACGAACATATCGCGGGTGCGGCAAGTTTTGTGCGCGGGCTAGCTTGAAGAGCCTATCAGCCTCGATTCTCAATATTCGTGAGTTTCGAAACGCATTTTTTGTCCTATGCACGGAACAGTTGGTTTCATGATGAACGACAGCTTCTGTCGCGCGAACCCGCCCTTGCTGGTTGCATTCGTGGCCTTCCGCTTCCCGCCGATTGCGGCCATCGCCCTGGCGGGAATCAACTGCCACACTTCAACCAAACGGCGCGACACAAGATTCTCCCCCTCCCCCCTCACGCCGCCGGCCGGCCCACCGCGATCCATCGGCGGCGCGCCGCCTCTATGCCCCAGACGGCGCCGAGCGAGACGTAATAGAAGCGCCAGTGGTCGAGGTCGATCTGCAGGCCTTGCAGGAAGAACACGAAAGTCGCTGCGAACAGCACCTGCGCGTCGCGCCGCCAGGGGTGGCGCGTCACGCATTGGCGAAAGCCGACAAAGCAGGTCGAAAGCACCAGCAATAAATAGGAGAAACCGCCAAGCCAGCCGTTGGAGGCGAAGGCGTTGATATAGGAATTATGCGGATCGAGATCGAAGGTCAGGCGGAAGCGCAGCGGCCCGAAACCCAGGGGACGGTCGAGCAGCATCGGAATCGAGCGCATCTGATTGCCGAAACGGCCGTTGGGGCCGTCGTCGTAATCCTGCGTCACCGCCGCGCGCTGGAAGAAGAACTCGCGCAGGCTAGGCACGGACAGCGCTCCGGCCAACGCCGTCGACGCCACGATCAACACCACCAATGACCCGGCCAGCACGCGCAACCGCATTTGCCGCGTGTCGGCGGTGAAAATGAGAAAGCCGACGATCATGGTCAGCGAGACGATGGTCGCCGCCCAGGAGCCGCGCGAAAACGACAGGAACAGCGCCGCGACGATCAGCGCCAGGCTCGGCAGGACCAGCCAGAGATGCCGCATCCGCCCGAGCAGCAGGCGCTGCACGAGATAGATGACCGAGGTGACGAGATAGGAGCCGAGAACATTGGGGTCCTTGAACGGCGCCATGGCGCGACCGTCCCTGATCCAGTCTTCGCCGGAGCCGAAAACGCCCATCCAGGAGGTGACCGCGATAGCGGCGGCGAGCACGCAGCTCGCACTATAGCCGACCAGCAGCAATTCGAGCCGCGTCGCCGTCTTCTGCGACAGGAACACAGCGTAGAAAATGCCGGTGGTGACGATGAAGGCGGTGTGGAACATGAAGACAACGGGGTCTTCCTCGTTCCAATAGGGGATCAGCGCCAGAAAGCCGCCAAAGGCCCAGAGCGACAGCAGCGTGACCAGCGGCAGGACAGCGCGGTGGATCGTAAAGCCGCCGAGCGCCCACAGGCCGATGGTGACGAGGATGAGAAAGTCATAGGGCGACGGCTCGATGAACACGACCGAGCCCGAACAGATCGTCAGGAAGAAGAAAAGATCGACCAGCCTTCCATAGGCGAAGGGGCGCGGCGCGGCCCGCGCCGGCAGGGAGGCGTCGGTCATGCCGCCCCCAGGCGGGCCAAAGCCTCGCGATAGGCGGCGAGTCCCTGATCGACCAGCGCCGCCAGCGAAAAGTTTTCGGCGACATAAGCCGCAAGACGGGCGGAATCCGCCGCTTGTTCCTCCCCAGGGCGGCGCAGCGCGGCGATCATCGCGCGGGCCAACGCCTTGGCGTCGTCGCGCGGGATGAGCTGGTCGCGGAACGGCCCGAAAATTTCGCCGACGCCGCCCACGTCTGTGGCGACGATCGGCTTGCCCGCAGCAATGCTCTCCATGACGATATAGGGCAAGGATTCGGCGCGGCTGGGCGCCACCATCACCTTGCCCAGCGTAAAAGCCTCGCGCGCTGGCATGCCGCCATAAAAGGCCACATGCCGATTCAGCTCGTATCGATCGACCCGGAAGACGAGCGTGTCGAGTTCCGCCCCCGCCCCGACCACGACGAGGCGCGGCCGCAGTTCAGTTTCGGCATGGATGATCGCCAGCGCGTCGATCAGCGTATCGACGCCCTTATAGGCCGACAATTCGCCGATATAGAGAAACTCGGCGGCGTCCTCGCGCGCGGCGACCGGCTCGAACTCCTCGGGCCGCAGGCCGTTCTTGGCGATGCGCCGCAGGGCGGAGGTCTTGCCGACCCATTCGCCATATTGGCCGGCGATGAAATCGCTCTCGAACAGCAGCAAATCGGTGCGCGTGGCGACGATCCGCTCGACCATCATGTAGATTTGCCGGCCCGGCTGCTGGTGGAACGAACCGCCATGCGGCGTATAGACCCGCGCCGCCCGTTTCAGGCCGGGCATGAAGCCGATGGAGCGCGCGTAAAAGCCGCCCTTGGAGCCATGGCCGTGCACCACGTCAGGCTTGAGGCTGTTCACCGCGCCATAGACATTGGCCAAGGCGGCGAAATCGCTGGGATGGGGCAGCCTGTGCATGGGAAAGCGCGTCACGCCCAGCGCGAGCGCCGGCGCGATCTGAGAAAAACGTCGGGCGGTATGGTCGTTGCCGGTCACGGAATCGGCGATGATGCCGACCTGGTGGCCGCGCGCCGCCTGTTCGCCGGCCAAATCCATCACATGCCGAAACAGGCCGCCGACAGGGGCCCTCAGCAGGTGAAGAATGCGCAGGCTGCGCTCGTTGGCGACCATGTCTCAAATCCAGATTGAATCAAATGATAGGAATTTTCCGTTAAGAAAACCTGCTCGCCTCAATAGGCGGAATCCCCGCGAAACAGCGCGAAAGGCGTGGCTGCGAGAATATAGATGTCGAGCGCCAGCGACCAGTTTTCGATATATTCGAGGTCGCATTCGACGCGCCGCTGGATTTTCTCGACCGTATCGGTTTCGCCGCGCCAGCCGTTGACCTGCGCCCAGCCGGTGACGCCGGGCTTGACGCGATGGCGGGCGAAATAGCCATCGACCGCCTGCTCGTAGGTCCAGTCGGCCGCCTTCGCCTCCAGCGCATGCGGGCGCGGACCGACCAGCGAAAGGTCGCCCTTGAAGACGACATTGAACAATTGCGGCAGTTCGTCGAGCGAGCTTTTCCGGATGAAGCGCCCAAAGGGCGTCACGCGCGGGTCGTCGCGGCCGACAAGCTTGTGCGCCAGCGGATCAGCCTGATCGATGAAGAGCGAGCGGAATTTATAGACGACGATGCGTTCGTTGTTGAAACCATAGCGCTCCTGCTTGAACAGGACCGGGCCCCGCGAGGTCAGCTTGACGCCGAGCGCGGTGGCCAGCATCAGCGGCGCGGCGGCGACCAGGATGAAAGCGCCGACGATGCGGTCGAATACGGCCTTGCCCAGCACCGCCCAGTCGGACATGGGCTTGTCCAGCACGTCGAAAACCGGCACGGCGCCAATGTAGGAATAGGAGCGCGGGCGAAAACGCAGCCGGTTGGCGTGCGCGGCCAGGCGTATGTCCACCGGCAGCACCCAGAGCTTGCGCAGCATGGCGAGGATGCGGCCTTCCGCCGTGATCGGCAGCGCAAAAATCACCTGATCGACCCGCGTGTGCCGGGCGAAACCGATGAGATCGTCAATCGTGCCCAGCTTGGGATAGCCGGCGATGAGATCGGGCGAGCGGTCGTCCTCGCGATCGTCGAACAGGCCGAGAATGCGCAGATCCGGGCAGGCCTGCCGCGACAGTTCGGTCAGCAGCATTTCGGCCAGCGGTCCGCCGCCGACGATCACCGTATAGCGGTCCAGCCGCCCGGCCCGGGTCAATGCGCCCGTCGCCAGGGCTGCAACCGCGCGCCCCGCCAGAAGGCCGATGAGGCCGCCGCCAAACCACAGGCCAAGCCACAGCCGGGAGAGCGAGCCTTCCAGCCGCAGCGAAAACGCCAGCGCCATGGCGCCGAGCACAATGCCCGACCACGCCAAAGTCACGCGCAATCCGGTCTTCAGCGGCTTGCGCAGCGCCTCCAGCCGATAGGCGCCCGCCGACTGAGCCACGACAAGATAGGCCAGCGGCATGACCAGCAGAGCGAATACATAGGTTGCCTGAAGGCTATATTGTGGCGCGACATGCCAGGCATGGGCGAGAAAGCCCAGCAGAATGAGGCTGATGTATTCGCCCACGCGACACAGGCCGACAAGAATCGCCGGCGAAAAGCCGCGTTTCTGGCGCGCTTGGACCATGGCTTCCGCTGGAGGCATATGTTTCATGTCGTCCCTCGGCCCCTCACGGCATGCGCCGGATGCGGAACCGTCCCGAATTGAGCGCGCCCGAAGCGCGCAGGCCTAACCAATTATTCACCAATATAGTGGAGCGGGCGGACCGACACATGTCTTTCCTCCCAATCGGACGGGAAAAGCTTGTGTTTACCTTTATTTCAGAAAAAATTTGCTGTGACGAAATCAAAAAAAACGCGCGCAATTTTGCGCGCGCGTGTTCAACATTCGGAAAATACAGAAGGTTCAGAAGAACCGTTCTTGAATGACGATGGTGTCGCCGGGGCGCACCGGCTGGTTCATCGGCACGTCGGCGGTGACGGTGCGGACGCCATCGGTGCGGGTCAGCTCGGCGCCGTTCTTCTTGGCGCGCGGGGTGAAGCCGCCGGCGATGGCCACGGCCGTCTCGACGGTCATGCCGTTGACATAGGGATATTGGCCCGACGTCGTCACTTCGCCGAGCACGAAGAAGGGCCGATAGGCCTCGATCTCCACCGAGACGCGCGGCTCGCGCACATAGCCCGAGCGCAGTTTTTCCTCGATCTGGCGCGCCATTTGCGCTGGCGTGCGGCCGGTGGCGGGCACCAGTCCGATCAACGGCATGGCGATATGGCCGGAACTGTCGACCGCGAAGGAGTTGGACAGCGAATCCTGGCCAAACACGATGACGCGCAACCGGTCGCCGGTTGCGAGCGTATAGGGGGCTTCGGCGCTGGCCTGATATTCCATCGCGGGCTTGTGGCCCATCAGGTTGCAGCCTTGAAGCGTCGTCGCCAAAACAAGACAAAGGAGAATAAATGATCGGCGCATGAGCTCTCGCCTGGCTGAAGCTGGCGCCGCGGCAGTGCGGCTTTGATGGCAAACTAGCTTTTTATAGTTAACAAATACTTGCCAACTGACTTTGCGCAATTAACCGCGTTTCAACCTTAATGGTTCAAATTTCAGGCGAGTGCATGGAGTTTGTGATGAGCGCGAGAAATTTCGATTTCGAAACGGCCGGAACGACCGAGGAGGTCGACTTCGGCGGCATGGGCGCCGCTCTCGCGCGCAAGAAGAGCCTGATCGTCATGGCCACGGTCGGCGCCGCCGCAGCAGCAGCGATTTTCTGCATGGTCGTCAAGCCCCGCTATGAGGCGGAAGCGCGCATACTCGTCGAAAATCAGGAAAGCTATTTCACCCGGCCCGAACCCGAATTGCGCGAACCCTCGCAGATTTTCGACACCGAAGCCGTCAACAGCCAGATGCAATTGCTGACCTCGCGCGATCTGGCGCGCAAGGCGGTGACGGCGCTGCATCTGCAAGGCAATCCGGAATTCGACCCCGCCGCCGCCGGCTTCAACCCGCTCACCGCTCTGTCGCAGGCGCTCGGCCTGTCGCCGGCGCCGCAGTCGCAATCGATGGAAGACCGGCTGCTGACCAATTTCTTCGACCGCCTGACCGTTATGTCGCCGACCAAGAGCCGCGTGCTCCAGGTGGTGTTCTCCTCGCGCGACCCGGATCTGGCGGCGCGCGGCGCCAATGAAATTGCCGATCTGTTCATCGACCTCAAGGGCCAGGCCAAGCGCGACAACGCCCGCCAGGCCGCCCAAAGCCTGAAACCGCTGATCGCCTCGCTGGAAGCGCGCGTGGCCGAGGCAGACGGCAAGGTCGCCGCCTATCGCGTCAAATACGGACTGTTCGAATCGAGCGAAAACACCACCGTGCCGACCCAGCAGCTCGGCGAACTGGCGACCCGGCTGGCCGAGGCGCGCGCCGTGCAATCGGACGCCCAGGCCAAGGCCAAGGCTTTGCGCGAATTGCTGGCCACGGGCCGGCTTGGCGACGCCAGCGAAATTTCCAGCGGCGATCTCGTCAAGCGCATCGCCAACCAGCTCGTCGCCGTGCGGGCGCAATTGGCGCTGGAATCGCGCACCCTGCTCCCCGGCCACCCGCGCATCAAAGAGCTGGGGGCGCAGCTTTCGGACCTGGAGACGCAATTGCGCGCGGCGGTCGACAAGGGCGCGCGCACGCTGGAAAATGACGCGCGCGTCGCGGGCGTCAAGGTCGCCAATCTCCAGGCTTTGATGGAGGAGCAGAAGCGCGCGGTCGGCGCTTCGGACGCCGAATCCACGCAATTGCGCGAATTGCAGCGCGATTCCAAGACGCTGAAAACCCAGCTCGAGCAGGAATCGGCCAAATATCAGGCCGCCATGTCGCGCGACGTCGCCGACACGGCGCCGCCGGACGCCCGCATCATCTCCCGCGCCATGGCGCCGAGCCTGCCGGTCTTCCCGAAAAAATTGCCGCTGATCATATTCGGCGCCATCGCCGGCCTGTTCTTCTCGGTCGGCTCGGTGCTCGCCGGCCAGCTTCTGGCGGCCCCGGCCAACGGCGCATCGCATCCTGTCCCGCCCGCGCCCCGCCAGGCCGGCGGCGGCCCGGTCATGCGGTCTTCCGCGCGCCGCGCCGGCGCGGGCGCCGCAGCCTTCGCGGCTGCGGGCGCCTCCCGCGCGCAAAAACCCTTCTTCAGCCGGCTGAAACAGGCTGTCTCCGATTATTCCGCGCCGAACATTCCGCTCGACGCCGACGGCAATCCGATCGTGCGCACGCCGGAGCCGGAACTGCCGGCGGATGACGTCTGGGTGCGCATCGCCGAGGAACTGCCCGCCGTCAGGCCGCGCCGCCGCGCCGGCGCCGGCGCGTCGCCCTCCGCCGCTTTGGTGGCCCGCATCCGCGACCTCGCCACGCCCGACCATGGCGCGCGCACCCTGCTGGTGAGCGCCGAAACCTCCGCCCCGGCCTGTTTTGCTCTGTCCATCGGCCGCGCTTTGGCGCGCGAGGGCCGCGCCGTGCTGATCCAGACCGACGAAGCCGATTCCCATCTCCTGGAGGCCCTGGCCCGCGCCGCCGGCGATGCCGATGTGGAAGCGCCCGGCCTCGCCCAGATTCTGTCGGGCGAAGCCTCCTTCGCCGAGACGATCTTCCGCGATTCGCTGTCGCGCCTGCATGTCGTGCCCTGCGGCGGCCCGACCGACGCGCCGCTGGACGATGTCGAGCTGGTCCTCGACGCCTTGCAGGCGACCTATGATTATGTGCTGATCGCCGCCTCCTTCGGCGCCTCCGCCGCCGATCTCGCGCCCAACGCCGACCTCTGCCTGATTTTCGCGGAAGACGAAAACGACCGCGCCGCCTTGCAGGAGGAGTTCCACGCCGCCGGGGCCCGCGCCATCCTGCCCGCCGGCCTCGACGCTTTGGGCGAGATCGTCGAAGCCGCCTGACCTAACGTGCAAAAACGCAAACGGCCCGGTTTTGACGCCGGGCCCTATTCGTTCTCTAATCTCCCTCAACACAGGGAGAAGCGAGCATGAGCGGCCTTGACGAGATTGCGCTGCGCGGCATCGGCGGCGAAAACCAAACGATGGGCGATTATGCGGGCAAAGTCCGGTTGGTCGTGAATGTGGCCAGCAAATGCGGCTTTACCCCGCAATATGCCGGGCTGGAGGCGCTCTATCGCCGCTTCGGGCCGCAGGGCCTTGTCGTTATGGGCTTTCCCTGCGACCAGTTCGGCCATCAGGNNAAATGGAATTTCACCAAATTCCTGATCGGCCGCGACGGCAAGGTGTTGAAGCGCTATGGGCCGGCCGACAAGCCGGAGGACATGGCCGCCGATATTGAAAAAGCGCTGGGCTGAGCGAGCGATGATTCACGATCCCTGGTTTTATCTGGCCGCGCTGCCCGCCGTTTTCCTGATGGGCCTGGCCAAGGGCGGCTTCGCGGGGGTCAGCGTGCTGTCCATGCCGCTGATGGCGCTGGTCATGCCGCCGATCGAGGCCGCCGCGATCATGCTGCCGATCCTGATGGTGCAGGATGTCGTCAGCGTCTGGACCTACCGGCATGATTTCGACAAGAAAGTGCTGGCCATTCTGGTGGGCGGCAGCCTGTTCGGCATTGCCCTCGGCGCAGCGCTGGCGGCGCATGTCTCCAACGCCCTGATCGAATTGTTCGTCGGGCTCATCGCCGCCGGCTATGTGTTTTACGCCTGGATGAAGGGCCATATGAAGCCGGGCGAACCGGCGCCGACGCGCGTCGCGCCCGGCCTGTTCTGGGGCGGCGTCGGCGGCTTCACCAGCTTTATCGCCAATGCCGGCGCGCCGCCGTTCCAGGTCTATGTGCTGCCGCTGCGCCTAAAACCGCAGACTTACGCCGGCACCGGCACGATGTTTTTCGCCATCATCAACTGGATCAAATTCGTCGCCTTCTATTTCCTCGGTCAGGTCTCGCCCGGCCATCTGGAGACCTCGGCTATCCTGTTCCCGCCGGCCATCGCCGCGACCTTTTTCGGCATCTGGCTGGTGCGGCGCACCGAATCCGACCGGTTTTACAAGATCATCTACGCCATCACTTTGGCCGTCGGCGTTTTTCTGATCTGGGTGGGGATACGGCATTTGATGGGATAGCCGTCGAACCGAGCCGCTAAGCCAGAATTTTCGTGTCGATCAAGCTCCGCGCAAGCGCCGGGCCGCAATGAATATTCATTGGCTCCGACGGAGATTCGTCATGAAATTCCCTGGTAAAGTGGGGGGACTATTCAAATCGTCACTGGTTGCGGTGGTGACGTTCGCAATCGTGGCGATGGTCGGACTTGCGTCGATGGCGCAGGTCTTCGTCGCCTATAAGAGTCTGTCGTCTTTCGCCGACGAAGCGGGGACGCGCCAACGCTCCAATCTTCGCATCGCAGCAACCATCTTGCGGAACGACATGCCGGGCGTGACCGTAACATGGACGGAAAACGGCGACGTCGGACGGATCACCTTGCAGCAGTTTCCAAACGCTGCCGATCACAAAATTGTCGATGAGATCAGCCGCCTGACAGGCGCCACGACGACGATTTTCGCCTATGACCCGGCAGGCGCGCAATTCGTGCGGAAGACCACCAGCGTTCGCAAGGCGGATGGATCGCGCGCCATCGGCACCGTCCTGGACAAATCCGGCCCGGTTCCCGCAGCTCTGCTTGCGGGCCAAACCTATACCGGATTGGCGGATATTCTCGGAGTGTCCTATCGCACCGCCTATATGCCGATTTATGCGCCGGCGGGCGATATTGCCGGCGCGCTCTACGCGGGCGTGAAAAGCGAGGAAATCGACGGCAACATCAACGCCTGGATCAGGTCGGTCGGTCTGGTTTCCGTTTTCGTGCTGGTCGCCTTGAGCATGGCCGCGACGATGATCGCCCGAAAAATCCTCCGGCCGTTGACAGACCTTTCCGCCAGCGTCGACAAAATTTCTCACGGCGATGTCGCCGCCGCAGTCCCGCATGTCGAGCGCGCCGACGAGATTGGCAAACTGGCGCAGGCCTTGGAACATCTGCGGGTCGAGGGCGCCGAGCGCGCCCGCCTTGAAGACGCGGCCCATGCCGAGCGGCAATTGGAGCTGCAACGGCAATCGATGATGCAGCAACTGGTCGCCAAATTCCGCAACATGATTGGCGAGATCGTCGGGGCGGTCGATTCGCAGGCGGCCTCCATGTCCGGCACAGCCCGGACCTTGAACGAAGTGGCCGCGCGGGCCGGCGACGCCGCCGACTGGGCGCGCAGCGCCGCGTCCGACTCGACATCCTCCATCCATGCCGTTTCCGCCGCCGCAGAACAATTGACGGCGTCGATCACCGAAATCTCCAACCAGATTCGCGGGACCAACCAACGCGTGAACAAGGCGATCGAAATCGCAGGGGCAACGGATAGCGCGGTTTCCGGTCTTGCCACTTTCGTCGCCAAGGTCGGTGACGTCGTCGATATGATCCGCACCATCGCCCAGCGCACCAACATGTTGGCGCTCAACGCGACGATCGAGGCGGCGCGGGC
>PLTE01000396.1 GCA_003164375.1 Hyphomicrobiales bacterium | reverse complement strand
TACCAGTAGTTGTTTCGGAACGGGGTCGCATTATGACGCCAGTATTTTCAGTCTATCTGGACCTCGTTCGCGCCGCCGCTGCACTTATGGTGCTGCTTTATCATGCGTCGAATGACGAGTTCGGCGGCCGGTGGCTGAAGCACGCGTTCTCTCACACCGGAACGCCCGGGGTCATTATCTTCTTTGTCCTGTCCGGCTTCGTGATTTCGTGGACCGCCGCGACCAAGGAGAAGGACTTTAAGGTCTTTATCATTAACCGGCTGGCGCGGCTTTGGTCGGTGGCCATTCCGGCATTAGCCCTGACCTATATTGCGGATCGGATCGGCTATGCCATTTATCCGCAAATCTATTCAGTCATCGAGAACTGGACGTCGCTCATCGCGCAACCCTCCAATCAACTGATGGCGTCGAGCGTCTTTCTTAATCAAGTTTGGTTTCTAGACGTCCGGCCGCTTTCTAATAATCCGTTTTGGTCATTGAGTTACGAGTGGTGGTATTATGCGGCGTTCGGCTGTTTCACGCTGTTGCGGGGGCGGGCCGGCTTGCTTCTGGGCCTCGCTGCGCTCGCCGTGATGGGCCCGAAAATATGGCTACTGTTTCCAGTCTGGCTGATGGGTGTGGCCGTACACCGCCTAGGTCTCCGCCGCACGTTGCCGATGACTTTAGCGATACCGATGTTTCTGGCGCCACTGGGCGTTTTTGGCGTCTTTGCGCTCTATGAGGCGTTGCATCTCCGGGCGCTCGTCGAGGGCGCGATAGATCATCGCTATTTGGCGTTTTCAATCATTTTTATCCCCGCGACCATGTTCGGCGTTCTGATGGCATTGAATTTGTATGCCTTCCCGTCGCTCGAACGATACCTCGCGCCCACGCTGAGCAAGATTGAAAAGCCGGTGCGCTGGGTAGCGGGCGCNNCTTTCCATTTATCTCTACCATTACCCGCTGCTTTACTTGTTCGGCGCGCTCTTTCGGGTCGAGCCCACATCGCCCTCCTGGAAGAACTTTGTGATCGTTGTTCTTACGCTCGCGAGTTGCTTTGCACTCAGCTCGGTCACGGAAAGCAAAAAACGTCTCGTGCGTGGCTGGCTGGAAGAAATTTATCGTCTTGTAACGCGGCCAGAATCTGAGTGGCTGGATCCCAGCGAGGCTGGCGCTCCGCAATTAACGCCCGGCTTGGTCAGGCGGCGATCCGACGAACGGTCGCTTCCCACCATGCGTGAGTGACAGTTCAATAAACTACGGCGTAATTTCTCTGGGGATTAATATTGCCGCGGCAATAACTGATATTGGCTACCGACAGTCCCCAGATCAGCCCGAGCAGTAAAAAGAAGTGACGCCAATGGTCGGTGTCAACGATTATTCCTTCGCCGACTTCGCCGACAAATGTTGCGTAGGCGGCAACGAGATAGGGTTGCCAGGGCGTTGGCACGCGCACGTTGCTTAAGCCAAGCAGCAACGTGACGCCAATGATGGTTAAATAGACCGCGCCGCCAAGCCAGCCATAAACGAGGAATCCTTGCATATAGACGTTGTGCTGCTGGCCACCGAACATGTTGGAGAATGCAAAGGGACCCATGCCGTTCGGGTTTTCTAGGATTGCCGTCAGAGCAAGCTGCTGCAGGCCAAATCGACCACCCGTTCCGACGTCGTATGGTTGAATAGCCTTTGCGCGTTCCAAGAACATATCATGGATCGAAGCGATCGACGTGAGCGCAACCACAAAAGCCGCAATTGCTATCATGGTTAGCACCGCGAAAATCGCGATACGTATGCGCATTCGCGGGCTCGGCGTGACGGCAAGCAGTATTGCGATAGCGACGAAAGCCGAAAGAGAGCCATGAATCCAAGCGCCGCGCGAGAAGCTCAGCAATAGTCCGCTCGATAGGAATGCCAGCATCGATAAATCGAGCAGCCGGAAGCCGCGTACCAGAAGTCCGACAATCAATAGAACGATCGGGTAGATTAAGAACGGGCCGAAGACGTTCGGATCCTTGAACGTTGCGCGGATTCGTCCATCCGACAAGAGAGCCTCGGACCCCGGTAGCAGATGAAAGTAGGCGATATATCCGATCACTGTCGCGAACAGTGCCGCAAGGAGATACGCCCGACGCAGGATCGACAACCGAGTCAAATTCCCATCGCTGAAGAGGCAGGCAAACATGATCGCTGCCGAGCCCAGATAAACCGAGGTTTCAAAGTACTGGATGGGGTTCTGGCCCAATACTGGATGGAGTTCTTCGGAACTCGCGACTTCCATTAGCGACATCGCTCCGCCGACCAGCCAGACGACGATCAGTGCGAGCAGCGGCGTGAGTCTTCGGTCGAACGGCACGCGCGCGGCGATGCACGCGGCGAGTAGCACCAGCATCATCACGTCGTGCGGCGACGGCTCGATGAAGGCGATGCAGCTCAGCAGGATTGTGACGAACAGAACGAAATTCAACAGCTGCCCGGCGACGACCGCAGAGCTTCCGGGATGCACTATTGCCTGAGCCGTCGCCGGCGCGCGGGCGTCCATCAATAGGCGCCTTCGCCACGAATAAGCGCGAACGGGGTGCGCGCCACGATGTAAAGGTCGAACAAGATCGACCAGTTCTCGATGTAATAGAGATCGTGCTCGACGCGGTGAAGAATCTTTTCCCGGCTATCGGTTTCGCCGCGCCAGCCGTTGATCTGCGCCCAGCCGGTGATGCCCGGCTTGACCATGTGCCGTTCGGCATAGAACGGCAGCTTTTCCTCNNTGCGCCCAGCCGGTGATGCCCGGTTTCACCCGATGGCGCGCGAAATAGCCGTCGACTGCTTCATCGTAAAGATGATTGTCCGCCTTGGCCTGGATGGCATGCGGTCGCGGCCCGACCAGCGACAAATTGCCGGTGAAGACGACGTTGAAAAGCTGCGGCAGCTCGTCAAGGCTGGTCTTACGAATGAAACGGCCGACGCGGGTCACGCGCGGATCGCCCTTGGTGACGAGTTTGCTCGCGTTCGCGTCGGTGTCTTCGGTATACATCGAGCGGAACTTATAGATTTCGACAAGTTCGTTGTTGAACCCGTAGCGCCGCTGTTTGAAGAACACTGGTCCTTTGCTGTCGATCTTGATGGCAAGCGCAATCACCAACATGATCGGCGCAACGCAGATCAAGATGAGCGAGCCGATGATCTTGTCGAACAGCCATTTCATGACGACGTCCCAGTCCGCGATCGGCCGGTCGAAAATGTCGAGCACGGGAAGATTGCCGATGTACGAATAGGAGCGCGGGCGAAACCGCAGTTTATTGTTGTGCGCGGCAAGCCGAATATCGAGCGGGAGCACCCAGAGCTTTTTCAGCATCTGCAGGATGCGGCCTTCTGCCGAGATCGGCAGCGAAAAAATGACGAGATCGACCCGCGTGTGGCGGGCGAACTCGACGAGGTCGTCGACCGTACCAAGCTTCGGCACCCCGTCGGAGGCGACCGCGCTGCGCTCGTCGCCGCGATCGTCGAACACGCCGATAATGCGCACGTCGGAATCGCGTTGCGCCGCCAGAGCGCCGATCAACGCGTCGCCGCCGCCGCCCGCTCCGACCACGACGGTGCGGCGGTCGAGCCGGCCCTGCCGCGTCCAACGGCGCACCAACAGGAATAGCGCGCGCCGAAACGCAAGCAGTGTGATCAGTCCGACGACGTAGAAGCTGCCCAGCCAGAGCCGGGAAAACTGGTCGCCGGCTTTGGCGAAAAACGACGCCGCGATGGTGAGTAGAAACACCACCGACCACGCCGAGGCGAGCCGCATGTATTGTTTTTCATGGCCTCGGAAAGCCTGTACCTGATAAATGTCGGCGGTTTGAAATGCCAGCATCGAGAGCAGTGAGATGCCGGCGATGACGCCGAGGTAAGAGCGGGCAAAGCCGGCGACCGGCACGACGTACCATAGATACAACGCTATCCCGACCGTCGCGACCAGGACGACTTCGACGCCGCGCACGATGCCCGCGAGCACGATCGGCGAATAGGCCTGCTTGAATCGCTGCGCGGCGACCGCAAGCGCGGCGGCTGATAGCGCGTGCGGCACCGGCTTTTTCGGGCCTGATCGCGGCATTGCTTTGACGACCGATGAAACCGACGCGGCCTCAAAAAGCGTAGAGTGTTCGGGACCTGACATAGTTACCAAAGGCCTCCCGGCCTGCGATCGGTCGCCCGAAGCCGACCCGGCATTAGGCCGCCAACATAGTGAACAATCTTCAAAAATTGGTTATGCGGACTGCGCAAGTTTCCGTTCGGCAATCGCTTCCCGATAGGCGGCGAGGTTGCACTCGACCATCGTGCTCACGGAGAATTCGCTGTGAACTCGCGTCTTGAGTGCCTGCGCCCCACGCTGCATTGCCGCCGGATCGTCGATTGCCGCCGTGATCGCCCCGATCAGGGCTGCACTGTCGTCGGCAGGGATAAGCTGAGCCGCCTGCGGTCCGAAAATTTCCGGGACGCCGCCGACGTCGGTGGCGATGATTGGAAGTTCGGCGGCCGCGGCCTCCAGCACCACATAGGGCAGCGACTCGGCGCGCGACGGTATGACCAGCATTCGTCCCATGGTAAAGGCGCTGCGGGCCGGACAGTGGCCGATAAAGCGCACTTGATCGGCGACGCCGAGCCGAGCCGCCTGCGCCTGAAGTTTCGCCGCTTCGGGTCCTTCCCCGGCAATCGTCGCACTCACGCTTCGGCCTGATTGACGCAGAACGGCAAGCGCTTCGATGAGGACGTCGATCGCCTTGACCGGACGTAACTCGCCCACACACACGATATCCGTCGCGTCGGGTCTGGGCACGACAGGCTCGAACTCGGACTCGGCGATGCCGTTGCGCACGACGCGCACCATCGCCCGCGGCGGGCCGATCACGGCGCGATACAGGTCGGCGATGTAACTGCTTTCGAACAGAAACAGATCGGTGAGGGGGTTTAACAGCCGCTCCAGCGATCGATAAAAGCCGCCGTTCAATGTGCCGGGACAATAAACCAGCGAGCCGCCATGCGGCGTATAGGCGCGAATCGCATGCGGGGCGCTCAAGGTCAGCCGAGCTAGGGCTGCTCCCTTGGCGCCATGGCCATGAAGCACGTCTGGAGCCAGCGCCTTGACCCGCCGGGAGATGCGCCACAGCGCATTGACGTCACGCCAGTGCAGTTCCCGCGTGATCGGGACACGCTCGATGCCGAGCGCAAGCCGCGGCGAAAGTTCCGCCAGCATGGCGTCGGCGCGCGCGCCGCCGGTCGTCGAATCGACGATGAGGCCGACGCGGTGCCCGCGCTCGACCTGTCCTTGCGCCACGTCCACCACGTGCCGGAATAGACCGCCGAGCGGGGCCCGCAGAATATGCAAAATCTTGAGGCTAGTCGGGGCCAAGGCTGCCGGAAGATATTCGGACGCGGGCGCGCGGGTCACCGCACCGATCGGCGCGGCGCGGCCGAATGCCAGGCGGCCGAAGGTCGAATTGAGAGGCCGCAGATCACCCATGGCCGGATCCTTAGAATCGATTTCGAAGCTTGGCTCAAACTCGGCAGCTAGACTTGGCAGCTAAGCTTGGCGTCGAGGAATTAAACGGGATTGAGGACCTACGGAGGTTAATAAAGCCTCACGCGCGGCAGATGGAGACGCGCATGGCCGCTTTAACCGGATAGCAACCTTAATGGTTTGTGATCAGCCATGGCTCTGGGTTCAGTTGGTCAGTTTGTTAGGAGGAGTTTCGCAATGCGTACGGCGTCGCCGTCGACGCAGGCGGCGCGTTCGCTCAACGGCGAGCTGGACCTGCCGGCGCTCGGCGCGACGTTGTGGCGCAAGAAGTGGCAGGTGTTGCGCCCGACGATTCTGGTCGCGGTGCTCGCGCTTATCGCCGTCCAGTTGGTCACCGCTCGATACGCATCGGAATCGCGGGTCTTCATCGAGGGCCGCGACAACGTCTACCTGCGTCCGGATGCTGATCGTGATGCCAGCACCACCACCGTCGACGAGGAGGCGGTGACGAGCCAGGCCCAAATCATCCTGTCGCGGGATCTTGCCCGCGAAGTGATCAGCCAACTCAAACTCAACGAACGCCCCGAATTCGATCCGGCTCTTACAGGGGTGTCGCCGATCAAAGCCGTGCTCGGTCTTCTTGGCATCGTCAAAGATCCGTTGAGTATGACGCCGGAAGAACGTGTACTAACAGCCTATTACGACCGTCTCACCGTCACGCCCGTGGAAAAATCGCGGATCATCAATATTGATTTTCTTTCCGAGGACCCAGCACTCGCCGCGCGGGTCGCCAATGCCATTGCGGACGCCTATCTGGTGCGCCAGCGTGAGGCGAAGCAGGAGCAGGCGCAGAGCGCGGGGCAATGGCTCGCCGGCCAGATCGACTCGATGCGGCAGAAAGTCGAAGACGCCGAAGCCAAGGCCGAGGATTTCCGCGCTAAATCCAACTTGCTGATGGGCGCCAACAACACCACTTTGTCGACGCAGCAGCTCAGCGAAGTCAATACGCAACTTGCCGCGGCACGCGCGCAAAAGGCCGACGCCGAGGCCAAGGCCAAGCTGATCCGCGATATGCTGCGGTCCGGCCAGTCGATCGAGTCCACCGACATACTCAATTCGGAGCTTATCCGCCGGCTTGCCGAGCAGCGCGTCACCTTGCGAGCGCAGCTCGCCGAGCAATCGTCGACCCTGCTCGACAATCATCCGCGCATCAAGGAATTGAAGGCGCAAATCGAGGATCTCGACAACCAGCTCAGGGCCGCGGCGGAAGCGGCAGCGCGGTCGCTCGAAAGCGACGCCAAGCTCGCCGCTGCGCGCATGGACTCGCAGATCGCGATACTCGATCAGCTCAAGAACCAGGCGGCCGGGACCAACGATAAGGATGTGCAATTGCGAGGGCTCGAGCGGGACGCCAAGTCGCAGCGCGATCTTCTCGAATCCTATATGGCCAAATACCGCGAGGCGACGTCGCGCGATACGCTCAATTCGACGCCCGCCGACGCCCGCGTGATTTCCCGCGCTACTGTATCCAACATCCCGGCCTATCCGAAGAAGCTGCCGACGGTGCTGATCGCGACATTCGCGACCCTGATCCTGAGTTCAGGCTGGCTCATGACCAGGGAGATATTGGCCGCTCCGGGCTTTATCCCGATGCGAGGGGATCACTTCGGGCCTGACGGGGGCGCGCCGCGAGTAAGCACGATGGTCAGCGAGCCGCGCCGAAGCGAGCCGTCCTTCGTCTCCGGTCTCGACGACGGCTCGATCGCGACCGCTGTCGATGATCTGCGCCGTGCTGGCGCTGCTGGCCGGCAGTTCGCCGTGTTCGGCGCCGTGCCGGGGATGAACTCGAGTAAGACTGCGATCAGGCTCGCTCGCGCCCTTGCGGAGGATTCGCGGGTCGTCCTTGTCGGGCTCGCGTCGGGCGACACCGCGATCAGAGGGATATCGAACGAACCGTCGGCCGGCGGACTCGCGGAGTTCGCCAGCGGCGAGGGCTCTTTCGGCAGCATCATCACCAAGGACAGGCTTTCGCCGCTGCACCTTATCGCGGCGGGACATGCGCCGATCGATCGGACCGACATACTCGCGTCGCCCGGCATGGTGACGAATTTCGACGCATTGGCCCGCAGCTATGATCACGTCGTCGTCGACGCCGGGGCGGTCGCTGGACCGGAGATCGAGCGTGTCGCCGAGATCGCGCCGCATGCCGTCTTGGTGACCGACACCTTGGCTAACGCAGCGACGACGTCGGCGCGCGAGCGCCTGCTGGCGTCGGGTTTTGGCGATGTGAGAATACTTGCGGCGGCGGGCAGCTTCCGGGAATCCGCCGTCGCGGCCTAAAAATCGTCATAGCGCGCGTGGTAGCTTCCTCCATCCTGTCAAAAGACAATCGTTTCGGTCTTGGGATAGGTTAGGCTTGCGGTAGGTTGCGCTTGCAAGAATGGGCGGTTCGACCAGGGAGCCTTCGTGGCCGGCTTGAAACCAACGATTATCCGCGGTGGATTGGAATCGCTGTACTTCACCGGCGCCCATCTTGTGCTCCGGCCTTTTGTCGGCGGAGTCGGCGCGATCCTGACGCTGCACCACGTTCGTCCGCCGCGGCCCGACCGCTTCCAACCGAACCGTCTGCTCGAGGTGACGCCGCGCTTCCTGACGCGCGTGGTGAAGGCGCTGCGCCGCTCGGGGCTCGATCTGGTCAGTCTCGACGAGATGCATCGCCGCATGACCGAGGGCGATTTTTCCCGCCGTTTCGTCTGTCTGACGTTCGACGACGGCTACCGCGACACGCTGCAATGGGCCTATCCGATCCTCAAGGAGGCGGGCGCGCCATTCGCGGTCTACGTGCCGACGAGCTTCCCAGACCGGCTCGGCGAATTATGGTGGCTCGCGCTGGAAGCGGTGATCGCGCGCAACGATCGCATCGGTCTTGTGATCGACGGCCGCGACCGCAAGTTCGATTGTCATACTGTCGCCGAGAAGCGCGCGCTCTACGAGGAACTCTATTGGTGGCTGCGGGCGCTGCCGACGGAAGCGGAAATGCGCGGCGTCGTGCGCCACCTTGCCGCCTATTATCATGTTGATATCGTCGCGTTCTGCGAGGAACTGTGCATGAGCTGGCCGGAACTTGCCGAGCTCGCCGCCGATCCGCTCGTCACCATCGGCGCCCACACCGTCAATCACTTGGCGCTGGCAAAGCTCGCGAAAGACACAGCGCGCTCCGAAATGGATTTGAGCAGCTCGGTCATAGAGGCCGCGCTTTCGGTGCGGCCGCGGCATCTGTCCTATCCGTACGGTGATCGTACGTCGGCGGGCTCTCGCGAATTCGAGATCGCAGCCGAACTCGGATTCAAGACTGCGGTGACGACCCGGCCGGGTGTGCTGTTTCCAGCGCACCGCCGGGCCATGACGGCGCTGCCGCGGATTTCGCTTAATGGCGACTACCAGCGCATGCGCTATGTGCGCGTCTTGCTCTCGGGCTCCGCGACGGCGATGTGGAACGGCTTTCGCCGTCTGGACGCGGCGTGATTACTGGCTTTTTCGGCTCATCCACGAGACGAGCGGCATCGCCGGTAGAATCCAGCCGAGACCCGCAATCACGTAATAGGCGAGCGACAGCCCGGAGTTATCGCGGATAGCGGGCGCTTGGGCGAACGCCATCGCCAGCAGCGCCCACACGATTACCAGCGCGAACAGTGCGACGGCGCCAATGAATTTACGTAACCGGATGGGCATGGCAGTGGCGACGCAGCGTCGGTTGCGAGGGCAGGGGCAGCACTATATGGTCCGCGCGCCCAAAACAACCGACAGTCATCAAGCGACCGACAATGACGACCGAAGTTTCGGACCGGCACAAACACGCGATCCGGCTGTGGCTTTACGCCGTGGCCGCTCTTGTGCTCGCCATGGTTCTCGTCGGTGGCGCGACGCGGCTCACCGAATCTGGTCTCTCGATCACCGAATGGCGGCCGGTCATGGGCACATTGCCGCCGCTGAACGCGCCGCAATGGCAAAGTGAGTTCGAAAAATATCAGGCCATCCCGCAATACCGGGAACTCAATCGCGGCATGAGCCTCGACGCGTTCAAGACGATCTATTGGTGGGAATGGACGCACCGGCTGATCGGCCGCAGCATCGGCGTGGTGTTCCTGGTGCCGTTCTTGTGGTTTTTGTGGGGCGGCTGGATCGAATCCGGATTGCGCGCTAGGCTCTGGTTCATCTTCGGGCTCGGCGCGCTGCAAGGCGCGGTCGGCTGGTGGATGGTCGCCTCGGGCCTGGCCGATCGTGTCGAAGTCTCGCAATATAGGCTGGCGACGCATCTCGTGCTTGCCTGCGTGATCTACGTCGCTATGATTTGGACGGCGCGGGGCCTCGATGAAAGTCAGGCGACACCGGCACCCACGCGAATCCGCGGCGCCGCGATCGGCCTTATCGTTCTGGTGCTGGCGCAAATTTATCTCGGGGCCTTGGTCGCCGGGCTGCGCGCCGGCAGCATCTATAACACCTGGCCGCTGATCGGCGGTGGCTTGGTGCCCGATACTGCGCAGCTGTTCTTCAACGTCCCGCTGTGGCGGAACTTCTTCGAAAACAGACTGACCGTACAGTTCGAGCACCGTATTTTCGCCGATGTGGTCGTCCTTGCCGCATTCGTTCACGCCTTCGACGTGGTGCGGACCATGAAAAGAGGACCGCTCGTCACGAGCGCCGTCGCGCTCGTAGCCGCGGTGACGCTGCAAGCTGTGCTCGGCATTTTGACGTTGGTGTTCGTCGTGCCGATCGGGCTCGCGCTCGTGCACCAAGCAGGCGCCATGCTGGTGCTGACGCTGGCGACGGTGCACGCCGCGAACATGTCCCAGCGCGTTGCCGCACCGGCCGCCCTACTGTCGCGGGCGTAGACTCTCCTTTTCGCTCATTACCGTGAAAGCGGAAGTCCAGTCCGGGTCTCCGCTTTCACAGGAATAAGCGGATGAGAGGAGTCAGTCCGCCAGCGCCTGTTCGAGGTCGCCGATGATATCTTCCTTGTCCTCGATGCCGATCGAGAGCCGCACCACGTCGGGCCCGGCGCCGGCTTGCACTTTCTGCGCGTCGCTCAACTGCCGATGCGTGGTCGATGCCGGGTGGATGATCAGCGAACGGGTGTCGCCGATATTGGCGAGGTGCGAGAACAGCTTCACGTTGGAGACCAGCTTTACGCCGGCCTCGTAGCCGCCTTTGAGGCCGAAGGTGAACACCGCGCCGGCGCCGCTCGGGCAATATTGCTTGGCGAGGTTGTGATAGCGGTCGCCCGGCAGTCCCGGATAGCTGACCCACGCGACTTGCGGATGTGCCGCGATCCATTGCGCGACCGCGAGCGCATTGTCGCAATGTTTTTGCATGCGTAAGGGGAGCGTCTCGATGCCGGTGAGGATGAGAAAGGCGTTGAACGGCGACAAAGCCGGGCCGATATCGCGCAGCCCCAACACCCGGCAGGCGATGGCGAAGGCGAAGTTGCCGAACGTCTCGTGCAGCACGATGCCGTGATATTCCGGTCGCGGCTCGCACAGCATCGGATAGCGCCGCTCGCGCGACCAGTTGAAGGTGCCGCCGTCGACGATCATGCCGCCGATCGAATTGCCGTGGCCGCCCAAAAATTTGGTCAGCGAATGCACGACGATGTCGGCGCCGTGCTCGAAGGGCTTGCATAAATAGGGCGTGGCGAGCGTGTTGTCGACGATATAGGGCACCCCCGCGCGACGCGCGATTTGCGCGACCGCCGCCATGTCGGTGATGACCCCGCCGGGATTGGCGATCGATTCGGTGAAGATCGCTTTGGTCTTTGGGCTGATCGCACGCTCGAACGAGGAAATGTCGTCCGGATCGGCCCACACGACGTTCCAGCCGAAATTCTTGAACGCGTGGTTGAATTGATTGATGGAACCGCCGTAGAGCTTTTTCGATGCGACGAATTCGTCGCCGGGCTGCATCAAGCAATGGAACACCAGAAGCTGCGCCGCGTGGCCCGATGCCGCCGCAAGCCCCGCCGTGCCGCCTTCAAGGGCCGCCACACGCTCCTCGAGCACCGCATTGGTCGGATTGCCGATGCGGGTATAAATGTTGCCGAAGCTCTGCAGACCGAACAGGGAGGCGGCGTGATCGACGCTTTCGAACACGTAGGACGTCGTCTGATAGATCGGCGTCGCGCGCGCGCCGGTCGTCGGGTCGGGTTGCGCGCCGGCATGAACGGCAAGCGTGGCAAAACCCGGGATGCGTTCGCTCATGTGCCGATCCTCATTGCGGGGAGTGGGGGCGGTTCCGGTTTATAGAACCGGCCAAGGCCGTCAAGGCGCGAGAATACCATTGCGTTAACAAGCAGCGGTCGCCAAAGCTTTGTGTTGTCCGATACCGCAGTGGCGGCATGTTGTGCTCTTGAGCAGGCCGGCGAACGGCCGAAGCGAGGCTATTTAAAGCGCTTGAGCGCCGCGCGGCAGTCGGCCGAGACGCGGTTGTGATTGCTCTTCAGGCACGCGGCGACGCGTTCGCGATCCGGGATGAATTGTCCGCACAAGGTCAGAGCGTCCATGATGCAGGCATTATTGTCCGGTTGCGGATCGGCCTTGACGGTGACGGGTGCAAAGGCAATCCAGAACAGTGCAAGGCCGAGTGCGGCGCGAATTTCCATAGTCCATCCTAGTTGCCGGCGCATACCATGCCTCGTGCTCATAGATTAGACGCCGCAGGCGGTGCGAAGTTCATTACAAGCTATGCAAATTCAATGCCCGCCTTCCTCGCGCTGCACGCGGTCGGCGGCTTCGGTCGCACCGCCAGGCGCGCTTGAGCGGTTGAGCGAGATGCGCTGCACTCCGCCGATGGTCGCCTTCTTCGAACTGAGCGTACGCGTATTGACGCCCATCCAGGCAATCTCGGACGACAGCCGGCCGTATTCGATCTTGGGGCAGCGGTTCATCACGACCTTCAAGCCATTGGTCTCGGCAAGCACCGCGGCTTCGTCGCTACGCACGCCGAGCTGCATCCAGATCACTTGGGGCCGCGGGCTGAGCGCCAGCACTTCCCGGACGATCGCCAGCGCATATTGCGAGGCGCGGAAAATATCGATCATATCGATGGGTTCGGGAATATCGGAAAGCCGCGCATAAATCGTCTGACCCAGCATTATTTGCCCGGCCTGACCCGGATTGACCGGGATCATCTTGTAGCCGCGTTCGAGCAGATATTTGAAGGCGAAGTAGCTCGGCCGATTTTCTTTTCGCGAGGCGCCGACCATCGCGATCGTCTTCACGGTATTGAGAATGCTGCGGATATAGCTGTCCGGATAGGAGTCATGGTTCATCGCGATCTCTCGAACCTTGATGAACTTCTCATCGGTCTTTTCACTGGTCTTGCCATTTCGGCTGGCGCTTTTCGATGAAGGCCGAGATGCCTTCTTCGGCATCGCGCGCCAGCATGTTCTCGACCATCACTTCGGAGGCGTATTTGTAAGCGTCGGCGAGCGGCATTTCGGCCTGGCGATAGAACGCCTCCTTGCCGGTCTTCACGGTCAAAGTCGACTTGGCGGCGATCTTCTCTGCGAGCTTGAGCGCTTCGGCGTGCTCTTGGCCGGGCGCAACCACGCGGTTGACGAGACCGACGCGCAAGGCTTCCTCCGCCGGGATCAGTTCGCCGGTCAAGAGCATCTCCATCGCGGCTTTGCGTGCTACGTTGCGCGACAGCGCGACCATGGGCGTCGAACAGAACAGCCCGATATTGACGCCAGGAGTGGCGAATCTCGCCGACTGCGACGCGACCGCGAGGTCGCAGCTTGCCACCAGCTGACAGCCGGCCGCCGTCGCGGTGGCGTGCACCGCGGCAATCACCGGCTGGGGCAGCGTGACGATCTGCTGCATCACGGTGCTGCAGAGTGTCATGACGTGCTTGAAATAAGCGCGGCCACGGTCGTCGTCGGAGCGATGCGCATTGAGTTCCTTGAGATCATGGCCGGCGGAAAACGCCGGGCCGTTGGCCGCCAGAACGACTGCGCGCACGGAGCGCTCATGTGCGATCGCGGTTAGCGCATCGCCGAGCGCCTCCAGCATTGCCTCGGACAGGCTGTTGCGCGCCAGCGGGCGATTGAGCGTGAGGACGGCGATGCCGTTCTTATCTTCGCGCAGCAGGATAAGGGCAGGGGCGTGGGCAGCGGCGGTAGCGGTTTGAGCGTTCATCGGCCAATCCCGGCTTTTTAGATTTTGCGATTGCTCCGGCCCCATTGTATCCGAGTATCCGAGCCGGGGGGAATTGCTCATGACTAACGGCAGAGACATCACTGACGGTAAACAGATGGCGGAGCCCAAGCTGACGCGCAAGCAGCTGGTGGCCTTACTCGAGGCCGAATTCCCCGAAGCCTCCCATGCGGTGGGCGATTACGAGATCGAGGAGGTTTGGCACGGCGGCGCCCGGGTGCGGCGCCGACACCACGAGCGCTCGCTCCGGCCGGGCGGTACGGTGTCGGGCCCGGTCATCATGGCACTAGCGGATTTCACAATGTACGTGGCTGTTCTGTCCGCGATCGGCTGGGTGCCGCTCGCGGTAACCACCAATCTGACCATCAATTTCCTCAGGAAGCCCACGGCAAGGGATCTTCTGGCCGAGGCGCGCCTGATCAAATTGGGCAAACGGTTGGCGGTCGGCGAGGTCGGCATTCGCTCGGACGGCAAGGAAGACCTCGTCGCCCACGTCACTTCGACCTACTCGATCCCAGTCCAGCCGGTCTAGAGGTATAGAAATACCTCCATACCAAGGGCTTGAAAATCATCCATAATAGCGCTCATACCGATTGACCTGCCGGCTTTCGACGGCTAAACACCCGCACGCGGCGCCGGCCATTCGGACGCCTCTCCCAACGGATATGGATATGAAAACGTTTTCGGCAAAACCCGCCGAGGTCGACAAGAAATGGGTGATGATCGACGCCGACGGGCTCGTCGTTGGCCGGCTCGCCACGATTGTCGCCATGCGGCTGCGCGGCAAGCACAAGCCGACCTTCACCCCGCATGTCGACGACGGCGACAACGTCATTGTCATCAACGCCGCCAAGGCGGTGCTGACCGGTCGCAAGGTCGAGCAAAAGATCTATTACAAGCACACGGGTTTCATCGGCGGCATCAAGGAACGCACTGCGAAGTCGATCCTGGCCGGCCGCTTTCCCGAGCGGATCGTCGAGAAAGCGATCGAGCGCATGCTGCCGCGCGGGCCGCTTGGCCGCCGTCAGCTCGGCAATCTGCGGGTCTATCCCCATGCCGAGCATCCGCATGCCGCTCAGCAGCCGGAACAGCTCGATATTGCCGCCATGAACCGCAAGAATAAGAGGACCGCGTAATGGCCGAGACGATGCAAACACTCGAAGAGCTGTCTTCACTCAAGCCCGCGGCGGCAGCTCAGCCGCCCAAATACGTGCAGAAGCTCGACAAGCAAGGTCGCGCCTATGCCACGGGTAAGCGCAAAGACGCGGTGGCGCGGGTGTGGATCAAGATGGGCGCCGGCAAGATTACCGTCAATACGCGGCCGGTCGAAACCTATTTTGCGCGTCCCGTGTTGCGCATGCTGATTCAGCAGCCGCTGGTCGCGGCTAACCGACAGGGTCAATTCGACGTCGTTTGTACGGTTTCGGGCGGCGGGCTGTCGGGCCAGGCCGGCGCTGTGCGCCACGGCATTTCCAAGGCCCTGATGCGGCACGAGCCGGAACTGCGGCCTGCGCTGAAGCGCGGCGGCTTCCTCACCCGCGACTCGCGCGTGGTCGAGCGCAAGAAGTACGGGCGCGCCAAAGCGCGTAGAAGCTTCCAGTTCTCGAAGCGGTAATTATCATTCCGGGCGTGGACGAAGTCGGCGGGCCCGGAATAACGATTTTCAGAAAAACGCCAGCGTCCGGATTTCGATGCTCTCGCGCGGCCGCGCGTTCGGCGGCGCGGTAGGATCGTCGAAGGCAGTATGCGCGGTCCAGCGGGCGCGGCCGTTTTTCTCCGAATCGAACACCTTAAACACGTAGGCCTCCTCGCGCCGCATGCGCGGGAACCAGAACCATTTGTGCGCCTGATTGTATTTGATCGCATAGGTTTGGCCGATCCGGCCGGGCGCGCGCCGTTCCGAGACGATCATGTCGTTGGGCGACAGCGTTTGCGCGTCCGCCATGGCGAGAGGGTAGGTCTCGACCGGGTGCCGGATCGGTCGCCACACCTGGATGATGGCAAAGCGCCGCTTGAGTAATTCCTCCGCCTCATCGGGCAGAATATCGCGCACACGCTGAGGTGCCGACCATTCGGTGTAATCGTTATGCACGCGGCGCACGACTTCACGGATCTTCTTGCTTTCGCGCAGCTCGTCGTCCGCGGTGCGCAGCGTGTGATCGAACACGACGACCCGCTTGGCGCCGCTTTCGGCTTTGATCAGCGCTTCCATTTCCAGATAGTAGACGCGCCTGATTTCGGCTTCGTCGTAGAAATCGACCACCTTGGTGTCATGCTGCACGAATCGGAAGCCTTCGCGGTCGAGCACGAAGTCCTTGGCGTGCGGCCGTCCGTTGTGGATGGTGACGCGGCGCGGATCGGGCGTGCCGCCGGAACGGGTGTCGCTACTGCCCGGACTGGCAACTATGGTGAAGACCTTGGTGCCGTCATCGACGATGTAATTGAGCGTGGCTTCGATCGTTGAAACGTCTTGAGCGCTGCGTGGGGTGACGAGTCCTGCGGCCTGAACCATGGGAAACTCCTGTCGCTGCACACAATCTAGGTGCGCCAGAACGCCAAGTGAAGCGGTGGTGACGCGGCAAAAAAACACCTGCGCGAGCGGTCGCATATAGGAAAATCCATGCTGGCAGACGTCGCATGGGTAAAATTGCATTCTCTTCGCTAACGGCGCTGTAAGCCCCAGCCGCGTAACACTTCGTCAATGTGAATTTCGAACCTGCAAATTTTGCGTCCGCAATTGTCACTACTGCAATTTTCGATTTTCAGTAGAGCAGTTTTTCCAAAGTCTATTACGGAAAACCTGCGCGATACTTCAAACACTCAGCAAAGCCTGATTGCAGAAGCTTCAGCATATCATCGCAATTGCTGGTATGTACTTTCCCGTAGGCTGATGCGCCTGTGGGCGAGGGAGCGTTGCGTCGATGTATACGCGTATGGCAGAGGCTTCGGCCTCGCTCGACATCGGAACGCTGTTCGTCATCGCCACTTGCGTAACCGCGCTGCTTGGTTTGTTCCTGCTGTTTGCCTGGCTTCAGGAGCGTCTGGTGGCGCTCGCCTGGTGGGGCATGGCCTATCTCATCGGCGGTTTCTCTGGCGCATTGTGGCAGTTCGGCAACGCCGCGTCGCCGTTGCTGTCGGGAATCGCCGATGTCTTTCTGTTTATTGCGGTGGGCATGATCTGGAGTGCCGCGCGGCTGTTCCACGGCCGGCAGGTCCGCTGGGGCGCCATGTGCTTCGGCGCGGTCGTCTGGGTTGCCGCCTGCATGTCGCCGGAAATCCCGCAGACGCCAGCGGCCCACATCATTCTCAGCTCCATTATTGTCGCGACCTACACCTTCCTGATTGCCACCGAACTGTGGCGCGAGCGGCGTAAATCTGTCATGCGGCGCTGGCCGGCTTTGTTCGTGCCGATGCTGCACGGAGCCATCTTTCTCTTCCCGGTAGCGCTGGCAAGCCTCGGGGTGCACAGTCTTGCCACCGGTTGGATCGCCGTCTTCGCGATCGAGGTCGTGCTTTACGTGGTCGGCGCCGCGTTCATTGTGTTGATCATGGCGAAGGATCGCACCGTACATCGTTACAAAACGGCGGCCGAAACCGATCCGTTGACCGGGCTGCTCAATCGCCGCGGCTTTTTCGACGCCAGCGGGATTTTAATGGCCGGCAACACGGGCCGTCTCGCGCAGGTCAGTGTGCTGGCGTTCGATCTCGATCACTTCAAATCGATCAACGACCGGTTCGGACACAAGACCGGCGACGCGGTGCTTACTCTGTTCGCGAAAGTCGCGCGCAAGACCTTGCGCGGCGATGATGTGGTCGGCCGGATCGGCGGCGAGGAATTTCTTGCGGTGCTGTCGGGAACGCTTAGCGAGGCCTGTATCGCCGCCGAGCGCGTGCGGGCGGCATTCGAAGCGGCCGCCGTTGCGCCGGACAGCCCGCAAATCCCTGCGACCGTGAGCATCGGCGTGGCGTGCGGCTTACCGACTGCCCCGATCGACGTGCTCATCGCCCGCGCCGACGCCGTGCTCTATCGCGCCAAGGAGAACGGGCGCAATCGGATCGAGCCGGACGAGGAACTTATCACTGGCGCCACGCAACGTCAGCCGGAGGCCCGGTTCGCCGTGCGATCGTCTGCAAGGCTGGGTTCGGTCCCAGCGCTATCAGTGCCGATCATGTTGCGTTGACGCAGTATCTTACAGCTTTGACGCTGCGCACAAAAAAACATGCGACAAAAAAAGGGCGCCGTCGGCGCCCTTTAGCTTGCATCGCTTGCGCAACGCAGGGAGGATGTTCACGCTTGCTCTTACACGGACACTTACGCCGAATAGTACATTTCGAATTCGACCGGATGCGGGGTGTGCTCGAAGCGGATTACCTCGCCCATCTTCAACTCGATATAGGCGTCGATAAAATCGTCGTCGAACACTCCGCCGGTCTTGAGGAAGCCGCGGTCTTTGTCGAGTTCCTCGAGTGCCTGGCGCAGCGAGCCGCAAACCGTCGGAATCTTTTTCAGCTCCTTCGGCGGCAGATCGTATAGGTCCTTGTCGATGGCCTCGCCCGGATTCAGTTTATTCTTGATGCCATCGAGGCCGGCCATCAGCATCGCCGAGAAAGCGAGATAGGGATTGGCGAGCGGATCGGGGAAACGCACCTCGACGCGCTTGGCCTTCGGGTTGGTCGTGTAGGGAATGCGGCACGACGCCGAGCGGTTGCGGGCCGAATAGGCCAGCAGCACCGGCGCTTCGAAGCCCGGTACCAGCCGCTTATACGAGTTCGTCGTCGGGTTGGTGAAGGCGTTGATCGCCTTGGCGTGTTTGATGATGCCGGCGATGTATTGCAGGCAGGTTTCCGACAGGTCGGCATATTTGTTGCCGGCGAAGACCGGCTTGCCGCCCTTCCAGATCGACTGGTGACAATGCATGCCCGAGCCGTTGTCGCCGTAGATCGGCTTCGGCATGAAGGTCGCGGTCTTGCCGTAAACCTGGGCGACCTGCTGGATGCAATATTTGTAGATCTGCATGTAATCGGCCATCACGGTCATCGGCGAGAATTTCAGGCCGAGCTCGTGCTGGGCGGAGGCGACTTCGTGGTGGTGCTTTTCGACCTTGGCGCCCATGCGGGCCATGGCCGCGAGCATCTCCGAGCGCATATCCTGCACCGAGTCCTGCGGCGGCACCGGGAAGTAGCCCTTTTTGGTCCAGACGCGGTGGCCGAGATTGCCGCCTTCGTAGGCGGTGTCGGAATTCGACGGAAACTCCACGGAGTCGAGCTTAAAGCCGGTGTTGTAGGGCTCGGCCTTGTATCTGACGTCATCGAACACGAAGAATTCCGGCTCCGGGCCGAAATAGACCGTATCGCCGACGCCCATGGACTTGACCATGGCCTCGGCCTTCTTGGCGATGCCGCGCGGATCGCGATTGTAGGGTTCCCCCGTTGTCGGCTCGAGCACGTCGCAGACCAGCACCAGCGTCGTCTCGGCGAAGAACGGATCGATGGTGGCGGATGCCGGGTCGGGCATCAGGCACATGTCGGATTCGTGGATCGCCTTCCAGCCGGCGATCGATGACCCGTCGAACATCTGGCCTTCGGCGAAGGTATCTTCCTCGATCATAGTGACGTCAAACGTGACGTGCTGCCATTTGCCGCGCGGATCGGTGAATCGGAAGTCGACGTATTTCACGTCGCTGTCCTTGATCATTTTCATGACATTTTTTGGCGTCGTCATGGAACGTGTGCCCTTTCGTGGTGATGTGACGTGGTGGTGGGAAACGCCACATGACGCTAGGGCACTCGTGCTGCACGAGCCAGCGTGAGCAGTCGGGCCAGCAACTCAGATGGCGTCGATTCCGGATTCCCCCGTTCTGATCCGGATTGCTTCTTCTATGTTCGAGACGAAGATTTTACCGTCACCGATCCGCCCGGTTTGGGCGGCGCGACGGATCGCCTCGACAGCTTTTTCCACCATGTCGTCACCAAGCACAATCTCGATCTTCACCTTGGGGAGAAAATCGACGACGTATTCGGCACCACGATACAGTTCGGTGTGTCCTTTTTGGCGGCCAAAGCCTTTGGCCTCGGTGACCGTTATGCCTTGAAGACCCACTTCCTGGAGCGCCTCTTTCACTTCATCGAGTTTGAACGGCTTAATAATTGCCTCGATTTTTTTCATCGCGTCTCATCTCCCGGCTCACGGATGTGCAGAATCACCCGGAACCGAGCCTTGGTTAGCAGGTCCCGTGCCAAGGCCTTTTGCGCCCGGAAATCGCTGTTACGCTAAGGAGTTATCGTGAGATCGGACAGTCCGTGCGCGGGTTAGCCAATGGGCCACGCTGACAAAATAGGCACCATGCCCACTTGTACGTCAACGGTTTCGTGGGAAAAACTAACCGGCGTTATGCAATATCCGCCAAGCGATGCATTCTCTATTCTGCGGGCGGGATGATCGAACTCCTCACCAATACCGAAATGGCGGAAGCCGACCGGCTGACCATCGCCGCGGGCGTTGCCGGCACCGATCTCATGGAGAATGCCGGCAGCGCCGTGGCCAAGGCGGTGGCTGCGCGCCAGCCCATCGGTGGCCGCGTCGTGGTGGTGGCGGGTCCCGGCAATAATGGCGGCGACGGCTTTGTCGC
>PLTE01000425.1 GCA_003164375.1 Hyphomicrobiales bacterium | reverse complement strand
CTTCCTCCGGCCGCTCGTCGATCAACAGCACGATCAGATAGCATTCCGGGTGATTGTGGGTGATCGAATGCGCGATGTTCTGCAACAGTACGGTCTTGCCGGTGCGGGGCGGCGACACGATCAGGGCGCGCTGGCCCTTGCCGACCGGCGCCACGATGTCGATGACTCGGGCGGAGAGATCTTTTTTGGTCGGATCCTCGAATTCCATCTTCAGCCACTCGTCCGGATAGAGCGGCGTCAGGTTGTCGAAATTGACCTTGTGGCGCGCTTTCTCGGGGTCCTCGAAATTAAGCGAATTGACCTTGAGCAGCGCGAAATAGCGCTCGCCTTCCTTCGGGCTGCGGATGTGGCCATCGATCGTGTCACCGGTGCGCAGACCGAAGCGGCGGATTTGCGAGGGTGAGACGTAGATGTCGTCGGGGCCCGGCAGGTAGTTTGCTTCCGGCGATCGTAGAAAGCCGAAGCCATCGGGGAGAACTTCGACGACGCCTTCACCGACAATATCGGTCTCGCGCGCCGAAAGCTGCTTGAGGATGCCGAACATCAGCTCCTGTTTGCGCATGGTCGAGGCGTTTTCGACCTCGAGCTCTTCCGCGAAGGAGACAAGCTCCGCCGGAGTCTTGGTCTTGAGTTCTTGGAGTTTCATTTCCCGCATTGCGGAATGTCCTATGGAAATTGGGCCAGCGGCGGAATTGGCTTGTGGCGTCGCTGGAGGGAAGAAGGTCGCAGGTCAGACTTCACAGTCTTTTTTTGCAGGAGGTCTTGCGCGGCACGGGGGCTTGGGGCCCCCGAACCCGATGCATCAGGCGGCTCCAGTCCCCTGGAGCCAGAACGCGACTGCATCCGCCTACGTTGGGTGGGATGGCCCCAAGATAAGAAAAGACCCGCCTTCAGGCAAGGGCTGAGATCGATTTTGCACTAACAGAGCACTGACGACCCACTTGCAACGCGCCACAGTCAGAACGGTTTCACCACCGCGAGGATCACGATAGCGATCATTACGACCGTCGGTACCTCATTGATAATCCTATAGAATACGGCTGAATTCCGATTGTTGTCGGCGGCAAAATCCTTCACCCAGCGGGCCAACAGACCATGCACAGCAGAAAGCGGCACAACCAACCCAAGTTTCGCCTGAAACCAGCCTGAGGCGAACCAACCGTAATGAGAATCAGTCCCGTTCCAGGCGAGCCACAGCCCAAGAAGCCAAGCCGCGATCATCGCCGGGTTCATGATCGCCCGTAACAGTCGGCGCTCCATCACCTTGAAGGTTTCCGATTGCGCCGACCCTTTCTCAGCTGAGCAGTGATAGACGAAAAGCCGCGGCAAATAGAGCATTCCCGCCATCCAGGAGATAACGGCAATGATATGGAATGCCTTGATCCACGCGTACATCATCGACTGCGACCTAGCTGTTTGGCCGGTCTCACGCCTTCGCCGGCAGACCGCGGACCCGCGCGATCAACCGTTCGACATGGGCAATCGGCGTCTCCGGCAATACACCATGACCGAGATTGAAGATAAACGGACCGCCCGCAAACGTCGCCAGAATGCCATCGATTGCGCGATCAAGCGCTTCGCCGCCGACGAGCAGCACTAAGGGATCGAGATTACCCTGCACCGGCCGCCGACTTTGGATGTGCTCGCGTGCAAAAACTGGATCGATCATCCAATCGAGTCCAACCGCATCGACGGGAACGCCTGCAATGTAAGACTCAAGCTTGGTGCCCGCGCCGCGGGGAAAGCCGATGATTTTCGCATCTGGAACCCTTTCGCGAACTGCGGCAGCGATCCTGGCACAGGGTTTGATGCACCATCGGTCGAACTCATCGATCGGCAATACGCCCGCCCAGGTGTCGAAAATCTGCACCGCATCGACACCGGCTTGAAACTGCCGGATCAAATATTCTGCCGACGCATCGACCAATAATTCGATCAAATCTGCGAACGCAGCAGGATGACAATACGCAAATTTCCGCGCCGGAAACTGATCAGGCGTTCCACAACCGGCGATCATATACGTCGCCACGGTCCAGGGGGCGCCGCAAAAGCCGAGGAATGCGACATTGGTCGGCAATTCCGGTTTGACCCGCGCTATGGTCTCATAGACGGGCGCAAGAGCTGTATGATCGATTTTCCGCTGCACCCGGTGCAACGCCGAAGGCTCGTCGAGCGCATCAAGCCGTANNGCTGGCCAAGCGCATGCGGCACCACCAGGATATCGGAAAACAGGATCGCAGCATCGAAGCCAAAGCGCCGGATCGGTTGCAGAGTGACCTCCGCCGCCAATTTCGGATCGAAGCACAGATCGAGAAAACTATTCGTTCGCTCGCGAATAGCCCGATATTCGGGAAGATACCGTCCAGCCTGACGCATGAGCCAGATCGGAGGAACACTACTTCGCTCGCCTGTCAAAGCTTGAAGAAGAGATTTGCCCACAAGATTGTCCGCTCTGTCCTTATCCCTTTTAAAATAGAGTCTAAGAATCTGTTGTAGTGCTTGGTCGGTTGATTGGACTCATACATTTGTCCGCACACTTCATCCACGAGTTACCCACATATCCTCGCTATCATTCCCTGTCGGAAAAACAGACGATAGGGCAACCTTATCGGCCTACCGCAGTCATTTTCGGCATGGGGCAGTAATCGTCGTCCACATCTAACCACTACGCCGTCCAACCCGCGGTTTTTAGCCGCCGGCCGGCATGGATGTGGATGGAATGTAGGGCAACACACCTATTGTGCTTGCACCCTAGCAAAACCCATGGCCTTCTCCCCAATCATCGACAGGTTATCCAAGCGAGCTTCAAGCGATTTCATGGCCTCCGCGACGGGGTATTTCCACGTCCATCTGGTCTCCGACGCGACCGGCGAGACCTTGATTACGGTCGCCCGGGCCGCGGCCGCCCAATATGCCAAGATGATGCCGGTCGAGCACATGCATCCTCTGGTCCGAAACCCGAAGCAGCTCGACCGGGTTTTGGCCGATATCGAGGAATTTCCCGGTATCGTGCTGTACACTTTGCTCGAAAGCGGTCTCGTCGAACGGCTCGAAGCCAAGTGCCGCGAACTCGGACTGCCATGTCTGTCGATCCTGGGGCCGGTGCTGCGTCTGTTTCAGGCCTATCTTGGAGCGGAATCGACTCACAAGGTCGGTGCCCAGCACACTCTCAATGCCGAATATTTTCGCCGCATCGACGCGCTCAACTACACGATGCTGCATGACGACGGCCAGCAGACCGACGATCTCGAAGAGGCCGACGTGGTCCTGGTCGGGGTGTCGCGCACCTCCAAGACGCCGACTTCGATCTACCTCGCTAACCGCGGGGTCAAAACCGCGAACGTACCGCTGGTGCCGGGCGTGCCCTTACCGCCACAGGTCGAGCGGCTCAGCCATCCATTGGTCGTCGGTCTGTTCGCGACACCCGAGCGTATCGTGCAGATCCGGCAAAACCGGCTGCTCGGGCTTAAGGCGCACCGTGACGACGATCAATATATCGACCGGCAGGCCGTAACCGAGGAAATCGCTTCCTCGCGGCGGCTCTGCGCCAAGAATAATTGGCCGCTGATCGACGTGACGCGGCGTTCGATCGAAGAGACCGCCGCTGCGGTGCTGGCGCATCTGGGCGCGCGCCGTCGTAACAAGGCCTTGTGAACGATGCCAACGGCGTTATGGCTTGCCGGGGAGCCGCTCGTGCTGGCCTCGCGCAGCCGGATACGGCAAACGTTACTTGAGGCTGCGGGCATCCCGGTCGACGTGCGCCCAGCCGACCTCGATGAGCGTGGCTTGGAAGCCGCAGCCGCGTCATTGGCTCCCGACGCCATCGCCGCGCTGCTGGCGCAAGAAAAGGCCCTTGCAGTGGCAAAGCTTCATTCCGGCCGCCTGACGCTTGGCGCCGATCAGACGCTTGCGCTCGGCGATGAGTGCTTCGCCAAACCGGCCGATCGCGTGGCGGCGCGGACGCAACTTCGCGCGCTTGGCGGCCGGACGCATGAACTTCATTCGGCCATCGTATTCGCACAAGACGCCACGGTGTTGTTCGAACACGTCAGCACCGCGCGCCTGACCATGCGCGCGCTTTCCGACCGGTTTATCGAACATTATCTCGATGGCGTCGGCGATGCCGCGAGCGCAAGTGTCGGCGCCTATCAGCTCGAAGGTCTCGGCATTCAACTGTTTGAACGCATCGATGGCGACTATTTCACGATATTAGGCCTGCCGCTTCTGGCGGCGCTGGATTTTCTGCGGCGGCGGGGTTGTCTCGCATCATGAGCGACAAACGTCCATTCGTGCTCTGCCTGACCGGCTCGCTCGGCATGGGTAAATCAACCGCCGCCAAATTTTTTGTCGATGCCGGCGTGCCGGTGCATGATTCGGATGCCGCTGTGCATGCGCTCTACGAAGGCGAAGCCGTGCCGTTGGTCGAACGGGCTTTTCCAGGCTCGACCAGCGACGGCAAGATCGACCGGACCAAACTCGGCATGATGGTGCTCAATGACGCTGCAGCCCTAGCCCGGCTCGAAGCGATCGTCCATCCGCTGGTCGGCGCGGCGCGGGCAAAGTTTCTTGCCGCAGCCGAGGCCCGCGGCGCGCCGGTTGTCGTGTTCGATGTGCCGCTGCTGTTCGAAACCGGCGCTCACTGCGATTGTGACGCCGTTGTCGTGGTTTCGGCGCCGCCCGAAATCCAGCGCCGGCGCGCCCTCGAGCGGCCGGGCATGACCGCAGAAAAATTTATTGCTTTGCTCGCCAAGCAGATGCCGGATGCGGAAAAACGTCGCCGCGCCGATTTCATCATCGACAATTCACAGAGCTTCGACCAGACTCGCGCGCAAATCCGCGACATTTTGCAAAGCGTCGCTAAAATGCCGCATCGGCAGCGCTGATTCGCTTCGCGTGCCGACCGCGACTGTTGAGGCCCCATGCGCGAGATCGTTTTCGACACTGAGACCACCGGACTCGATCCCCTGCAAGGCGATCGTCTGGTCGAAATCGGCTGCATCGAACTCCTCAATCGCTTTCCGACTGGCAAGACGTTCCATTGTTACTTCAATCCGGAACGCGATATGCCGGAACCAGCATTTAAGATTCACGGTCTGAGCAGCGAATTTCTCAAGGATAAGCCGCTGTTCGCCCACCAGGTCGACGCGCTTATCGCTTTTTTCGGAGATGCTCAGCTCATCGCCCATAACGCGATGTTCGATCTCGGCTTTCTCAACGCCGAACTGGAACGCGCTGGCCGCGGGGCGGTCAGCCGGGAGCGGATCATCGACACGCTTTTGCTCGCGCGCCGCAAGCATCCCGGCGNNGGCGCGCTGCTCGATGCCGAACTGCTGGCCGAGGTCTATGTCGAGCTGACCGGTGCTCGTCAGGCACAACTTATTCTGGCGCAGGCGGCAACTCCCGAACGCGCCGCCGGCGCACCGATCGTCGTGCGCGAACGCCCGGCGCCGCTTATGGCGCGGCTCACGGATGAGGCGCGCGCCGCCCACCGCCGCTTTGTCACGAGCCTGGGCGATAGCGCCATCTGGCGCGATTACGTCAATTTGGATTAGCCGGCCGCGATGCCTGTGAGGTCTGAGCCGCCGCCAAGCGCTGGCGGTACAGGTTTGCGAAATCGATCGGCTCCAGCAGCAGCGGCAGAAAGCCGCCGTTTCGTGTCGCGGTAGCGACGATTT
>PLTE01000067.1 GCA_003164375.1 Hyphomicrobiales bacterium | reverse complement strand
TCTCACTCTAGGGGTGCACTCCACTTAACCAACATATCACACGCATGGTGCGCTATTCCGACATTGCGCGCCCCGCGTTCTGCGCAAATCAAAGACGTGGATGGCCGGAACAAGTCCGGCCATGACGAAATGAGTGAGTCGTTATTTTCGTCGGTGGGTATGACGCGCTTAGGCTAGGGTTGCTACGCTTGCCTGCATGAGCGTGCCGGTGTAGGTCGCGCGAAAAGCCGGCTCGCGCGCGCAGGCCGCCGCACGGAGAATTCGCGATGACAGTCAACGACCGGCCGGTGATCACCCGGAAAGGCCAGGAAGACGGCAACACCGCGCAATCGGGCGGCCTTGCGCTCGTGACCGGGGTGGGACCGCAGCACACCCCGGCGACCCGGCTGTGGTTCGGCCAGGCCAAGAACGCGCCCGGCTTCCGCTCGCTGCCGCACCACCACGGCGAGGCCGAAACCGGCGCTTACCTTTTGTCCGGCCGCGCCCGCATTTATTTCGGCAAGGATTTTGCGGACTACCTCGACATGGCGGCGGGCGACTTCATGTTCGTGCCGCCGTTTCTGCCGCATCTCGAAGCCAATATGAGCACCACGGAAGAACTCATCTGGCTCGCCTGCCGCACGCCGGAGAACATCGTGGTGAACCTGCCCAATGTCGTAGATGATTCGCTGCCGGGCTATCGGCGAGCGTGAGCGCCCGGCCGTAGCAGTCCCGCATGAGCGAAGCGACATGCGGACTGCGCGCCGGGAGGAAGAACCCGGATGTCGCTTCGCTCATCCGGGTTACGCTCGCTGTACAAATCAAAGACGTGGATGGCCGGAACAAGTCCGGCCATGACGAGCCAAGGAGTCATTATTTACGCCGGTTGGCGTGACCGGATCACACTCCCTCAAGCGCCGCGAGCACGTCCTCCACGATATCGTCGGGATGCTCGAGACCCACGGAGACGCGCACCAGGCCGTCGCTGATGCCGAGCTCGGCGCGTTGCTCGGGCTTGAGCCGGGCGTGCGTGGTGGTCGCGGGGTGGGTGATCAGGCTCTTGGCGTCGCCGAGATTGTTGCTGATGCGGATGAGCTTGAGGCCGTCCTGAAAACGGAACGCTGATTTCTTGCCGCCCTTGATTTCGAAGGCGACCAGCGTCGAGCCGCCGCGCATCTGCTTTTGCGCGATGGCGGCCTGCGGATGATCGGGGCTGCCGGGATAGATCAGGCGCGAAATCTTTGCGTTTTCGGCGAGCGCCACGGCAAGAGTCGCCGCGCTGTCGGTCTGCCGCCGCACCCGCACCGCGAGCGTTTCGAGACCCTTGAGCAGCACCCAGGCGTTGAACGGCGACATCGACGGCCCGGTCTGGCGCAACAACATATGGACATTGTCCATGATGAATTTCTCGGACGCGAGCACGACGCCGCCGAGGCAGCGGCCCTGGCCGTCGATATGTTTGGTCGCGGAATAGACTACGCAGTCGGCGCCGAGCGCCAGCGGGCTTTGAAACAGCGGCGTGGCGAACACATTGTCGACGACGAGCGTCGCGCCGGCTGCGTGCGCGATCTTGGCGACCTCGGCAATGTCGATGATCTCGAGCGCCGGATTGGTCGGGCTTTCCAGGAAGAAGGTCTTGGTGTTCGGCCGCACCGCGTTCTTCCAGGAATTGAGATCGCAGCCGTCGACCAGGGTCGAGGAAACGCCGAAACGCGGCAGGTAATCCTCGACGATATAGCGGCAGGAGCCGAACATCGCTTTGGCGGCGACGACGTGGTCGCCGGCCTTGACCTGGCCGACCAAAGCGAGCGTGACTGCGGCCATGCCGGTCGCAGTGGCGCGCGCTGATTCGGCGCCTTCGAACGCCGCCATACGCCGCTCGAACATGTCGACGGTGGGATTGGCAAAGCGCGAATATTGATAGCCGGGATCGTCGCCCTTAAAGCGCGCCTCGGCCTGGGCAGCGGTGTCGTAAACGTAGCCTTGCGTGAGAAACAGCGCCTCCGAGGTCTCGCCGAACGGCGTGCGCAGCGTGCCGGATTGCACCAGGCGGGTTTCCGGCCGGTAGATTTTTTTTGCGGGCACGGTTGTTGCTGACTTGGACATTGCGGTTCCTCCTGGGCCAGGCGCTAACCTCGGCCGGAAAAAACAAAACCCGGCCAGGAGGAGAATCCTCGGGCCGGGCACACGCGTCCCCGGCCTTTTAGCAACTTGTTTTACGTGGCTTGCAAGCCGGCCGGCTCAAATGACCACGGGATAACGCGGCTTATACGCCGCGGGTGTCTTTGCGTCAAACCGGGCCTCAGGCTAGATCGCTGAAGGTCACTGACGAAACTCTCCCGTTTGCCGGGGAGAACGAGGGTCATCGCTTGCCGCTCTCCTTTGCGCCTTCCGAGCAAGGAATCCTGCCCGACCGCATGATCGCGGAACTGGCGGCGGACGGCGGGATTGTGGCGCATTACCCGTTCGCGTCGGGCCAAATTCAGCCGGCGAGCCTCGACCTGCGGCTTGGCGCCATCGCCTATCGCGTGCGCGCGAGTTTCCTGCCGGGGCCGGGCACCACCGTCGCCGAACGCATCATCGAACTGAAACTGCACGAATTCCCGCTCGCCGGCGGCGCCGTGTTGGAGACCGGTTGTGTCTACATCGTGCCGCTGATCGAACGGCTGGCGCTGCCCCCCGATATCGCGGCGGCGACAAATCCGAAAAGCTCGACCGGCCGGCTCGACGTTTTTACCCGCGTCATCGCCGACGAGACCCGCGGCTTCGACCGCGTCGCTGCGGGCTATAACGGCCCGCTCTATGCCGAGATCAGTCCGAAGACTTTTCCTATCCTGGTGCGCGAAGGCACGCGGCTGTCGCAACTGCGGCTGCACCGGGGCGACGCGCTGCTCAATGCCGAAGCGCTGCGCGCGCTGCACGCAACCGAGCGGCTGGTCGACCGCGCCGAGGCGATCATGGGCGACGGCGTCGCGGTCAGCATCGATCTTTCGGGCGAAGGTAAAGCAGGCGGCATCGTCGGCTATCGCGCCAAGCGCCACACCGCGGTGATCGAAGTCGAGCGTCGCTCAGCCTATGAGGTCGCCGATTTCTGGGAGCCGATTGCCGCGCGCGCCGACAACAGCCTGATCCTCGATCCCGACGAGTTTTATATCCTCGCATCGAACGAAGCCGTGCAGGTGCCGCCCGACTATGCCGCGGAGATGGTGCCGTTCGATCCGCTGGTCGGCGAATTCCGCGTGCATTATGCCGGTTTCTTCGATCCCGGCTTCGGCTATGCCGGCTCAGGCGGCTTGGGCTCGCGCGCGGTGCTCGAAGTGCGCTCGCGCGAAGTGCCGTTCATCCTGGAGCATGGCCAAGTGGTCGGCCGCCTGGTCTACGAAAAAATGCTGGCGCGTCCCGACAAGCTCTACGGCACCGGCATCGGCTCGAATTATCAGGCGCAAGGGCTCAAACTGTCGAAGCACTTTCGCGGCTGAGCCAACCGTCATTGCGAGGAGTGAAACGACGAAGCAATCCAGTTGCTGGAGCGCCGCATGGATTGCTTCGCTTCGCTCGCAATGACGGAAAAAAATCACCCCGTCCCGCCGACCGTAATGCGGTCGAGCCGCAGCGTCGGCTGGCCGACGCCGACCGGCACGCCCTGGCCGTTCTTGCCGCAGGTGCCGATGCCGTTGTCCAGTCGCAGATCGTTGCCGACCATCGAAATACGGTGCAGGTCGGTCGGACCGTTGCCGATCAGCATGGCGCCCTTGATCGGCGCGCCGACCTTGCCGTTCTCGATGCGATAGGCCTCGGTGCACTGGAACACATATTTACCCGAGGTGATGTCGACCTGACCGCCGCCGAAATAAGTGGCGTAGATGCCGTCCTTTACCGAAGCGATGATCTCGTTCGGATCGCGGGTGCCGGCGAGCATGTAAGTGTTGGTCATGCGCGGCATCGGCACATGCGCGAAGCTTTCGCGCCGGCCGTTGCCGGTGGGCGTCATGCCCATCAGCCGGGCGTTCTGGCGATCCTGCATATAGCCGACCAGAATGCCGTCCTCGATCAGCACGGTGCGGTTGGTCGGCGTGCCTTCGTCGTCGATCGAGAGCGAGCCGCGGCGGGCAGCCATGGTGCCGTCGTCAACGACGGTGACGCCTTTGGCGGCGACCTGTTGGCCCATCAGTCCGGCAAACGCAGACGTCTTCTTGCGGTTGAAGTCGCCTTCCAGCCCGTGGCCGACGGCCTCGTGCAGCATGACGCCGGGCCAGCCCGGGCCGAGCACGACATCCATCTCGCCGGCGGGCGCCGGCACGGCTTCGAGATTGACCAGCGCCTGGCGCACCGCGTTGTCGACGACGCCTTGCCAGGCATCGGTGGCGATGAAGCGCTCGTAGCCCTCGCGGCCGCCATAGCCGTCGCTGCCGGTTTCCTGCCGGTCGCCGTCGCCGACCACCACCGAGACGTTGACGCGCACCAGCGGTCGGACGTCGCGATAGGTCTCGCCGTCGCCGCGCAACACTTCGACGGCCTGCCATGTGGCGGCAATGCTCGCGGTCACTTGGCGTACCCGCGGGTCCTTGGCACGGGCATAGGCGTCGATCGTCTGCAGCAGCTGGGCCTTGGTTTCGAATGAGGGGCTCAGCAGCGGACTGTCGTCGCCGTAAAGTTTCACATTGGTTCGCGCCGGCGGCTCGGCGTAATGGCCGGAATAGCCGCCTTTGACCGCGCGCACCGCGTCCGCGGCCCGCTCGATCGCGGCTTCGGAAACATCCGAGGCGTGGGCATAACCAACCGCCTCGTCCTTCACCGCGCGCAAGCCGAAACCCTGCGAGGTGTCGTAGGTCGCCTGCTTGAGCCGGCCGTTGTCGAACGAAAGAGCTTCGGCCTGGCGATATTCGAGGAACAATTCGCCGTCATCGGCGCCGTCGAGGCCGCGGGAGATAATCTTTGCCAAGCGCGGCCGGTCGAGTCCGGCGCGGTCAACGAGCGAGGTGGTGGGACTGGTCATTGCGTCATCCTGCGGCCTGGGTTCACCCCTACATAGGCGCTTCGCAAGCGGCCGGCGAGGGGTGCGCTCAATCGCGCTTCGGGATGCCCAGGCATCAATCGGGGACAGCGCCGCAGGTTACGGCAACTGATCGTAACCCTCGCCAAAACCCTTCAAACTGAGGGGAAAGCCAATACCGGCCTCGGGCGAATCGAAAATGATGAAGGTCGCGGTGTGACCGGTGCGCAATTTACTGATGAGGTTGTCGTCCATCACCACCTCAGCGACGCAGCCATTGGGCAGGCAGCGCACGAAGCCGGCGCGGCCGACATCCTGGTCGTCGATTTTGAGGCCTAGTCCCGACGGCAACAGAACGCCGAGCGGAGCAAGCACACGGAGCAGCCGCGATTTCTGGTCGGCCGTCTTGAGCACAAGGACCGTCAGGCCGGTATTGGGGCGGTCCTCCGCCATCACGCCCTGCATCAGCACGCACTGATCTCGCTGCGCGCCAGGCGGCTTGTCGCAGCGGATTTCCCAATCGCCGTGGGTCGATGAGAGCGCCCCCTGGGCGAAGGCTTGTCCGCCGAATGCCGACATGGCCACAAAATGCATGGCCACGAAAAGCCTGGCCATAAAATACATAGCCGTAGCAGGCACGGTGCCGGCGAGTGCGGAGGCCACAGGCTGCCAGCGGCAACCGAATAGAGCCATGATCACGTTCCCCTGAACAGCCGCCCCCGACAGGCTCCCTCGGCGCGAATCACCCGCACTAGCCGCTCGGCCGCGCGAGTCTGCGTACATGGCGAGCCCGGCCTGTCAAGGTTGATCCAAAACAAGGCATTGTGGCTACGCGAAGGTGGAAGGGGCGTCGTCCTGCGCGTCCGGCGTGAGGCCCGGCTTGAGCTTTGTTTCGGCGCTGTCCACGTTCGGCCAATGTCTGATGACGAGTGCATTGCAGCAGTCGTCGATTTGTGGTTTGGAGGAACCGGGATTCCCCTATCCCGACACCTGCCAAGGACTTGGAAAGCCGTGGCGCAAATCTGGCGCCAGTCCTGCCGCAAGTCCCCGCCGGAAGCAGGTGTAGTCATACTGTTGCGGTGGGCGCCGAGGTAAGGTCTGCGCTCATCGCGGACGGTCGTGGTCAAGATCAGAAACAGGGAGCAGAGCGACAGATGAAGTTTTTCCCACGCTTGACCGCTATCGCGGCGGCCACCGCCGCAGTGCTTGGCAGCGCCGGCGCCGCTTTCGCCGCACTCGGTCATCCGGTGCCCTGGCAAATGGATCTGCAGGATGCGGCCACGCCGGTCATGGCGGATATCTCGTCGTTCCACACTTTCTTGCTCTGGGTCATCGCCGCGATTTCCGTGTTCGTGCTCGCTCTGCTTGTCATCGTCATCGTGCGCTTTAACGCGCGCTCCAATCCGAGCCCGTCGCGCACCACGCACAATACGCCGATCGAAATCATCTGGACGATCGTTCCGGTCGTGATCCTGGCGGTCATCGCCGTGCCGTCGTTCCGGCTGTTGTTTCTCGAGCTCGACGTGCCCAAGCCGGATCTGACGATCAAGGCGACCGGTAAGCAGTGGTTTTGGAGCTACAGTTATCCCGATAACGGCAATTTCGAATTCGATTCGCTGATGGTCGCCGAGAGCGACCTCAAGCCGGGCCAGCCGCGGCTGCTCACGGCCGACAACGAAATGGTGGTCCCGGTGAACAAGGTCGTGCACGTGCTGGTGACCGGCGCCGACGTGATCCACTCCTTCACCGTGCCGTCGTTCGGCATCCGCATCGATGCTATTCCCGGCCGGGTCAACGAGACCTGGTTCAAGGCGACGGTCGAAGGCATGTTCTACGGCCAGTGTTCCGAACTGTGCGGCAAGGATCACTCTTTCATGCCGATCGCGGTTCGGGTGGTGAAGGAGAGCGATTTCTCGGCCTGGGTCGAAGGCGCCAAGAAGAAATATGCGGGCGTCGAAAGCGTTCCGCCCAATACGCTCGCGGCGGCAACAAGTCTTTCGGCGACAACGGGACCAGCTGTGACGACCGCGCTGCCGCGGCAGTGAAGATCTAAGCGATAACGAACGTCGATTAAGTCGGTAACAAAGGAACTGGCAATGGATACGATGGCACATGCGGTGCACGGCGACGACGGCGGACACGCTATACCGCACGGCTGGCGCCGCTTCGTCTATTCGACGAACCACAAGGACATCGGCACGATGTACCTGGTGTTCGCGATCGTCGCCGGTCTGATCGGCGGCGTGCTGTCGATCCTGATTCGCGCCGAACTGATGTATCCGGGCATCCAGATCTTCCACGAGACCCACACCTTCGACGTCATCGTCACCGCGCACGGGTTGATCATGATCTTCTTCATGGTCATGCCGGCGATGATCGGCGGCTTCGGCAACTGGATGGTGCCGTTGATGATCGGCGCGCCGGACATGACGTTTCCGCGCATCAACATGGCCAGCTATCACGCCTTTTTCCTGGGCGGCGTGGTGATGC
>PLTE01000207.1 GCA_003164375.1 Hyphomicrobiales bacterium | reverse complement strand
CCAAGAGAACTGAACAGCCCTGGGTTACGGGCGAAGAAGAATACCGCATCAAAGGCGGTTCATTGTCACGAGTGACATACATATTCAAGGATGGCCGTGGAGAGTTAGCCAAAGGACAGAAAAGCGGAATCCCGACTGCAGCCTATAATACGCCACGCTTGATCGCATTAAGAGGACAGTATTTGGAGAACACCACCGTGTTGTTCGATCCAAAGGACAGTTCGAGGAATACGTTATATCCTCAGTCATCGAGGCCAGGGGCAAATTGATTTAGGAATTACGCGATGTCACCGTAATCCCTGTCATCGTAATCCCCAGCTGACAAGGCAGGGGCCCGACAAGAAGGGGAATGGACATGCTCGATCGACTGCAGGCGCTGGCGGCGCCTTGTGCCGCGATCCTTCTGGAGCGCGGACAATCGGTCGCCGTCGCGGACGGGTCGACCGGCGGGCTGATCTCGGCGGGCATGCTGACCATTCCCGGCGGAATCAAATTCTTCCGGGGCGGTGGCGTGCTCTATTCGTTGAAGGGCCGGCAGATCCTCTTCGGCCTGGAGCCGAAGGCCTTTACCGGCCTGCGCGCGGTGAGCGCGCCCTACACGCTGCTGCAGGCGGACGGCATCCGCCGGCAGTTCGAGGCTGACTGGGGGATCGCCGAGTCCGGATCGGCAGGCCCGGCCCATCCGCACGGGATCGCGGCAGGCACCAGTTGCATCGCCGTCGTCGGCCCTGGCGTGAAGATGAGCCGTATGGTCGAGACCGGCTCCGCCTCGCGGACCCACAATATGGAAGCCTTCGCCAAGGCCGCCCTTGCGTTGTTCCATGAGGCGCTCGCCGGAAGTTGAGCCGGCGCAGGGCCTTGAGAGCCGAAGACGGGCGAAGCCGGTTCGATTCTATTTATTAAACCAGGTGATCAGATGGCTGATATCGCCGCGCGCGGCGCCCTTGCGGCCGTGTTTGCCGAGATAGTGCTCTGACAGCGTCAATTCCGGCCGGATGGGTTCGACGAGTTCGAGGATGCGGTCGTACTCGGTTCGCGCGATCTTCCACGCGCCATCGACGCGCTTATAGCGATCCTTATAGATGGCGCTGCCGATGGTCAGGACATTCCGCTCCAGGTCGACGAATATGTCCTCCAGATACCAAATCCCCTCCGCTTCGTCCGCGCTTGTGAACGTGATCTCCGGCATGTGGCCGTGATGCATGCCTGCCACTTTCGCGTGGAAGCTGTTGAGTACGAATTCGATCATCGGCTCGTTGCCGGTGAGGCTTACGAGATATTCGCCGCCGCGATACTCAACGAAGATATCGTCGGTAAAAAGCGTGCGGAGAATCGCCTCGTCGGCCGTGTCGATCGCGCGAAAATACCGGTGCTTCAGAACCTTTATGTCTTCGGCATCGGACAATTGCTGCAAGCTATACGGCATCTTCGCTTTCCTGTTTCTGATTGGATTGATTACGTTTCTGACTACTCGGCAGCCGCCGGCATGGGCGCTGTGGCGTGCCCGCCTTCGCGCAGCTCGACCGTGTTACCGCCCGGATCGACCACGACGATCACGGGCCCGGCGCGCTGGAACGGGACGCTAAGGGCTTCGAGGTGGCGTGCCGCGTCCTCGACGCTCTCCACCGTATAGGCCGTGTGCGGGCCGATCGAGATCGGCTTGTGCTCACGGCTCGGCGCCTGCTCCTCGCTCTCCAGTATGTGGATCTGGGTGTGCGTCACAGGGAAGTCGAGCCAGAACCCGGGAATGGTCTCCTCCAACTCCTTCGGGATCGCGCGCGGGACGGTAGCGATGCCGAGCACGTCGACATAGAAACGGCGCATCTCCGCAAGCTGCGATGGCGCCGCGATGCCGATGTGGTTGATGCCGGTGATCTTGATCATGAATAGCTCCTGTTCGCCGCCACTATACCGGAGCGCGCGCGCAAGGAAACGCGCGAATGGGTCTTGGTCGGTTTCGCCGAAAGCCAGAGGCAATCGGGGCCGGAGTAAGATTTCCTATCTCGGATGGCGGAGATTAATTCTACTCTGCGCTAACCCGGGATCGGCGTTGGGTGATATGGGCGATACTCACCCCAAATCTGTGTGCGAAAAGTCCTTCCCTTTGTAGAGGAGCGGAATGTTGTGCGCCTTGGCGCAAGCATAGGAAAGGCAGTCTGCTAGGTTGAGCTGGGCAGGATGGCCCCTGCCTTTTCCGTAATCAGCAAAAGCCTTTACGGCCAAACTGGCTGTTCTCCCATCCATCGGTGCGAGCGTGATTTTGGCCTCATCCAAGAGAGCCTGAATCCGCTGCTCCACCTCAACCGGATCAATCCGCAGTTTTGTCGAAAGCCTCATGGCGGCTTCCAGGATGACCAAAGCCGAAGTGCAGCACTCCGCCGCCTCAATCTTGTTCGCGAATTCGGTCGCATCGGGCTCCCTGGAAAGGATCGCGACGATGACCGAGGTATCGATGAACATCAGGGATGACCCCACAGCGCGTCGATCTCGTCCTTCGTCATATCCCGGCCACCGGGCTTGGCTAAATCCGCAAGCTCATCCGCGATTGCCCCCAGACGTTCTGCAAGAGTTTGCCGGGCGGACACACGCCGATATTCGGCCTCTAAAGCCTCAACAACGGCCTCGGTCATGGAAATATGGCGACGCTGCGCGATTCGCCTGGCAAGTTCCCGAGCACGCGGGTCCCGTATTTGCAGATTCATGACGGACAGTCCAATGCGCTGTGGTGATCACATATGCAATACATAATGACACATCTATCATGACAACAACAGCCTTTTAACCGAGGTTGAGTCTCGTCCTCGCTCTCACGAACCTCGCCCTGGTAAAGCCGGCTGTGCGATATATCCTATAGGGAGCATCGCACAGTTCGGATTCATCCTATGGATTACGTCAGACTCGGTTCGACCGGCCTCAAGGTCTCGCGGCTTTGCCTCGGCTGCATGACCTATGGCTCCAAATCCTGGCGCGAATGGGTGCTGGAGGAGGGGGAAAGCCTGCCCTTCATCCGCCAGGCTCTGGATGCGGGCATCAATTTCTTCGACACGGCCGATATGTATTCGGTCGGCGTCAGCGAGGAGATATTGGGCAAGGCGCTGAAGGAATTCGGCGTCCAGCGCGACCGGGCGGTGATCGCAACCAAGCTGATCAGCCCGATGAGCGAAGACCCGAACGATCGGGGCCTGTCGCGCAAGCATATCATGCACTCGATCGATAACAGCCTGAAACGGCTGGGGACCGACTATGTCGACCTCTATCAGATTCACCGTTTCGACTATGACACGCCGATCGAGGAAACGCTGGAGGCGTTGACCGACGTGATCAAGGCTGGCAAGGTCCTCTATATCGGCGCCTCGTCGATGCATGCCTGGCAATTCGCGAAGATGCTCAATGTCGCCGACCAGATGGGGTTCAGCCGTTTCGTCTCCATGCAGAACCATTACAACCTGATGTACCGGGAGGAGGAGCGGGAGATGATCCCGCTCTGCGTCGACCAGGGCATCGGCTTGATACCTTGGAGCCCGCTAGCGCGCGGGCAGTTGGCCGGCAACACCCACAACATCACAACGCGCACCAAGACCGACGACTTCAGCAAGCGCATGTACACCCACCCGGGCGACGCGAAGGTGATCGACCGGGTGATCGAAGTGGCGGCCGGGCGCGGCGTGCCGCCGGCTCAGGTGGCGCTCGCCTGGATGCTGTCCAAATCCTATATCACCGCGCCGATCGTCGGCGCCTCNNATCACCTGGAGGACGCGGTGGCGGCCTTGTCTCTGTCGCTGGACGCCGACGAGATCGGGCGGCTGGAAGAGGTTTATGAGCCGCACGCGGTCCTGGGGCATAATTGAGCCATGACGGTTCTACCCGAAAACGACGACGTGCTTGCCGTGCTGGATCGCGCAGCCGGTTGGCTTGACACTGGACAGCCCGTGGCCTTGGCGACGGTTGTGCAAACCTGGGGCTCGTCGCCGCGACCGGTCGGGTCGCAAATGGCGATATCGGGCGACGGACGGTTCGAAGGGTCGGTCAGCGGCGGCTGCGTCGAAGGCGCGGTGGTCGAGGCCGGGCAGGCGGCAATGGCCGACGGAAAGCCGCGCCTTCTCACCTTCGGCGTTTCCGACGGCGAGGCCTGGGCTGTCGGTCTGGCTTGCGGCGGAACCGTCCGGATTTATGTCGAGCCGGTGACGGCTTCGTGAGACGCGCGACCCTCGACGCGCTGGTTGCCGCCCGGCGGGAACGGCGCACGGTTGCGCTGGTGACTGAACTGGGCACCGGGGCGCAGCATCTGGCCGATGCAGCCGGTGCCCGTACAGGCGTCGAACCGGCAGGCAACGGCGAGATCTTCACCCATGTCTTCCGGCCGACCCCGCGTCTGATCGTCGTCGGCGCCGTTCATATCGCGCAGAAGCTGGTGCCGCTCGCCCGGCTGGCGGATTTCGCCGTCACCGTCGTCGATCCCCGCGCCGCCTTCGCCAGCGCCGAGCGCTTTCCCGATGTCGGGCTGTCGCACGACTGGCCGGACAAGGCGGTGACCGCTTTGTCGCCCGATTCGGCGACTGCCATTGTCACCCTGACCCATGATCCCAAGCTGGACGACCCGGCTTTGATCGTGGCTCTACGATCGAGCGCCTTCTATGTCGGGGCGCTCGGCAGCAGAAAAACCCATGGCCGCCGGATCGAGAGACTCACTGCGGAGGGTTTTGACGATGCGGCGATTTCCCGTATTCGCGCACCCATCGGGCTGCCCATCGGCGCGTTGTCACCGGGCGAGATCGCAGTATCGATCATGGCCGAGATCGTCGCCGCCCGTCATGGACGCACGCTGCAGGAAGTCAGGGTTTGAGATTCGGGAGGATGCCGCTTGCGCAGGCGGTCGGCGGCATACTGGCTCATTCCCTTCGGCGGGACGGTATTACGTTCAAAAAGGGCCAGATATTGGGACCGGCGGAGCTGGCGGCTCTGGCCGAAGCCGGCGTCGCCGAAGTAACGGTCGCGCAACTCGACGCAGGCGATATCGAAGAAGACGAAGCGGCCCGGCGGGTGGCTGGCGCGGTTAAATCCCAAGGTGTTGTCGAGGGCGCTGCCGGGACAGGCCGGGTCAATCTCTTCGCCAGTCGTCCGGGATTGTTGTCCTTTCGGCCGGCGGCGATCGATGCGCTGAACGCGGTAACCGAGGACGTAACGCTCGCAACCTTTCCGCTACTGGCTCCGGTCGAGACCGGGCGCATGGTGGCGACGGTCAAGATCATCCCATTCGCAGTACCCCGAGCCGTTCTTGCCCGCTGTGTTGCGGCGGGCGGGGGGGCGGCCATTGTCGTTCACCCGTTCCGGCCGCTGAGCGCCCGGCTGATCCAGACGGTCAGCGTGGAGCTGAAGCCCAGCATCATTGCGAAGACTTCGGCCGTGACCGCGGATCGCATGGCGCATATCGGCGGCCGCATCGCCGGCGAAACGCGTTGCCCGCACGATGTCGATAGGCTTGCCGCCGATATTGCGGCGGCGCTCGAGGCGGGCTGTGACATTCTTTTGGTAATCGGCGCCTCGGCCATCGTCGACCGCCGCGATGTCATTCCAGCCGCGATCGAGGCTTGCGGCGGGCGGATCGAACGATTGGGCATGCCGGTCGATCCCGGCAATCTGTTGATGATCGGCGACGCCGGCAGCCGCCCGGTGATCGGTGCGCCCGGCTGTGCGAGGAGTCCTAAGGAAAACGGCTTCGACTGGATCCTGATGCGGCTTCTTGCCGGGCTGAAAGTACCGCGCGAGGACATTACCGGCCTCGGCGTCGGCGGCCTCTTGATGGAAATCGTCACCCGGCCGCAGCCGCGCGATGAGCCGCTTAAGCCCGCGCGTTCCATCGCAGCGATCGTACTTGGCGCCGGGCGGTCGAGCCGCATGGGCGGCCCGAACAAATTACTAGCCGAGATCGGCGGCCGGCCGCTCATTCGCATCGCGGTTGACGAAGCGCTGAAATCGCGGGCGCGGCCGGTGGTCGTGGTCACCGGACATCAGCGCGAGCGCGTCGAGTCGGCGCTTTCGAGCCTGCCGGTCAAATTCGTGCACAATCCGAATTTCGCCGAGGGTTTGGGCACCTCGCTCAAGACCGGCATCGCCGCGCTCGGGGCGGAGGTGGATGGCGCCATTGTTTGCTTGGGCGACATGCCCCAAGTCGATGCCCCTATGATCGACCGCTTGATCGGCGCGCTCGATCCCGACAAAGGCGCGCTCGTCGCGGTGCCGACCATCGACGGCAAGCGCGGCAATCCGGTGGCCTGGTCGCGCCGATTTTTCGCCGACCTCATGACAGTCGAGGGCGACATCGGAGCGCGTTACCTGATCGGCCGCTACCCCGAAGCCGTGGTCGAAGTGCCGCTTGCCGGCACCGCGGCGCTGACCGATGTCGATACGCCGGAGGCGCTCGAAGCGGTCAAGGCGGAGCTCGAGCGGACCTGAGGCGCGGGCTGATTTCAATGAAACAGCACCGTCCTCACGGGCCGCCTCGCGGTTTCGGCGGCAAGACCCTACGATCAATTTGACGGGCTGCAATTGACGGTTAAAGTAGCGAGCGGCGGGATCGGTTGCATCCTCGTTGACGACAGCATTAGCAATATTACGCGCCGATTTAAACTGTCGTTCCGATCATTGCCAATGTTGAAATGATAATGCCAGGGGCGAGATCGTCGGATTTTTAGTTTGTCGTCCTCGGTAATCGAGCCCGTGACGAATGCGTTCGCGCAACAATCATGCAACGGCCGCTACGCGCTGCAGTCCCCTGCGGCGCCGTCCGACCGTCATCCCGTCTTGATCGAGGATGGGCCGCAAAACAACAGAGAGGAGAATGCCATGAGGGTGAGTTTCAGGAAGATCGCCGTTCCCAGTTTAGCCGTCCTGTCGGTGACGGCAGCCATATCCGCCATCCCCGGCACGTCCTACGCCGCGGATCCCGCCTACTGCGCCCAATACGCGCAACTCGCGGTCCATGAAGCCCAAGTACTCTCGACCTTGTCGTGTTTCAGAGGTTTCGACGGTCGCTGGCACCTCAATTATGCGAAACACTACGGCTGGTGCTTGACCGCCGACCCGGGTGCCGTCGCTGCCGAACGCGATTACCGGCGCATGCGCATCGCTCAATGTGGCGGGTAGTGAGCGCCGCCGGGAGCCCGGCAAGCGGTCAAGGCCGGGTCGGAGAAAAGCCCTGAATTCCCGGCCGCGCCGGCGCTGCCTATTCACCAACTCGAAACCCTTCCCCGGTAGCTTTGAGCGCCTCTGGGGGAGGGGCTTTCCATGCTCAAATTCCTGCGCAATCTGGCGCTTGGCGTCGCCGGCTTTGTCCTTCTGATCCTCGCCATTGCCACCGCCCAGGCGGCAGGCGCCCTCGCCGTCGGGGCCTGCGGTGCCTATGGCTACGGTTTCGACTATCGCCATGAGAGCGACGCGCGTGCTGCGGCATTGAACAAATGCTCTGGCGGGCAGTGCAAGGTCGTCGGCGTGGTTCGGCGCGGCTGCGCGGCGATGGCGGTCGATGCCAAGAATCCTTGCGGCTCGTTCGGCTGGGCGATCAATTCGCACCTCGGCAAGGCCGAGAACGCTTCGATGCAGCGCTGCGTCGAATTCGGCGGCCGCGATTGCGTGGTGCGCGCCTGGGCCTGCGACGAGAAAGGCTGACGGCGGGGACCGTTCATTATCGTTAATTTTGTCCTGCTTGTCTCGTACATGGCCTGGTGTTGATTGGTGCCGTAGCTTCGCTTCCGCCGTCGAGCCGGAGCGAAACTCGTTAGATACGCAAATGGATTTGCCAGAGCCGAACATCAGCTTCCGTGAAATCGCGGACGCGGACATCGCGCCTGCGGTCACGCTGTTGGCGCGCGGCTTCCCGCGGCAGGGGCGTGAGACGTGGCTGCGCGCGCTACAGCATCTCGGCAATCACCAATCGCCGCGAGGCCTGCCGAAATACGGCTACCTGATGGAATGCCACGGCAGGGCGGTCGGACTGATCCTGACGATCTTTGCCACGGTCCGCTCGGGCGACACGCAGATCGTGCGCTGCAATCCGTGCGCTTGGTATGTCGAGAAGCCATACCGCGCCTTTGCCGGGCTGCTTTTTGCCAAGGCGCTGATGCATGAGGACGTCACTTATCTCGACATTTCACCGGCGCCGGACGTCGAGCCGATCATCGAAGCGCTCGGCTTCTCGCGCTATTGCAACGGCAGCTTCGTCGCCGTTCCGCTGTTTAACATACTGTCGGGCGAAGCCGGCGTGAGAATTCTCGACGCGCGGCAACAGCCGTCGATCAAACGCGATGCCAGCGATCAAGACCTGTTGCTGGCGCATGCCGACCAAGACTGCATCAGCCTGTGGTGCGAGACGTCCGACGGCGCCTATCCCTTCGTCTTCCGCAGGCGGTTGGCGCGTGGCTTTCTGCCGTGTGCGCATCTGATTTATTGCCGCGGCGTCGAAGATTTCGTCCGTTTCGCGGGCCCGCTCGGTCGCCGCCTCGCGATGCGCGGCAGCTTCTTCGTCGTCATCGGTTCGAATGGTCCGGTGCCGGGGCTCGTCGGCACGTTCCTGCCCGGCATTCTGCCGCGCTATTTCAAAGGGCCGATGCAGCCCGGCATCGGCGACATCGCCTTCACCGAATTCGGCGTCTTGGGAATTTAGGCTGAGTAGCGGCTCACGAGGGGCGCCGATTCATAAGCACGCAGCCCATGTCCGCTGTTGAGGGCAAAACAGATGTCCCGGCACGACACCGTCGTGGCAGCTAATGGCCCTGAACGGCAGATTTTGCGTTGCGACCGGATGTCTGGTGTTGGTGGTGTGGCTGCCGCGCCAGCCGGTGACCGCCAAGGTGGCGATTGACCGAAGCGGACAAGCTTACGCCGTCCGCTTGCGAAGTAAGTGCGCTCAGCCTCGCAGCCGCTTGTGGCCTATCGCCGACCTCGACAGCCGCCGCTCGCGTGACGCGATCGGGGCTCTACCGATATGCCGCAGGCCGGGCAAATCCGTCGGTCGTGAACCCAGCAGACATCGGGAATCTTCCGTCATCGCCAATGGCTTGTGATAGCTTGGTTGGATGTCAACGGGCGAAATCGGATCGGTACTTTGCTCGTGAACCCAAACGAAGCGCCAGGCGACACACCCCAAACCGAGCTAGCGCCGCCGCCGCGCGGCGAACGTCTGGACGAACCGATGCCGCGATCGATCAAGGCCGTGTTTGGATGCGCCGCCCTGGTCCTGCTGACGTTGAGTCTTGCAGCACCCGTGCTGGCGGGGCCTTTGGAGGATGCCATTGCGGCGGATGAGAAGGGCGACTACGCAACGGCGCTGCCGCTCCTCCGCCAGCTTGCCGATCAAGGCAACGCCCAGGCGCAATACATACTAGGGAGCATGTACGATGAAGGCCGGGGCGTTGCTCAAAGCGATGCCGACGCGCTGAAGTGGTATCGCATGGCTGCCGAACAGGGCGACAGCAGTGCTCAATACGATCTCGCGTTGATGTATGCCGAAGGTCAGGGCGTCGCGCAGAATTACACCGAAGCGGTGAAGTGGTACGTCAAGGCGGCCAACCAGGGCGACGCCGACGCGCAATACAATCTCGGCGTAATGTACGGCGAAGCGCAGGGGGTCGCGCAAGACTATGTCGAGGCGGCGAAATGGTTCGGCAAGGCCGCCGGACAGGGCAACGCCGACGCGCAATATAATCTCGGTGTCATGTATTTTGTCGGGCAGGGCGTCACGCAGGACGCTGCGGAGGCTGCGAGGTGGTTTCGCAAGGCGGCCGAACAGGGCGCCCCGGTTGCCCAGTACAATCTCGCCGTCATGCTCAACAAGGGCCAGGGCGTGCCGCGAAACGAGACTGAAGGGCTGCAATGGTCCATCAAGTCCGCTGAGCAGGGTTATGCTCCCGCGCAAAACCTTCTTGGGCTGGCTTACGAAGACGGTAACGGCGCGCCGCGAGATTATGATGCGGCGGCGAAGTGGTACCGGAAGGCGGCCGAACGAGGTTACGCCTTGGCTCAACTAAATTTCGCGCGCCTGTACGATCACGGCTACGGCGTTCCGCAGGACCCGGCGGAGGCCGTCAATTGGATCCGCAAATCCGCCGAACAAGGGTTCGCCGTGGCCGAGCAAACGCTCGGCGACAGGTATATGAGCGGCAAAGGCGTGGCGCCGGACACTGCCGAGGCGCTGACGTGGTATCGCAAGGCCGCCGAGCACGGCAACGCGGACGCCGAGAACACCCTCGGCGAAATCTACGCAGAGGGTCGAGGCGTCCCGCGCGACTATGTCCACGCCTATGCATGGTTCAGCCTGGCAATGCTGGCCGGCGATCAACACGCGGAAAGCAACAGGGACATTGCCGCGCGGCATATGACCCCGGCCGAGATCGCTGAAGCCGAGCAGCTTGCGCACAAGGCAAAGCCCAGCAACTAGCCGCGTGGAGATGGCGGGAGCTGACCCCGCAGGTCGTGGGCTGAAGCATCCGTTCGGTACGCTGAAGATCAGGATGGGCGCAGCTCACTTCTTTATGCAGCGCCTGCCGACGGTCGCCACCGAAGCCCTGCACGTGCTCGCCTATAATCTGACCCCGTCTGCGGCCTTATACGGGATTCAAGGCGCGAGGGATATTCGACGACAGGCACGTGAACGATTTTTAATTCCCGCGTGATGAACTGCCGCTCGTGCGACCTCGACCAAGATTTATGTATTTGAGGTTCGCGATGAGATTGTCAGTGATAAAAATCGTCGTGCTGCTTGCTGGCATTTGCGCCGTTTCGCCGGTCTACGCAGCCGCCAATTACCAGTACCGGTTTATTTTCGACTATGTCGGCAAGTCCCCGCTCCCCGACGCGGCGATGGACGACCAGGTCGGTCGCGACAGACACGTCTGCGACGCTCAGGTCGGAGTGCAGCTCACAGCGATATCGGCCCGCTATCGTACCTGCATGATGCAGCGCGGCTGGAAGTACACACATGCCGTCAAGGAATTGGAGAGGTCAGATCGGTTTGGATCGTGCAACGACTGCGACGGACCGTCATCTAATGATGCTTCGTCTTCGTCTCCGCCGCCCCCGTCGGGCCCGTCCCAAGACAGTATCGACTCTTTCAACAACAGCCAGCAGATGCTGATACAGCAATACGACAATTCATTCATGCCCCAGCCGTACATATCGCCGAATTGACGGCAGCGCTGGTGTTGCCAAAGCGGAAGTAATTCAACAGGGGCGCGTTTCGCCGGCCCCTGTGCGAGTGGGCTGACACACGAATAGAAAGCACGCTCTTTCTCGCCCGCGACCCCTTGTCGGCGATCGGCCCATAGCGGACCCGCCGGCATACGGCTTTCGCGGCAGCTTTCGGGGGTAAAGCGGACATCAACCATTCGCCGCCCCACCGCGATTTATGAGCACATGCCTCAGTGCACGCCGGCGATCTGCTGGACGATCGGCGCCCATTTCGCTTGCTCGCCCTGGATGAACGTCAAGGTTTCTTGAGGTGACATCGCACGGTCGTCGCGGCCAAGTTCTCCGAGCCGCTTCTTGGCGTCGGGATCGCTCATCGCCTTGATCAGATCGGCGTTGAGTTTCGCCACGATGGCGTCGGGCGTTCCGGCCGGCGCGATCAGCGCCTGCCAGCCAACGGCCTCGAAACCGGGCAGCGTCTCGGCGACCGTCGGCAGCTCGGGCGACACCGCAAGACGCTTGGCCGATGCGACCGCGAGCGGCACCGCGTTCTTGGCGTCGACGGCGCCGTTAATGCCGGAATAGGCGTCGAACACCAGCGCGACGCGTTGGCCCATCATGTCGGTGAGTATTTGCGCGGTGCCGCCGGAGTAGGGCACCATCAACAGCTTGATGCCAGCCCGGCTTTGCAACAATTCGCCGGTGAGATGCGTCAAGCGGCCGATGCCATTGACGCCGAACGACAGTTCTCCCGGCTTCTGTTTCGCAAGCGCAATCAGTTCCGGCAGCGTTTTCACGTGGAGCCACGGCGCCGCCGTGATGAACATCGGCGCGCCGCCGACATAGCCGACCGGCGTCACATCGCGCGGCACTTGGATCGGCAGATTATCCGCCGTTCCGGGTAACGCCACGAAAGCGGAGACCCCCGCCACGCCGAGCGTATAGCCGTCGGGCGCCGCCGCAGTGACGGTGCGGACGGCAATCGCGCCGCCGGCGCCCGGCTGGTTGATGACCACGGCCTGCTGGCCCCACAGCCGGCTCAAACTTTCGGCGATGATCCGGGTCGGTACGTCGATTGAGCCGCCCGGGGCGGAATCGGTAATGATGCGGACCGGACGGGTGGGATAAGCCTGTTCTGCTTGTGCTTGTGCCGGGTGCGTCAGTCCGGCCAGCGTAGCCAGCATCAGGCCAGCGATCATGAAGCGCCGCCGCTGTGCGTGCATAGGTCGTTCTCCCAGTCGGTTTCTTAATCTCATCCGAGCTCAGTCGCCCGCATCGAGCTCGCGATGCAAGGCCTTCTCATCGAGCGCGCCTTCCCACTTGGCCATCACGATAGTCGCCATCGTGTTGCCGATGAGATTGGTGGGGGTCAGTCCCTGCGACATCAGGCGGTGAATGCCGAGCACCAGCGCCACGCTCGCGACCGGAATGCTGCTCTCGGCCCCGAGCGTCGCCGCCAGCACCACAAAGGCCGCACCGGCGATCCCCGCCGCACCCTTCGAGGTCACCAAGAGAATGAGCAGGAGGCCGATCTGGTGCCAGATATCGAGCGGCGTGTTGGTGGCTTGCGCGAGGAACACGGTCGCGGTCGCGAGATAAAGACAGGTGCCGTCGAGATTGAACGAATAGCCGGTTGGAACGACGAGACCCACCAC
>PLTE01000334.1 GCA_003164375.1 Hyphomicrobiales bacterium | reverse complement strand
TGCTGGTTTCGGTGCGCTCCGGCGCGCGCGCGTCGATGCCGGGCATGCTCGATACCGTGCTCAATCTCGGGCTCAACGACGTGACGGTGGAGGCGCTGGCGGCAAAGTCCGGCGATCCGCGTTTTGCCCGCGACAGCTATCGGCGCTTTATCACCATGTATTCCGACGTCGTCCTCGGCATCGGCCACCATCATTTCGAGGAAATTCTCGACGAGCATAAGGACAAGAACGGCTACACGCTCGACACCGATCTTGATGCCGACGATCTGCAACAAGTTGTCGCCCGCTACAAACAGCGGGTTGAGGAGGAGACCGGCAAGCCGTTTCCGCAGGANNGCGCGCCATCACCTATCGCCGCCTGAACGACATTCCCGCCGAATGGGGCACCGCCGTCAACGTCCAGGCCATGGTGTTCGGCAATATGGGCGACACGTCGGCCACCGGCGTCGCATTCACGCGCAATCCGTCGACCGGCGAAAAGAAGCTCTACGGCGAGTTTTTGATCAATGCGCAGGGTGAGGACGTGGTCGCCGGCATCCGCACGCCGCAGGAGATCACCGAAGCCGCGCGCAAGGAGGCGGGCTCCGACAAACCCTCGATGGAGGCGGCGCTACCGAACGCCTTCGCCGAGCTCGAGCGGATCCACGCCAAGCTCGAACGGCATTACCGCGACATGCAGGATCTCGAATTCACCGTCGAGCAGGGCAAGCTCTGGATGCTGCAGACGAGGAACGGCAAGCGTACGGCGCTCGCCGCGCTGCGCATCGCCGTCGAATTGGCGCAGGAGAAGCTGATCACAAAAGAGGAGGCGGTGGGCCGGGTCGATCCTGCAGCGCTCGATCAGCTCTTGCATCCGACCATCGATCCCAATGCCGAACGCAAGATCATCGCCACCGGCCTGCCGGCGTCCCCCGGAGCTGCTTGCGGCGAGATCGTGTTCTCGTCGGAAGATGCCGAAACGCTCAAGAGCCAGGACCGCAAGGTAATCCTGGTGCGGATCGAAACCTCGCCCGAAGACATTCACGGCATGCACGCCGCCGAAGGCATTTTGACCACCCGCGGCGGCATGACCTCGCATGCGGCAGTGGTGGCGCGCGGCATGGGCAAGCCCTGTGTGTCCGGCGCGGGCTCGCTGCGGGTCGATTATCGCACGCAGACCATGACGGCCGGCGGCGTCACGCTGAAGAAAGGCGACACGCTCACCATCGACGGCTCGACCGGTCAGGTGCTGGCCGGCAGAGTGGCGATGCTCGAGCCGGCGCTCGCCGGCGAATTTGCCACTGTCATGGAATGGGCCGACACGGTGCGCAAACTCAAGGTGCGCGCCAATGCCGACACGCCGGCGGACGCCCGCGCGGCGATTAAATTCGGCGCCGAAGGCATCGGGCTTTGTCGCACCGAGCATATGTTCTTCGACGAAGACCGCATCCGCGCAGTGCGCGAGATGATTCTCGCCGACGACGAGAAATCTCGCCGCGCAGCGCTTGCCAAGCTTTTGCCGATGCAGCGGTCTGACTTCGTCGAGCTATTTTCGATCATGGGCGGCCTGCCGGTGACGATTAGGCTTCTCGATCCGCCGCTACACGAGTTTTTGCCGCACACGGAAGAAGAGATCGCCGAAGTGGCGGCGGCCATGGGTGCCGATCCGCAAAAACTCGCCAATCGCGCGCGCGAGCTGCATGAATTCAATCCGATGCTCGGCTTTCGCGGCTGCCGCCTCGCCATCGCTTACCCCGAGATCGCGGAAATGCAGGCGCGCGCCATCTTCGAGGCGGCCGCCCAAGTCGCTCGCGATACCGGCAAGCCGGTCGCGCCGGAAATCATGGTGCCGCTGATCGCCAGCAAGATCGAGCTCGATATCATCAAGGAACGAATCGACGCCATGGCCGAGAAGGTCGCCGCCGAGACCAAGAGCAAGCTCACTTATCAGGTCGGCACCATGATCGAACTGCCGCGCGCGGCGCTCAAAGCCGGCGAGATCGCCGCGACGGCGGAGTTCTTCTCGTTCGGCACCAACGATCTGACGCAAACCGCGTTCGGCATCAGCCGTGACGACGCCGCGAGCTTTCTCGGCATCTACACCGCGAAAGGCATATTGCCGGCCGACCCGTTCGTGTCGATCGACCGCGAAGGCGTCGGCGAACTTATCCGCATAGCGACCGAGCGGGGCCGCAAGGTGCGGCCGAAAATCAAGCTCGGGATTTGCGGCGAGCACGGCGGCGATCCAGCTTCAGTGGCGTTCTGCCATGAGGTCGGGCTCGATTACGTATCATGCTCGCCGTTCCGCGTGCCGATCGCGCGGCTCGCCGCGGCACAGGCGGCGCTCGGCAAGGTTTTGGGATCGGAGAGCTAAGGCCCAGCCTCTACGTGATAGCGGCGGCGCTGTTGAGGCTTTCCCACAGCGAAGCCCGGCGCATATAGGCCTTGGCGCGCTCGGGATCCTCCGCCGTACGCCTGAGCTCGTCGAAATTCCTCGAACGCACCGTGGGATCTCGCTCTTCCATCAATCGCTTGTTGGCGATCGTCTGGGTTTGCACGTAAGTCTCGGCCGCATATCGGCGCTGACGGTCATAGCGATCGAGGGTTTCGTCGCCCGCCGCACCGTGAACGACCGCTGCGAGCTTCTCCGCGAGATTGAGCGCGTCGTGTATGCCGCCGTTCATACCCATGCCGCCGATTGGATTGTTCACATGCGCGCTGTCGCCGGCGAGCAGGACGCGGCCTTTGCGGAACGTCGCCGCGACGCACTGCGCGACGTTATAAACACTCACATATTCGATGTCGTAGCGGCCGCGTTTGGGAAAGAAACGCTGTAGGCGTTCCTCGATACGATCAGGCTGCAGCGCGGTCTCTTCCGCTTCGTCCGGCTGCATCGGAAAAATCGCGCGCCATAGGCCGGGATCTTTCTCGCCGCGTACCTTGAACAAGTTGCACCACTCGTCGGGGTCGGAGAAATAGTTGCGAAAAACCAGATGTGGATTTACCTCGGCAAAGTCGAAACTGGTCGCGATTTTGATGAATTGTTCCGGATAGCGAAATCCCTTGAATTCGATATTCGCCAATTTCCGCACCGTGCTCCTGCCGCCGTCGCAGCCGACAACGAAGTCCGCGCGGTAGACCTTGGCTCCGCCGGGTGACGCCACCTCGACGGTAACGCCGCTGGCGTCCTGCGACAGCGATGAAACCCTGTGACTGAAGCGGACGTCAAAGTCTGAGCCGTCGGCGTATTCCCGGTAGATTGCCGCCGTGAGTTTGTACTGTTCGTACTGCAAGACGAACGGAAAGCGGAATTCGTCGCGCATCCGGTCAAGATCGAATTCCGCCACGACGCTGCTGTCGACGCGATCGTGGAAGCGGTATTTGGCCGAGATGAAACCCTTGTCAAGGATGCGGGACGTTATACCGATCTCGTCCAGCATCGCAAGCGTCGGCGGGTGAATCGACGCCGCCCGCTGGTCTTTCACGGGCGACGCTTCTTGCTCGAATACCGTTACGGGAATGCCACGCTTGCTCAGCGCCAGCGCGCACACGATCCCCACTGGCCCCGCTCCAACGATGATCACGCGCCCGGTCTTGCTCATTTTGGAGTGTTCACCCGCTTATGCGTCGGACGACGCTATTGGGCCTGCAGTCCCATTTCGGGTATGANNGACCTTGCGCCAGTATTCAACGTCGGCGGCAATCCGCGCCCCAAATTGGTTGGGCGTCACGGCGGCCGGATCTACGCCTATTTGCTCCAAGCGTCCGGTGAACTCTTTATCCTTTTCTGCCTTTAGAATTTCGCGCGCCAATGTGTCGATGACGACTTCAGGCGTCTTGGCTGGAACAAGGATCCCATTCCAGGTGGTTACCTCATGACCCGGAAACGTCTCCGCGATTGCGGGAACGTCGGGAAGGCTTGCCGATCGCACCGAGCCGCTCGTCGCCAGCAGCCGAATTTTATCCGAGTGTAGAAATGGCCGCAGTTCGACCGGCGTAGCCGAGACCAGTTGCACGCTGCCGCCCAGCAGATCGTCGAAGGCGGGAGCCAGACCGCGATAGGGCACCATTGTCATGTCGAGCCCGGCGCGCTTGAGAAACAGCGCCGCCGAGATATGGGAGAGGCTTCCAGCGCCTGCCGTGCCGTAGGTGAACTGTGCTGGGCGATCCTTCACGTAGCTCATCAGTTCCGTGAGCGTTTTCGGCGGAAACTCTGCGTTCGTAGTCAGCACGAAGGGACTCGTGGCGACGATCGACACTGGCTTGAAATCCTGGATCGGATCGTAGGCAATCTTGCTGGTGAACGGCGCGATGGCAATCTGCGTGATGGTGGAGAAGAGCAGCGTATAGCCATCCGGCTGCGCGCGGGCGACGTGCTCCGTCGCGATGATTCCGGCCGCGCCAGCTTGGTTCTCCACGACGAAGGCTTGACCTAGCGCGGACTGAAGCCGCTCGGCCGTGATGCGGGCGAGTGTGTCGGTAATCCCGCCGGGGGCGAATGGAACGACCAGCGTGACGGGGCGCTCCGGCCACGCGGCGTTGGCCGAGGTCATCGTCAGTACAGCAGCGATCAGTGCACCGACGAAGCGGGCGAGCATGGAACTTCCTCACACTGTGGCAAGAGGAATCTCAGCCGCGCCGGGCCCGCCGGTCAATCTGTATTTCTGAGCACATGCTGCCTGATTTAGCGGCGCCACACGCCAATGGGCGGCTCCGGCCTTCACGTAATTGCACCGCGGCGCCGTCCACGTTAGCGTGCCGACATGCGCCGTCCAATGACTCTGCGCGACGCCGCGAACCAAAAGGAGAGATCGGCCATGGCAAAACTTCGACACCTCGCGATCGCGGTCAATGACCCCGAGAAAGCGGCAAAGTTCTTCGAACAGGCGTTCGGAATGACGCGGGCCGGCAGCGCGATGCGTGGCGTTTATTTGACCGATGGCGTGATGAACGTGGCGCTACTCAATTTCGCGGAAGAGCCGGTGCCCGGTTTTGAAAATCAGAAGGGTTACGAGGGTATTATCCATTTCGGGATGTGGGTCGACGACGTCGAAGAGATGGATCGCAAGATCAAAGACGCCGGTGGGTCCTACATGACGGGGCGGTTCGAAAAGAATCCTAACGTCTTCTATGAGGTCAAATACAAGACGCCAGAGGGAATAGTTTTCGACGTGACCGCGAATGGCTGGAAGGGCGCCGTGAAAGACGTTGTGCCCGCATCCGAAAGCAAAGCGGCTTGAATAAGCCGCGAGGAACGCGCGCAGGGGATCAAGCCGCGACTTCGGCGAGGAATTCCTCGACTTGATTGCGCAGGTCGCCGACGGCGGCTTCCACCGACTGCGAGGTATCGAGTACGGTTCGCGCCGACACTAGCGCCTGCATCGCGGCGCCGGCAACGTCGGTTAGCGCCTTGGTGACAGTCTCGGACGCCTGCGCGGCACCGGTGACGTTGTGCGCGATATTGCCGGTCGCGGCGTTCTGTTGCTCGATCGAGGCGGCGACCGCGGACGTGTAGTGCTGGATTTCCTGCATGCGTCCCGTGATGCGGCGGATCGAGTCGACCGCGCTCGCCGTCGAGCCCTGGACCGCGAGGATTTGGCCAACGATCGCCTCGGTGGCTTTTGCCGTTTGCACCGCCAGCGTCTTTACTTCGGAAGCGACCACGGCAAAACCTCGGCCCGCTTCACCGGCGCGCGCGGCTTCGATGGTAGCGTTGAGCGCGAGCAGGTTGGTCTGCCCGGCGATATCCTGGATCAGTTTGACGATATCGCCGATCTTTTGCGCGGTATCGGCGAGAGTGGTCATTGCGGTGCTGGTCGCCTGCGCTTCGTCGACCGTCACGCGGACCACGTCGTGAGTCTGTTCGATCTGACGCGCGATCTCAGCAATTGAGCTCGACAATTGCTCGGTGGCGATCGCCGCCGTCTGCACGCCGGTCGAAGCCTCGCTAGATGCGCCGACCGCGCTTTCAGCACGCTGCGAGGCATTATTGGAGGCCGCCGACAGCGTGCTCGCAGTCGATTTCATGGCCGTGGCATTGTCGCCGAACGTCTTGAGCAGTGGCGCCATGCGGGCGCGGAAGGCGGCGATGAGCGCCTCGATCGTGCTGCGCCGGCGCTGCTGCGCCGCCGTTTCGTCGCGCTGCTGTTGCAGCCGCAGTTGCTCGGTGATGTCCTCATGCGTCGCCACCCAGCCGCCATCAGGGGTCGGCGCGTTGATGGCATGCACGGTTCGACCGTCATTGGCCGCGATCAGCCAGCGTGTCGGCTTTCCCGACGCGACGCCGTCTGTGATTCCCTTGCAGAACTCGTCAATTTCGCCGGCGAACAACCCGGTGTTCTTGCGATGTTCCATCAGTTCGCGCAGCGTACAGCCCGGTTTCACCACGCCGGGCGAGAGCTTGTACATTTCGATATATTGTCGATTGCAGATGACGATGCGCTTGAACTTGTCGAACATGCACAGGCCTTGCGACATGTGGTTCAGGGCGTCCATCACCCGGCGCATTCGCACTTGCAGGCGCCAAATCACGGCGCCGAGTGCGAGCGACAACGACACCGCAACGGCAAAGCCGGCGGATTGCCAGTCGTTAACCAGGGAAGTCGCGAAGTCGCCCATGCTGAAATGATTGCAAATCCAGCGGCGAGTATCGGGCGCGCGCATTGTATTTTGGTTAACGAAATACCACTCGGTTGTCGCCTCAATCCAAGGAGCGCGACTGAATTGCTTCGCTTTGCAGGCAATGATGGGCGGCGGCGGCGCATGGCGCGGCGGAACCAGCCGCCGACGCGCGCGCGTCGATTAACGCCATCGCAACGTTAACAGGACAATAAATAAATCTGTTGCATTCGCGCCGCTACGGCCGCGCTTGCTGAAGGACGTGGGCGTTGCGTGCGGTGTTGCGTGCGGTGTTGCGTGTACGGGTGGCGTGAGGGGTAATGGTTGCGTTGCGTATCCGGGTGATGAGCGCCTGTTATCCAGCGCGCTTCTGGCTCAGCGCGTGCTTTATCGCGCTGATGCCGACATCGATCGGATATCAGGATCTGGCCGCGCTGATTGCGCGTGAGCGTGGCAGTGCTGCTGCAAACTGGCATATGATCGCTTCGCCGTTCGGCACCGTCGAGGCCGCGACGTTTCGCTACACGCGTCCGATCGGTTCGGCGATACCTGAGCCGCTCGGGCTTTTTCAAACCGTCAATTTCGATCCGCGTTCGCTTGACGCCTATGCGTGGAAAATCGACGAGCCGCTGACTGAGCGGCCGGCGCGGCAGATCGACTATCCGTCGGTCAACCGCGCCCACAAGGGCGACCGGTTGCCGGCGATCAAAGTCGCGCCGGCGCCGCCCGATCCGGCGAGCCTGCCGCAGTTGCAGCCGATCAGTGCGCCGGCCGCTTCACCCGCCGCGCCGCCGGCGCAGCCTGTCGCGCCGGCCGTCACGCCGCCGCTCAACAAAGCCGAGCAGCGCGCCGATGAGCCCGCCGCGGAGCCGCCCGTGGTGCAAATAGATGCGCGTGAAGACGCAGCCACGCCACCGCCGGCCGGCCCGGCCGGCAACGACGCCGTCGCGCACGCCGCTGCGGCCGACGACGAGGCGATTGCCGACAAGCCGCCGGAATTGCCCGCGCCGGGCGAGACAAACGACGGGCCTCCGTCGCTCGATGAACTGTCGTTCCTCGACGACGATGCCGGCGACCGCAGTGGGCAGATTTATTTCGGCAGCGGCAGGATGGGGTCGCCGGCAGGCCTGCAGCGCTGGGAGCCGGGAGCGGAGCCAATCTTGGTGGCACCCGCCGATTCCGGCCTGAAGCTTTCCGCGCTCGAAGACACCGACAATGCAATCGGCGACGGAGGAACTATCGCCGGCAAGGACAACAGCCGGCTGCTGAGCCCCGCGCAGCAGCTTGGGCTCGAGGGCAAGCCTCGTGCGCGTGCGGAAAAGTGCCTTGCCGACGCGGTCTATTTCGAAGCCCGCGGAGAAGTGGTGAAGGGCCAGGAGGCGGTCGCGCAAGTGGTGATGAACCGCGTATTCTCCGGCGTCTATCCGCACGATGTGTGCGGCGTGGTCTATCAGAACGCCAATCGGCATTTGGCGTGTCAGTTTACCTTCGCCTGCGAGAACAAAGACCTCAACAAGATCGACGAGCCGGATATGTGGGAGCAGGCCAAGCGCATCGCCAAAGATATGCTCGACGGCAAAATCTGGCTCGCCGAAGTCGCCCACGCCACCCACTACCACGCCTACTGGGTGCATCCGAGCTGGGTGCATGAGATGGCGAAGCTCTACCATCTCGGTGTGCACACGTTCTATCGGCCGCTCAATTGGGGTAATGGCGACGACGAGCCGGTCTGGGGCAAAGGCCCGGCCGCGGTTGGCGTGCGGCTGGATCCAGAAGTCTTGAGCGAAGATCCGCAACCCGCACCCAAGAGTTCGGAAGGCGAAATGCGAGGCCCGCAAGCTGCGGTAACGCCCGCGCCGCCGGCCGATAAGAGCGCTCCGACCGCGAAGCTTTAGCGTTCACATGTCGATATCGAGACCGACGTCGAGGTTCTGAACCGAATGGGTCAGTGCGCCCGAGGATAAATAGTCGACGCCGGTTTCGGCGATCGCGGCTGCGGTGTCGAGCGTGATACCGCCCGAGGCCTCGACGACGAGGCGGCCGGCGACCAAGGCGACCGCGTCGCGCATCGAGGCAAGATCGAAATTGTCGATCAGCACCACGTCGGCCAGGCCGACATCGAGCACTTCCCTGAGTTGATCGAGCGAATCGACCTCGATCTCGATCTTGACCAGATGGCCGGCCGATTGCTTGGCGCCGGTGAGCACGGCTTTGATGCCGCCGGCAACCGCAATGTGGTTGTCCTTGATCAGTATCGCATCGTCGAGGCCGAAGCGGTGATTGGAGCCGCCGCCGCAACGCACCGCGTATTTTTCAAGCGCCCGAAGTCCGGGCGTGGTCTTACGCGTGCAGACGACGCGCGCCTTGGTATGGGCGATGCGTCGGGCGAATTCGGCGGTGGCGCTCGCGATGCCCGACAAATGGCCGAGATAGTTGAGCGCCGTGCGCTCGGCGCCGAGAATCGCGCGCGCATTGCCGGAAATCGTCATCAGCTTGGTTCCGGCCTTGATCGTGGCTCCGTCGCGGGCATGCGGCACGACCTCAAGCTCGTCCGATAATTTTAGGAACGCTGCGGCCACCAGCGGCAGGCCGGCGATGACGCCCGCTTGGCGCGCCACGACAACGGCGCGGCCGTTGGTATCCTCCGGCACCGTCGCGATCGAGGTAATATCGCCGGCGCGGCCGAGATCTTCTTCGAGCGTGCGCGTCACCGCCGCTTCGATTGCGAGCGGCGATAAAAAAGCGTCGGGGCGGAGCAGCGACGTGGTCAATGACATGGGAAAGCACATGGTCGACGACAGAGAGCCGGGAAATCCATAGTCGCTACGGCGACATATGGCAAATGCAGGGCTGCGCAGCGAGCACGGGCGCGCAATCTCGGGAGAGAAATTTTGATTTGGGCGATTAGCGACGGCCGTTTATGCTGCGAGGCATTTCGATCCGTGTCTGACGAGGGCGCCATGAACGACCACGCCAAGCGCAGCGGTGCCATCAACGGCGCTTGGCGAACGCCAGCGCTGATCATAGGCTCCGGCTGCTTGATCGCGCTAATGTCATTCGGGCCGCGCTCATCGCTCGGCTTTTTTCTCACCCCGCTGTCGAGCGCCAATCACTGGGGCCGCGACGTCTTTGCCTTTGCCTTGGCGATACAGAACCTGCTGTGGGGCATTGGCCAACCGCTCGCCGGAATCATCGCCGATCGGTTCGGTGCTAATCGGGTGCTGTGCGCTGGCGCGCTCATGTATGCTACTGGCCTCGCATGGATGGCGTATGCCAGCAGCGCGCCGATGCTCGATATTTCGGCCGGTTTGCTGATCGGTTTCGGCCTTTCCGGCAGTTCGTTCATGGTCATTCTGCCGGCGCTGGGCAAGCTGTTGCCGCCGTCGCTACGCTCGCGCGCGTTCGGCTTTGCGACGGCGGCTGGCTCGTTCGGGCAGTTTCTTTACTCGCCGGTCGCGGTCGCGCTGATGGACACGTTCGGCTGGCAACAGACGCTCACGATTTTCGCCTTTGGCATGCTCGCCGTGCTGCCGTTGTCGCTCTCTCTGGCAACGCCGGCGGCCGAGGTATCCCGAGGCGCCGCGTCGCAATCGTTGCGGCAGGCGCTCGGCGAAGCGTTCGCGCACCGCTCGTACATTCTGCTGGTGCTCGGGTTTTTCACCTGCGGCTTTCAGCTTGCGTTCATCACGGTGCACATGCCGTCTTATTTGATCGATCGTGGCTTGTCGGCGCAAGTCGGCGGCTGGACGCTGGCGACGATCGGACTGTTCAATGTTGTGGGCTCGGTCACCTCCGGCTGGCTTGGCGATCGGATGCCCAAGCGTTATTTGCTGTCGTTCATCTATTTCGTCCGGGCCGCTGCGATCTTTGCGTTTATTTCGTTCCCGATTACGACGTTTACCTGCCTTGCGTTTGGCGCGACCATGGGGCTGATGTGGCTTTCGACCGTGCCGCCGACCAACGGCATTATCGCGCTGTTGTTCGGCACGCGGTGGCTCGGGACGCTGGCGGGCTTTGCCTTCTTCAGCCACCAGGTTGGCGGCTTTCTGGGCGTCTGGCTCGGCGGTATCGTGTTCGACCGTGGCGGTTCCTACGATCCGGTGTGGTGGCTCGCGATCCTGTTCGGCGTGATCTCGGCGTTGCTTAATCTGCCGATCGTGGAGAAGCCGGTGGCCCGCATCGCCGCGGTGGCGGCTTAAGGAGCATCGGCATGGCGACCTTCAAGGCAATCGTGGTCGACAAAGCGGGGGCCGGCCAGACGGTACGGCTCGCCGATTTCGACGAGAAGGACCTGATGGACGGGGACGTCACCGTTCGCGTCGAATGGTCGACGGTGAATTACAAAGACGGCCTCGCGGTCACGGGCAAGGCGCCGGTGGTCCGCCGATTCCCGATGATCGCCGGCGTCGACTTCTCAGGCACCGTGGAAGTTTCATCGCATCCGAATTGGCGGCCGGGCGACAAGGTCATCCTCAACGGTTGGGGTCTGGGCGAAACCCATCTCGGCGCCCTGGCGCAAAAGGCGCGGGTCAAGGGCGACTGGTTGGTGCGGCTACCGGCCGGCATCAGCTCGCGCGACGCCATGGCGATCGGCACCGCCGGCTATACCGCGATGCTCGCGGTGATGGCGCTGGAGCGCGCGGGCCTCGGTCCGGGGCGCGGTCCGGTGGTCGTGACTGGCGCCGCCGGCGGGGTCGGCTCGGTCGCGGTCGCGCTTCTTGCCAAGCTCGGTTATGCGGTCATTGCCTCAACCGGCCGGCCGGAAGAGGCAAGCTATCTCAAGGGTCTCGGTGCCACCGAGATTCTCGATCGCAAGGAACTGTCGGGCCCCGCCCGTCCGCTCGCTAAGGAACGCTGGGCCGGCGGCATCGACGCCGTGGGCTCGACGACGCTCGCCAATGTGCTGTCGATGACGCGCTATGGCGGTGCGGTTGCCGCCTGTGGACTCGCCGGCGGAATGGACTTGCCGACTTCCGTCGCCCCGTTCATTCTACGGGGCGTCTCGCTCCTCGGTATCGACTCCGTCATGTGTCCGTTGCCGTTGCGGCAAGAGGCCTGGCGCCGACTGGAGACCGACCTCGACCAGTCCAAGATCGCGGCCATGGTCAGTGAAATCGGCCTCGACGAGGTCATCGCGGCGGGCCAGCGCATTGTCGAGGGGCAGGTGCGCGGGCGTATTGTGGTTAAAATCGGGTAACCGGTTTGGAATTTGGCGACAAATTTAGACCATGATGCGAGGGCGCTATGGTAAGGGGACGGTTAAGAAATCTTGTTAACATCTCCCAACTGCCTAGTGCCGAAGTGCTGAGACTAAAACCACTGAGCGTAAGAGTATCCGGAGTGGAGTCTTCGATGTTGCTGCGCGTCGCTGTTGTCTGTGCGGGTCTTGTGGCTACCGGGGCATTGGCGACCGGTGCGGCCCTCGCCGAAGACCTTGGGCCGGAGCAGGCCCGCGCCTTTGTGATCGGCAAATTGTTCTCCTATACCTGCTTCGAGGGCACAGCGGGGGTCGGCCGCGTGTTCCCCGATGGCTCGGTCGTCGGCACGATAAAAATTCGCGGGCAGGGCGAGACCCGCTTCGCGGCATTGCCTGCCGGCACACTCAGGGTCGATGGCGGCTCGATGTGCGCGCATCTGTCCGGTCTGCCGATCACGCCTTGCTTTCGCGTGCAGAAGCTCGATTACAAGAGCTTCCGCGGTTCGATTTCCGGTCTGGGCTTTGCCTATTGCGATTTCTCCCAGCGAAATCCGCGCACCCAGCTCATCAGCGGTTCGCCGGAATCGGCGGAAGCGACCCCGATCGCCAATAGCCGGCCGACCCCGATCGTGACGACGCGGCCGGCATTGCGGCCGTCGTTGGAAGAGTGATCCTCTTCCTACCAAATATCACTCTAGATCGAGCCGGAATGGCTCAGCCTCCGTGGCGACGATCCCGCGGCCGATGGTTTCGACCGCTGAGACCATGCGGCCGTCGCGGCCAAGGAGCCGGTCGGCGAGCGAGACAATGCGGATATTCGGCGTCGCCGTCGGCGAGGCCCGCCGCAACGCCTGCGCGATGCCGCCCTCGTCGCGGCGGGGATTGAGCGCACAGACGGCGGCGAACGCGCTCGCGGTCGAGCGGCTGATGCCCATGTAGCAATGCACCACCAGCGGCGCGCGGCGGTCCCAATCGCGGATGAAATCGAGAAGCTCCGCGACGTGAGCTTCGCCCGGCATGATGTAGCCGTCGAGCGGGTCGGAAATATCGTGCAGGCGCAGCCAGAGATGGTTCTCAGATGCGATCGACGTCGGCCTTTCGAGCCGGGCCTCGTCGCCGATCAACGACACGACGTGGCGCGCGCCGGTATCGTCAATAGTTTTTTGCAGGCGCGCGAGGGAGCAGACGTAAATCATGGAATCAGCCGATCATTGCCAGCTTCTTTTGATATAAATAGCGCAGGCGGCGCAAGTGTGGCTTCGCGCACTGCCGCCAGCTCATTCGCCGAGGAGCTTGATGAACCGTTCGGCAAAGCGTGTCTGTGCCGCCTCGGCGGGCCAGGGCTTTAAGTAATCGCGCTCCAGGGCGGCGGAGAATTTCGGCGGGCGGCCGAAGAAGCGCCTGGCTTCTGCGGCCGCGAAGCCGGCGAGCCACGTCGCTTCGAGATAAGCGGCTTGCCGGTCAGCCGCCTTGATCAGAAGCGCTACGTCCGGCGCCGATTGCGCCGGCAGGCCGAAGCGCAGATGGATTGCCGTTAACAAGCGGCGCTCGACCGCCTTGTAGGCGTCGCCGATCACCGCCTTGAACGGCGAGATCATGTCGCCGATCACATATTCGGGCGCGTCATGCAGCAGCACGGCGAGGCGCAGCCTGCGATCGAGCCGCGGCACCCGCGCGCGCGCCAAGGCCTCGACCAGAAGACAATGCTGCGCCACCGAATAAATATGGGCGCCGCTGGTTTGTCCGTTCCAGCGCGCCACCCGAGCGAGTCCATGCGCGATGTCTTCGATTTCGATATCGAGCGGCGAGGGGTCGAGCAGATCGAGCCGGCGCCCCGACAACATGCGCTGCCAGGCGCGCGCTCCAGCGCGACCGCGCGATTGGGTGCGCGGCGTTTTCTCAGACACGGCCTTCCAATCCGAGCGCAGTGCACGCCGCGTGGCGATGACAAGTCACGAGATGATCGTTGACCATGCCAACGGCCTGCATGAAGGCATAGACGATGGTCGGTCCGCAGAATTTGAAGCCGCGGCTCGAGAGTTCCTTGGACATTTCGCGCGAGATCGCGGTTTCGGCCGGCACTTGTTTGCTGGAGCGGTAGGCGTTGCGCTTGGGCCGGCCATCGACGAAGTCCCATAACAATTGCGAAAAACCGGGACCTTTCTCCATGACGTCGAGCCAGGCGCGCGCCGAGAGCACCGCGCCCTCGATCTTGGCGCGATTGCGCACGATGCCGGCGTCGGCCATCAGCCGCTCGATCTTGGCGGGCCGGTAGCGGGCGATTTTTTCCGGCACGAAACCGTCGAAAGCGCGGCGGAAGTTTTCGCGTTTACGCAGAATGATGATCCACGATAGGCCGGCCTGGAAGCCGTCGAGCACCAGTTTTTCATAGAGCGCGCGGTCGCCGTATTCCGGCACGCCCCACTCCTCGTCATGATAGGCGATGTAGAGGGGATCCTCCTTGGGCCACGCGCAGCGCTTTACGGGCGGATCTTCGAGCATCCGGGCGGGAGTAAGATCGGTCATTCGGCGGCCTTGTTGTCTCCGGGGAAGGCAAAGCGCGCCCAGTCCGGTTTGACCAGGCGGATCGGTGCGCCGCCGGCGGTCAGCGGCTCACCGCGCGTGATTGCATCGGCGACGCGGTCGAGGCGCAACAGCGCCAGCCCGCACCCGTGCGCGGCCGAGCCCATAATTCCGACCGACTGCGCTCCGGCCATCACCGCGACGCCGGCCTGCGGCGCGGCGCCGTCGTAGCGGACCGGCACGGCGCGCGTGCGCGCAATGCCGCGATGCTCCATCCGTGACACCACCTCCTGGCCGACATAGCAGCCTTTGGTAAAGTCGACGCCGCCGAGCTGGTCCATGTCGGCTTCATGCGGAAATGCGTCGCCGTAACCGAAATCGACCTCGCCGCGTGGCACGCCGAGCGCAATGCGGTGCGCTTCGTATTCGCTCGCCGTAACAAGGTCCGCGCCAAACTTGGCCGCGGCGGTGGAGGCATCATGCGGCGGTATCATTATGCGCAAGCCGAGCGCCAGCAGACGCGGATCTGCGTAACACAAGCCGTAACCGGTCGTCCTGCCGCCGTCCCAAGCTCCATCCCAAGTTCCGTTCCAAGCCGCGAGCACGCCAAGCCGTTCGGATAAATCTTCGACAGTGACCTTGGCGCGCAATTTGTAGAGATTGAGTTTGGCGACGAGCGTCGGACCGAGCGCGCGGGGGATGTCGAGAAAAAAGCCGCCGCCTTCGACTGCAGCCTGCGCCGCGGGCACCTCGACCGCTATGAAGTCGGCGATGATTTTGCCCTGTGGCGTCAAGAGTGCGCAGAAACGCGCCGCTCCGGGGGCAAGCTTGAGGATATCGGCAGTGACCAGCCCATGGAGAAAATTCCGGGCGCCGTCGCCGGCAACCTTGACCACACCACGGTCTGGGAGGAGGGCAGCTTTCATGCGGTCAAAGCCTTTATATGCCGATGCCTTTATAGGTCGATGCCTAAGCCCGCTACAATGTTACCGCAAGGCTTATCTCGGCGGCTGTCGCGTTTACAGACTGTGACAAATCTTTGCTATAATAGGGATCACCGGGTGGGCGCCGGTGTTCTGATTTATTGAAATATAACCTGCCTTGTCGTTGCGCCGCCCGGCGGGCGCTTATCTAGTATCAACGGCCTAGCCTGTGCGTGTGGGGAATTCGCGCCAGGCATCCAACGGTATCACATGATCGAAGACTTGTTGTCCTTGCGCGCACTTGTGGTGTCGCCGGAGCAGGGCCTGCGCGACCTGTTCCGGCACGCGTCATCGTCCGTAACGGTACCGATTGAGGTCATCGAGGCGACCGACGCCGCCAGCTGTCGCGCCCCTGCCGAAGCCGCCGATCTTGCTTATCTCGACGAGGCATTGGAGCCGGGGGAATTAACGCGCGTCACCTCGACAATCCGCGCCACGGCAAAGCCTGCCTTCACGATGCATCTTGCCGCCGGCGCGACCGTGCAATCGTTCGAAACCGACGGCCTAGCCGGCAAGCCGTCGCGGCTGGAAGAAGCGAAGTGGCTGCTCGAGCGTTCGGTGCGGGTGCGGCTGCCGAGCCGCGTGCTGGTGGTCGACGATTCCTCGACGATGCGAACCATCGTGCGCAAAACACTTGCCGCGACGCGCTTTCCGCTCGAGGTGAGCGATGCTGAGGAGGGCTTAGCCGCGCTCAAGCTGGTGCGCGAGGGCGATTTCCACGTCGTCTTCCTCGATTACAACATGCCAAACTTCAACGGCATGGACACCTTGGCCGAGTTCCAGCGCGAGAAACGCAGTGTCAACGTGGTGATGATGACGTCGACGCCGCAGGAGGAGCTTGCCGACCGCGCGCGCGCCTTGGGCGCGGCGTTTCTCAAGAAGCCGTTTTTTCCCGCCGACATCGAGGCCGTGCTGTCCGGCTTCTACGGCTTGCGCGCTCTCAACCCGAAACGTGCGTGAATTAGAGGCGTTATTGGCGCGACAGTTCGACGGAGAATTCGCCGTTGCGAATGCGCGCGCTCAGGTTGTCGGTATAGCGGGCGGCCGCTTCTTCGCCATAGGTCGAGATCAACTCGGCCAGCGCCAAGAACAGCGCGGTCTGCGCTAGGCAGTCGCCGTCGACGCCGTCGTGCGACGCTTCGGTCCAGGCATCCTGCAGATAGCCCAGCGCGAGCTGCTTCTGCTCGTGCTCGGCCAATGGTTCGCGGAGCACGTGATTTTGCGTCGCTATTCTCATTGCTGTCTCGTTATCGCCAGCCCGGCGATGTCCCTACCGGTAGTCAAACTAGCATGGCACGGCGACGGGCTAAGTCGAACCTAAAGGGACGGTTAATAGGCGGGGGAACCTCATTTCCGGGGTAGATTTATCGTTTCAGCATCATCTTTTCCGAAGACCGGCCCCCACTCTTCGGGATCATGCTCTAATTAGCATAGCGGGCGGTGATGTCGCGGGCGATCTTGGCGCCCTCTTCAAGATAGCGGCGAATGACGACGTTGGCCGCTGGCGTGCAAGTCCGATAGCTCTGCTGGAAGCCGTGATAGCCGCGGTTGAAGCCCGCCACCATCGCATCGTGGCGATCGCCGGTTGGCGCTTCGGCATCGATCAGCGTTTGCGCCTCGCTGCGCCACTTCTGGCCTTCGTTCGAGTTGCAAATACCGCGCAAGAAATGCAGCGCGCCGAGGATTTCCGATAGCCGCTGCAGGTCGCGATCGTAGGGCGCAGGTTGCTCCTGCGGCGGCCGCTGCGGTGGACCTGATGGCTGGGCCGGCGTTGACGCTTGCGCCGGTGGCTTCGTCGGAGCCGGGGGCTTGACCACGGGCGCAGGCGCAAGCGGCGCGCCCCAGAACTGGGCACCTGCAGACACGGTAAGACAACAGGTTAGCGCGAGAGCGGTGAGAATTCGCAGCATGTTCGGCGCCAACATAATATTGCAGCGGACGACACGGAAGCCATGAGAACGCGGCATGGTTGAGGCGAAGCTCATCGCGCAGTGGCCATGCGTTCGGCCGCCGTGGCAACGATCTGCGCCAATCCGTCCGTCGTCTTCAGGCCGGCGATATCGGCGGGGACAAGCCACTGCGCCTCGGCTAATTCCTCGTTGAGCGAAACCTCGCCGGCGAGAAAGCGCGCTGCGAACGGTAGAATGACGAAATGCCGCTCGACGCGACCGGCGTCGTCGCGCGCGATGGCTTGGCGAAAGCCGACCAGCTCGACCGGCGCGACCTCTAGCGCGGTTTCCTCGCGGACTTCGCGGATCACCGCCTGCTCCAAGGTCTCGCCGAGCTCGACGCCGCCGCCCGGCAGCGTATAGAGCCCGTGGGCCGGGGGCCGCGCCCGGCGCACGATCAGGACCCGGCCGTCGCGGAATATCGCGGCGCTGACGGCGAGATAAGGCCGCGTCGGATAAGTCCGGGCGCTATCGTTCATTCAAATCGGTTCCACTTCGTCCTATATCTGCTTAGCCATGTGCGGACGCTATGTCATCATCTCGACGCCGGAGGCTATCCGGGCGCTGTTTCGCTATGGCGAGCAGCCGAATTTTCCGCCGCGCTATAATGTGGCGCCGACCCAACCGATCCCGATCGTGCGGCTTGTCGACGGCAGGCGCTCGCTTACGCTGATGCGCTGGGGTTTGCTGCCCTCTTGGGTTAAAGACCCAAAAACCTTTCCACTTCTCATCAATGCGCGTGGCGAATCCGTGCTGGAGAAGCCGGCGTTCCGCAACGCCGTGCGGCGGCGGCGCTGCCTCATTCCAACCGATGGCTTTTATGAATGGCAGGCCGGCGGCAAAGCCGGCGGCCCGAAGCGGCCCTTTTTCGTGTGCGCCAAGAAGGACGACGATGGCAACGCGGCGCCGCTTGCTTTCGCAGGCTTATGGGAGACCTGGACAGGACCGAACGGCGAAGAGCTCGACACCGCCGCCATCATCACCACGAGCGCGAACCGCACACTGTCGGCGATCCACGACCGCATGCCGGTCTTCGTGCCGCCGGAGGCATTCGATTTGTGGCTCGACTGCGCCAATGTCGAGGCCGATGTGGCCGCGGTCCTGATCAGGCCGACCGACGACAACTTGCTCGAAGCCTACGAGGTCGGCACGGCGGTCAACCGCGTCGCCAACGATGCCGCGGCGCTGATCGCGCCGATGACGGCCGCGGCGCCGGTGCCCGCGCAAGCCGCGGAGCAGGCGCCGGTCAAGAAAGAAAAGCCGAAAAAAGCCAAAGAGCCGAACGGCCAGGCTTCGTTGTTTTAGGTTCGTTAGCGCGCGAGTCGATCTAGCAGTTCGCTCGTCGGTCGCCGTGAATTCGTCGCCGTGGCCCGGTTCGCCTCCCGATTTACTTCGGCCGCGAGCGAAGTATCGGCTGTGGTAATGGCGCCGCCGCTCGCGCATATTGGGGAAAATCGGATGTCGAACCATGCCGAATGCGCCCCACATCGCCGAAGTCGCAAGCCTGGTCGGCGATCCGGCGCGCGCGAATATGCTGTGCGCCTTGCTCGGCGGTCGCGCGCTCACGGCAACCGAACTCGCTTTTGCCGCCGGCGTGACGCCGCAGACGACCAGCGGGCATCTCGGCAAGCTGTTCTCAGCCCGCCTGGTGGTGCTCATGAAACAAGGCCGCCACCGCTATTACCGCCTGGCCGGTCCGCATGTCGCGCAAATGCTGGAAAGCATCATGAACGTGGCGCTCACCGGGCCGCCGCGTTTCCAGCCGAAGTCGAAGCTCGACGACAAGCTGCGCCATGCCCGCACCTGTTACGACCACATCGCGGGCGTGCTCGGCGTCGGCCTTGCCGAGCGCATGAGCGCGCACGAATTCGTCGTGCTTGGCGACGAGGCGGGCGAGGTGACACCCTCCGGCATGGATTTTCTCGGCAAGCTCGGCGTCGATCTTTCGGCATACAAGAAACGCCGGGTGTTTTGCCGCCCCTGCCTGGATTGGACCGAGCGGCGGCCGCATATCGGCGGCGCGGTCGGTGCCGCCTTGGCGCAGCGCTGCTTCGAGCTGAAGTGGATCGAGCGCATCCGCGACACCCGCGCGCTATCGATCACGCCGTCCGGCCGCCGCGGGCTGTTGGAGTTTTTCGACCTCTCCGCGTAGCGGACCAAGTTGCTTGTTTTCTCCTCGCGCGGGGGTGCTAGGCTGCCGCAAAAGCCGGGGAGGGGAGCAATGGCTGGGGCCGGTGTCACGCGACGCGGACTGCTTGCCGCGGCCGCGGTTGTGCCGTTCGCCAAAGCGCAAACCGCGCCGGCGCAAACAGTCTGGCCGGATCGGCCGGTGCGAGTCATGGTGCCTTATCCGCCGGCCGGCGGCGCCGACACCACGGCGCGAATTCTCTACGCCAGGCTGAGCCAGGATCTCGGCCAGCAATTCGCCATCGAAAATCGCGGCGGTGCCGGCGGCACGATCGGCGAAGAAGCCGTCGCCAAAGCCACCCCCGACGGCTACACGATCTTGCACGACGCCACCGCGTTCTCGGTGAACGCATCGCTTTATACGAATTTGCCGTTCGATTACCGCCGAGACTTCGATCCCGTCGTGCTGGTCGGGCGGGTGGCGAACATCCTCGTCGCCACGCCGTCCGTGCCGGTGACCACCGTCGCCGATGTCATCGCGTTTGCCAAAGCGTCGCCGGACGGCATCGACATGGCCTCGTCGGGCAACGGCACGCTGCAGCATCTCTTGCTTGAATTGTTCGCGCGCCAGGCCGGCATCAAGATCAATCATGTGCCCTATCGCGGCGGCGGTCTTGCGGTCACCGACGTGATGGCGGGCCAGGTGAAATTCGTCTTTTCAAACGGGTCCGCGGTGGTCGGCTTAATCAGAGGCGGCAAGGTGAAGGCCATTGCGCAGACCGGCGAAGGCCGGCTCGCCAGCCTGCCGGATATTCCGGCCATGTCGGAGAGCTTGCCGGGATTTGAGGGCTATGACTGGAACGGCATCTTCGTCCCGCACGCTACGCCGTCAACGATTGTCCGCAAGCTCAATGCCGCGGTCAACGCCGCGCTGGTTTCAGCGCCAGTGAGCGCGCGGTTCGCTGAGCTCAATGTCGAATCGCACCCGAATACGCCGGAACAATTCGGCGCTTATGTCGAGGCCCAAATGGCGCTGTGGAACAGGGTCGTAAAGGACGCCAATATCAGGCTGGGTTGAGACACGATGAATACCGCCGACGAACCTCCCCGTATCGCTGGCCCGGTGCCGCAACCGAACCGGCCGCGGGTTCCTCCGCCGCCCGGCGCCTGGGATTCGCACTTCCACATCTTCGGCCCGTCCGACAAGTTCCCTTACCAGCCGGGGCGCGGCTATACGCCACCCGATGCGCCGGTCGAACGCCTCATCGCGCTTCTCGATCATCTCGGGTTCAGCAACGGTCTCGTGGTCCAGGGCAATGCGCATGTCTATGACAATCGCGTGGTGCTCGATGCACTGGACCGCTTTCCTGAGAGACTGCGCGGGGTCGCCATCACCGACACCCGCATCAAGCCCGACGTGTTGCGCGGTTGGCACCGGCGCGGCATGCGGGGTTTGCGCTTTCATCTGTTTCCGCAGAAGCCGAATTACACGCGCGGCGTCGGGCTCGATGTGTTCGAGGCGTTTCGGCCCACCATGGCCGAGCTCGGCTGGGTCGTGCAGTTTTTTTGCGATCACCGGATGCTCGCGGACACGGCCGCGGCGCTGCGCGATATTTCACGGCAGATGCCGGTGATCGTCGATCATCTCGGCATGGTCCCGGCAGCAGCCGGCGTCGGCGAGCCGAATTTCCAGGCCTTGCTCAGGCTGGTCGGCGACGGCCACGTCCACGTCAAGCTCTCAGGCGTCTATCGCTGTTCGACGCAATATCCAGATTATGCCGACGCGCGGCCGCTCCACGAAGCGCTCGTCCGCGCCAATCCCGAGCGGCTGATGTGGGGCAGCGACTGGCCGCATCCTTCGATCGCCGCCGCGGTGATGCCCGACGACGGTCATTTGCTCGACTTGTTTCACGACTGGACCCCGGACGAAGCGGCGCGCCGGAGCATTCTGGTCGAGACGCCGGCGCGGCTATTCGGAGCGTGAGCGGAAACAGCCGGGCGGACGACGTCAATGCTTCGTCGTGTCGGTGGGAGCGGGTCTTATGGTTTGCCAAGGATCGGGCGGAGGCTGCTTGACGCTGGCATCTCGCTTGAGGGCCTCTTTATAAGCCCTATCGATTTCAGCGTCCCGCTTCTTCTCGGCCTCGGTCCGGATCGTCAACGGACCCTTTGGCGGCGCTTGCGCGTAAGCGGCAGCCGGCAGTAACGCAATCATGATAGCGACGATGAGGACTGTTTTCATGATGAACCTGCCCATTCACAGACACGCGCACTTTTAATTCAGGGAATGCGTTCCTTCAATCCACCTTGCGGCCGGGCCTCCGTGTAAACGCCAACGTCTTCGGGCAACTAGGATTTTCCCCTGGCCGGACTCGGCACGCAGATTGCATAAAGTGGCTCCGACAGGGAGTCCCCTCACATGGCCGCCGCCCCGATCCAGCTGAGCGTCCGCAATATCCATAAAGCCTTCGCCGGCAAAGGTCCCGAGGTCAGGGTGCTCGACGGCCTAAACTTCGACATCCACGAACAGGATTTCGTGAGCATCATCGGGCCAAGCGGTTGCGGCAAGACCACCATCTTCAACATCATCGCCGGCCTGATCGAACCGGATGCCGGCAACCTCGTCTATCGCGGCGAAGAGGTTCCCAGTCTGCGCGGACAGGTCGGTTACATGATGCAAAAGGACTTGTTGTTTCCCTGGCGTACGGTGCTCGGGAATGTGCTGCTTGGGCTCGAAATGCGCGGCGTCGACCGCCGTGCCGCCGTCGATCGTGCGCGCGAACACCTCCATGCATTCGGTCTTGCCGGCTTTGAAAACGCCTATCCGAAGACCTTGTCAGGCGGGATGCGCCAGCGCGTGGCGCTCATTCGCACACTGATCATGGACCCCGGCATCCTGCTACTCGATGAGCCGTTTTCGGCGCTCGACTACCAGACCAGGCTCTACCTCGAGGGCGTTCTGAAACAGGCGGTGGAGACTTTCAACAAGACCGTGGTGCTGGTGACACACGACATCGACGAAGCGGTCGCACTGTCCAAGCGGGTCGTCGTGCTGAGCGGCAGGCCGGCGCGCGTCAAGACAGTCCACGATATCGACATCGCCGAACACTCGCCGATCGCCGCGCGGAGCGACCATCGCTTTGCCGGCTACTTCCGCACATTGTGCGGCGAACTCGACATCCAAACCGAAGCCAAGCAGCCGGAAACGACGGCGTCATGAGCGTGATCGCGGCCGAAAAATCTGCCGCGCTCCAACAGCCGCGGCCTGCGTCGCGCAAACGGTCTATGTTCAACACGATCGTTGGACGCGCGCTTCTGCAAACTGGCGCCGTCGCTTTATTGTTGCTGCTGTGGCAATTCGGCGTGCGGATCGGTTGGATCTCGGACTTCCTGTTCGGTTCGCCGTCGGGCATCTACGTGACGTTGCTGCGGATGGCGGGCAACGGCGAATTGCTGTCCGACACCTCCTACACCCTGTTCGAGGCCATCCTCGGCTTCATCATCGGCACGATCTCCGGATCGATCGCGGGATTGGCGCTGTGGTATTCGATTTTCGTTGCGCGGCTCGTGGAACCGTTCATCGTCGCGATCAATAGCGTGCCGAAGATTGCGCTGGCGCCGATCATCATCCTGTGGTTCGGCACAGGCCTCGTGTCGAAGGTCGCGCTCGCCGTTTCACTCACGGCGATCGTCGCGCTGATCGCCGCCTATCAGGCCGCCAAGGATGCCGACACGGATTTGCAGGCGCTATTGGTTTCGATGGGTGCAACCAAGCATCAGATTTTCTACAAGGCGGTCGTTCCCTCCACCATCCCGTCGATCATCGCCACCTTCCGCATCAATATAGGCTTCGGCCTGGTCGGCGCCGTGGTCGGCGAATTCATCTCATCGCAGCACGGGCTCGGCCATCTGATCTACAACGCGTCGAGCTTTTACGACCTCAACACAGTATGGGTCGGCCTGTTCGTTCTCATGCTGGTGGGTTTCGTCCTCTATTACGTCATCGACCTGGTCGAGCGCCTGCTCATCCCCTGGAAAGTGTCGAGCGCCGTTCATCAGCTGCAGGTTTGACTGCCGCTCACCCCATATGGAGATTCTGAGATGCGTATTTTCTGCAGTGTCGTTCGCGCCTTCCTGGTTTGCGTCATTCTGGCCTCGTCCTCACCGGTGTTCGCCGAAGGCAAGAAAGTAGTGCTGTCCCAGGCGTTCCAGTCGATGCTCTATCTGCCGCTCTATGTGGCGATCGACCAGGGTTTCTTCACCCAGCAAGGTCTCGACGTCGACAAGGAGACCGCAGGCGCGCCGACCGTCGCGCTCAACGCGGTGATATCGAAGAGCGCCGAATTCTCTCTGCATGGGCCGGAATGGGTCGCGATCGCGGCCAGCAAGGGCGCGCCGGTGCATATTATCGCCAACGTGGTCAACGGCGCCGCCGTCTGGATCGTGGCGACGCCCGATTTCAAGTTCACCAGCGCAAAGGACTTGAAGGGTGAAAAGGTCGTTACCGGCACCATGCCGACGACCAGTACGTCGCTGTTGATGAAGCTGTTGAAGGAAAACGGCATGGATGCCACGACCGACGTCGAAATGATTCAGGTTCCGATCGGTAGCGAGCCCGGTCCGTTCATGGCGCATCAGGCGAAGGTGGCGGTGATGTACGAACCGGGCGTCGACCAGGTGGTCGCCAAGGGCATGACGGTGGTGCTTGGATTCCCGAAACTCTACGGCCCCTATGCTTTCTCGGCCATCGCCGCGCGCAACGATGTCGATCCCGACAGCGCGCAGCGCCTGGTCAAGGGACTGGAACTGGCCATGCGCTTTATGCCGAAGAATGAGGCGCGCACGATCGAGATCGCCAAGTCGGAGTTCCCGAATCTCGATCCGATGGTGGTCGAAGCCGCAGTCAAGCGCATGCTGGCAGACGGTGTTTATCCCCCGAGCGTCGATATCAGCGCCGACGCGCTGAAGGTCTCAATGGCCACGCAGATCGCGCTTGGAAACCTGTCCGCGCAGCCGGACTACAATACATTCGTCGACAAGACCTACATCGCGCCGGCCTTGGCGATGCCGTAATACGCGCCCTAAAGTACCGCGCCTTAAAGCACTTTGCCTGGATTGAGAATACCGTTCGGGTCGAGCAGCGCTTTGAGGCTGCGCATCAGATCGAGTGCGACCGGATCTTTCACCGACGGTAAGAGGTCGCGCTTCATCACGCCGACGCCGTGCTCGGCGGAGATCGATCCGNNCCGCGTTGACCTCGTGCCAGCGGCTCAGGAAGTCCGCGGGGCTGGCGCCGATCGGCTGGCTGACATTGTAATGGATATTGCCGTCGCCGAGATGGCCGAACGGCAGCGGTCGGGCGCCCGGGATGAGGGCCGTGACGGCGGCGTTCGCCTCGGCGATGAAGGCCGGCACCGCAGCCACCGGTACCGACACGTCGTGCTTGATCGAGCCGCCGGCGTAACGCTGCACCTCGCCGAACATTTCGCGGATGCGCCAGAACGCTTTTGCCTGTTCCAGACTGTCGGCGATGGCAGCATCGACGACGAGGCCGCGTTCGAGGCCCTGCGCCAAAATCTCTTCCAGCACCTCGCGCGTCCCGTCGCGCTGTTGCGAGGAGATTTCGATCAGCGCGTACCAGGGGTAAGGCGCCGCGAGCGGATCACGGCAGCCGGCGCCATGCTCCAACACCAGCTCGATTCCGCGCCGCGTCATGATCTCGAAGCTGGTGACGTCGTTGCCGGCGCGTTCTTGCGCCAGACCTAGAAGTTCGAGCGCTGCCTCCGCCGAAGGGACGGCGGCAAAAGCGGTCTCGACCGCGCGCGGTCGGGGCACCAAGCGCAGCACCGCCGCGGTGATGATGCCGAGTGTGCCTTCGGCGCCGATGAACAGGTTTTTGAGATCGTAACCAGTATTGTCCTTTTTCAGCTTGTTGAGGTTGTTGAGAACGCGGCCGTCAGCCAGCACCACTTCGAGCCCGAGCGCATGCGAGCGCGCGATGCCGTAAGCCAGAGCGGCGGTGCCGCCGGCATTGGTGGCGAGATTGCCGCCGATGGTGCAGGTGCCTTCCGACGGCAGCAATTGCGGATAAAGCCGGTCGACGTCGGCCGCGGCCGCCCGCGCGCGCTGCAAGGTAACGCCGGCTTCGCAGGTAATGGTGTTGGAGGTCGGGTCGACTTCGCGGATGCGGTCGAGCCGGGTCAATGACAGCACAATCTCGTTGTGATGGGGGATCTGGCCGCCGACGAGGCCGGTATTGCCGCCCTGGGGCACAATCGGCGTCGCCGTATCGTTTGCAAGCTTTAGGATCGCCGATACTTCGGCAACCGACCCGGGCCGCAATACCATCGGCGTGCGGCCGTGGAATAGATTGCGCATCTCGACGAGATAAGGCTCCTGCAGCGCGGAATCCGTCACGGCGTACTTCTCGCCGACGATCGCCGCAAACCGCGCCAGGAGAGCAGGATCGGTTTCCGTTGAGGGCTTACTGGGCGGCTTGTCGAGCATTGGGTGCGTCCGGCTGGGCTACACGGCCTGCCATAATAAATGACAGTCGATCTAACCGCGCGCAAGCACGCCGTCACCGCTGCAATTCACCGTGGTAATTCACCATGGCAATTCATCTTGGGCTCGCCGCCCGCGCCAGCCGGTCATTGATGGCTTCGCCGAGACTGTCGTGCGGGATCGGCATTACGGCGATGGTCTTGGCGCCGCTCGCGTCGAGCGCGCGCAGATGCGAAAACAGATTGGCCGCTGCTTCGATCAGGTCGCCCCGCGCGGAGAGATTCAAAACGTGCGCCGCCTGTGCGGTCCCAGCATTGGGCGCCGGGCCGAAGGCCAGCAGCGCTTCGCCAGGCCCGGCGCGTTCGGCATTAAGCCGCAATCGCGCCCGCGGCGCATAATGCGAGGCCAGCATGCCGGGCGCGAGCGGCCTATCGCCGTCGCCGACGATGCTGGCGGGCGGGTCCGCCAGCGGCCGTCCCAGCGCATGCTCGATCGCTTCGCGCGGTGTGCCGCCGGGCCGCAGCAGCACTACTTCACCGAGGCAGGCAACGATCGTCGATTCAACACCGACCGGCGTCGCGCCGCCGTCGACGATCAGATCGATCCGGCCACCGAGATCGGACAGGACATGCGCCGCCGTGGTCGGTGAGACATGGCCCGAGCGATTAGCCGACGGTGCCACCACGGGGCGTCCGAAACAGCTGAGAATTTTTTGCGCCAATGCATGTCGCGGCACGCGCAGAGCGAGACTGTCGAGACCGGCGGTGGCCAGTTCGGCAACCGTGCAGCCGGGCGCTTTGGGCAGGACGAGCGTCAGCGGTCCGGGCCAGAATGCTTCGGCGAGGCGGCCGGCGTCGGCATCGAAACACGCCAGCGTCTGCGCCGCCGCGCGATCCGGCACATGCGCGATCAGCGGATTGAAGGCCGGACGGCCCTTCGCGGCGTAGAGCCGCGCCACCGCCGCGGCATTGGTGGCGTCGGCGCCGAGCCCATAGACGGTTTCGGTCGGAAACGCGACGAGTCCACCGCCGGCGAGGCAACGCACCGCAGCCTCGATCGCGGCTGCGTCGGCGCCGGCCATCTGTGTCGATAATGGGGCTGTCATCGCAACACCTCGATACATAACTAATCCGAGCCTTGTAACCCGGCGCGGCCGCGGCGGGCAGGCGGCTTGCAGGGCCGGATGGCCGACTGTATAAGCCGCCCCAACAGTCGGAGTGTGGCTCAGCCTGGTAGAGCACCTCGTTCGGGACGAGGGGGTCGCAGGTTCAAATCCTGCCACTCCGACCAGTTATCTCGCTGCTTCTTGGAGGTTTGATTTCGGCTGATAGCGATGGGGGCGTTTTTGTCGCCGAAATCGCGAATGTTACCCTCGCAGCCTGGATCCTCAGTTTGGCAGTCAGCCGAACCATCACAGTTGAACCGATATAGGTTTGGGAGTCGTTCCTAAAACGCCTTGAAGTTCAATGGGATATTCTTGACCAAAATATTTTTTCAAGCCACCAGGATTCCTTATTTGAAGCCTTTCCCCAGGGAGCGCCAGTCCATTTCTGTTCACTTTGATGTCTTTCTGCTTTTCGACGTTCTACCCAAACCGGCAGAATCGTTTGTCTATACGTAGTGTCTGTTCGCGGATCATTGCTGGTAAATCCGCGACATAATTGTCCGATGGCTGGCGAGTACTTCTTCGACGTCAAGCGCCGTGAATTCGCCGCGGCTTATGATCTCGCGGCCGTTGATGAACGAATGATCGACCTTGAACGGACCACACATGATGAGAGCCGCGAGCGGATCGCGCTCGGCGCCTGACAGGCCGAGTTGCCTTAGCTTCACGGCAATGAAATCGGCGCTCATGCCTGGCGCAAGGGCGCCGATGTCATCGCGGCCCAGTACGGATGCGCCGCCTCGAGTCGCCATCTCCAAAGCATCACGGGCGCTGAGCGCCTTTGGATTGCCCCCAAAGCCGCCCGGGCCGCCTGGCGTCTCGGATAGATATCGGGCCGGCGCGACGCGCTGAAGCAACTGAGCGAGACGGGCTTCGAGAAACATATTGCTGGTGTCGTTAGAAGCCGAGCCGTCGACGCCAAGCCCGACCTTCACGCCGGCCTGGCGCATCTGGCGAATCTTGGCGATGCCCTGGCCACAGCGCATATTTGCCGACGGACAGTGCGTCATACCCGTGCCAGTTTCGCTGAATGTCTGGATCTCCCGATCGTTAAGGAAGATAGCATGCGCGAACCAAACGTCAGGGCCGAGCCAGTCGACGGACGCCGCGAAGTCAACGGATCTCATGCCGTAGACCTTTGCGCAATAAGTCTCCTCGTCTAAATCCTCCGCGAGATGTGAATGCAGAAGTACGTTCTTGTGCGCCCGCGCGAGCTGAGCCGCCTCCTTCATGAGGCCCGGCGTTACCGAAAAGGGAGAGCAAGGTGCGAGGACTATCCGGCTCATCGAATGCCGGGAAGAATCATGATATTGATTGATTAGTCGTTCTGCATCGCGCAGGATCGCATCCTCCTTCTCGACGCAATTGTCTGGCGGCAATCCACCCTGGCTTTTGCCGCGCGACATAGCGCCTCGAGCGGCATGGAAGCGGATTCCAACCTCCCGGGCAGCGCGGATTTCGGCGTCAAGCGTCGCGTTGTTGGGCAGCACGTAAAGGTGGTCGGAGCTCGTGGTGCATCCCGATTGCATAAGTTCAGCCATCGCGACCCGAGCGCTGACGTAGATAGCCTCGTCATCCAGTTGCGCCCATATCGGATACAGCGTTGTCAGCCAGACAAATAACTCATCGTCTTGCACCATAACGCGCGTAAGATTTTGGTACATGTGATGGTGGGTGTTGACCAATCCCGGCATAACGATGTGGCCGCTCAGATCGACGACCCGATCTGCTGGGGTGGAACCTAGCTGTGCGGTCGTTCCCACTTGGTCGATCACATTGTCGCGGACCAACAGTGCCCCGTCCCTGATCTCGCGCCGAGCATCGTCAAAAGTAGCGAGATAATCGATGCTTTTTATCAAAAGTGTCGTCATGGGACTCGTCCGTTTTGGGTCGGCACAGAGCGGAAGGAAGATAAGAAGGCCTCAAGACTAAGGATCCGGAATAACCAGCTTGGTAGCATCTGGATGCTCGGCAAGGTATTCGGCGCGACGCTTAAAAAGTGCGGGCGCCAGAGTATTTACCCGTGCGACCGCGTCATTGACGTCGCCGAAGACCAGTCGCCCGTTTTCGACCACGACGCGTCCATTCACGACAGTGAGCTCGACATCACTGCCGCGGACGCCGTGAACCAGATTGTGATGCAAGTTAGCAAACCGGCCGGAGCCGATGAGCGGCGTCATCCGAGGAGTGTCGCAGCGCACGGCGATCATGTCCGCTCTCTTGCCGACTTCCAACGATCCTATCTCTTTGTCCAGCCCGAGCGCGCGTGCGCCGTCGATCGTCGCCATTCGAATGACCGTCCAGGCGTCGAGAGCCGCGGCATTCAAATGGTTGAGTTTGCCGAGAAGGGATGCGACTTTCATTTCTTCGAATAGATCAAGATTGTTATTTTCCTTCTCACCGTCGGTGCCGAGACCGACGGCGACCCCTGCCGCAATCAGTTTTTCAACCGGCGCTATTCCACTTGCCAGCTTCATGTTCGACACCGGGTTGTGCGCCACACCGACGCCGCGGCTCGCCATCAATTGAATCTCTTCATCATCCAGCCAAACGCAATGAGCGAGCAACACACGCTTGGCGTCCAGCAGGCCGACCTGGTGAAGCGCCATGATCGGCCGCACGCCAAACCTTGCGATCATTGCCTCCGGTTCAGCGCGGTTCTCGCTGATATGCGTATGCAGCCCGGTGTTGTATTGATGCGTCAGATCGACTGCGCGCCGCCATGCCGCCGGCACAGCATAATAAAGATGCTCAAGGCCAACCCAAACAACGACGTTATTATCGTTGCGGCCGTTCCATTCGACGATTAGTTTCTCGTTTGCGTCAAGTGTTTCGAAGTAATCGTGGTCGGGGTGCTCGGCGACATAAGGAACCAGAACAGCACGGATTCCGAGTTCCGTGGCGGCACGGGCACTGCCTTCCATATAGCGCCACATATCGACGATGGTGGTCGTGCCGCTGAGAAGAGCTTCGGCGTAACAAAGCACCGACGCCGCCGAAGCGTCTTCGGGAAGAAGAACCCGATGCATCGGGTCGATGAATTCCTTCAGCCATTGCCAGACCGGCAGGCCTTCGGCGGTGCCGCGCAACAAGCCCGAATGGGCATGTGTATTGATGAGCCCCGGCATCAGGACATGTGCGGGGAGGGAAACAATTGGTACCGCGGGGTTTTCTTTTATGACATCGCTAGCTGGGCCGACCGCCTCAATTCTCCCGGTCTGTCCAACCAGAACGCCGCCGTCGCTGATTGTGGAATTCCGCGAATCGACGGCGAGTACATGCGCCGCACGATAGATTTTCTTCATCGCTGAGCGCCCCATCTCGGCGAACGCCAACTGGCGTCCTCTGGGATCGCGGTGAGTTGCCTGGCGTATAAATGCATGTTCATATTATTACGCAAGTAATGCCACGGTGCGCCCGATCAGAACGGGTCACTCACCGGCGGCGCTTTCGTGCCAATTCCTCAGCAGGAAATTAGATAGCAGGGAGAGGCAGACGAAGATCGTGATGCCGGTAAGTGAAATCAACAGCAGCGCTGCGAACATCCGCGGAATCTCGAGCCGATAACCGGATTCAAGAATGCGATAAGCGAGGCCGGACTGAGTGCCGCCTGTGCCGGCGACAAACTCCGCAACCACTGCGCCGATGAGTGCAAGACCTCCGGAGATGCGCAAGCCCGCTAGATAATAAGGTAATGCACTCGGTAGTTTCAGCAAAAAGAGCGTTTGGACCTTGGACGCGCCGTAAAGACGGTAAAGATCGATAAGGTTGCGATCGGTGCTGTTGAGCCCGACTGCAGTGTTGGACACGATTGGGAAGAAGGCGACGATCCAGGCGCAAATCAGCAAAGCGATTTGGGTATTATTCACCCAGATGATAATGAGCGGCGCGATCGCAACAATCGGCGTGACCTGCAGAATGACCGCATAGGGAAAAAGGGTTCGCTCGACCCAACGCGAGAAAGTGAATAAAAGTCCGAGCAGCAGTCCGCCGAACGCTGCGGCCAAGAACGCGAGAAGGGTCGTTCTCAAGGTGACGATCAGATTTGGCAGCAGGATCGCAAAATCCGTGATCAAAGTGTGCAATATCAAAAGCGGTCCGGGTAGTAGATAAACGGGGATCTGCTCGATCCGAACGATGGCCTCCCACCCGCCAAGAAAAAATAATCCGAACAGATAAGGCGCCGCGAAGGCCAGCCATTTCTCCGCCGACGACTGAAAGGTGCGGCTCGGCGGGGGTGACATGTCATCCGGCACATTGACGCCAACTTCGAGCATTTCGTCGCTCATGGCGATGACTCGCCCGGCCGTCCCATTGCGGCCTTCAACTGCGCCGATACATGTCGGCAATGTTCGTTGTAGACGCTGGAAGTACGAAATTCTTCGCTACGCGGGTAAGGCGCGTCTATCGGAATGTCAGCGACGATGCGTCCTGGTCGGGCGCCTATTACGACGATGCGGTCCGAAAGATAGACTGACTCGTAAATACTGTGGGTTACGAAAATCACCGTTAACCCCTGCGCCTGCCACAGCTCCAGCAAATCGTTGTTGAGCTGGAGCCGGGTAATTTCGTCGAGCGCCGCAAATGGCTCGTCCATAAGAAGAAGCTTCGGTTTCATGACCAATGCGCGCGCGACCGAGACGCGCATCTTCATGCCGCCTGAGAGCTGTCGCGGATAATTGTTCGCAAAGCCATCGAGATGGACGAGCTTGAGAACTTCCATCACGCGATCATGCGCGTCCTTGCGACGTTGACCTTTCAGGCGCATCGGCAGGTAGACATTGTCGAAGACCGTGGACCACGGCTGCAGCGTCGGTTCCTGAAAAACGAAGCCGACCTGCTCCAACGGACGCGCCTGCACATCGTGCATTGATGTCGGCCATTCGACACTACCCGAACTGCAAGTGTCGAGGCCGGAGATGATCCGCAGCAGCGTGCTCTTGCCGCACCCTGATGGGCCGAGCAGGCTTACAAATTGCGGATGGCTTGGGATATCGAGGCTGATCCGACGAAGAGCCTCCGTGCCGTTGCGGAAGACTTTGCCGACGGACTTCAGTGAAATCAGGGGACGATAAACTGCGCTTTCAGTCGCGACACGGCTTGGCGTGAGCTCCATTACAGTTTGCGTCACGGCTCATTCTCCAATCTGCGCGGCGGGAGCCGAGATGACATCGTTCGACGACGGCGGCCTATCGAAGCTTCCATAAGCCAAACTCAAGCGGCAACCCAAGTCAGCAAGTCCTATGCCATCATTATCGCCGAGCTTCCGGCCGACTCTGCTATCAAAGGGCATGGTCCTGCGTCGACAATCCCTTGGCTGCAACCATATTAATCGCTTTGATCATCCTGTGTGCACATCCCTAGCGATAAGCGGGTCTATAGCCAATCTGGCCTCCCATCCGGTGGCATAGAATTTGCGAGTTCGATACGCAAACTGCCTATGTTTTGCGAACAGGAGATTAGGGATGCGGCTCCGTGGCAACCTCCAACAGTTGTGGACTGGTGGTATAATCGGTCTGGCTGTGGCCTTCGTCTTTCCACTGCATGCCCGCGCAGACGACAAAGTTACATTTTACGAGGACTGGTTCCCCGAAGTGGAACATGGCGGCGCCTATCAGGCAAAAGCCACTGGCATTTATCAGAAGTACGGCATCGACATCGACCTGCAGCCGGGCGGCCCGCAGGTGAATGGCTCGCTGCTTCTCCTGGGCGGCAAGGCCGATTTCGTCACCCTGCACACCGACGGCGAGTTATTACACGGCCTCGAACAAGGCACGCCGCTCGTTGCGATTGCCGCGCAATACCAGAAAGATCCTCAAGTTCTGCTTTCTCACAAGGGCGTGGGACACGACACAATGGAGTCGTTGAAGGGTGTACCAATCTTGCTGTCGCAGGATTCGTTCAGCTCTTTCTGGCCTTGGTTGAAGAAGAAATACGGCTATACCGACGATCAGGTGCGGCCCTACACTTTCCAGATGGCGCCGTTCCTTAACGACAAGATGGCGGTGCAGCAGGCCTATCTTACTGCCGAGCCCTATGCGATCAAACAGGGTGGCGTCGATCCAAACACTTTCCTGCTCTCGGATTACGGCTGGGATACTTATGCCGCGCTCCTGGTGACACGGGCGGATGTGATCGAGAAGAAGCCCGAACTCGTCAAACGTATGGTGCAAGCTACGCTCGAGGGCTGGTACAGCTTCTGGCAGAATCCGAAGCCGGGAAGCGAACTGGTCCAGAAGCTCGTCAGTACCAGTGACGGCCAAGTCCAATATTCGCTCGGCGAAATGAAGGCGCGCGGCATTGTCCTGTCTGGCGATGCTTTGACGCAGGGCATTGGCACGATGAACGACGCGCGTTGGAAGTCGTTCTACGAAGCCATGGTCGCCGCCGGTCTCTACAAGCCGGGCTTGGATTACAAGAAGGCCTACACTCTTCAATTCGTGAACGACAAATCCTTCATCACGAAAATGACCGAGCAATATCCCGACGCTGTGAAAAACGGCTCGCCCTGACGGGAGGCATGGCCGCGAAAAGCGCATGCCGGCATTTGCGCGCAGGCTCCGCACGGCAGCACGCAAGATGACATTGCGGCGGCGAGACAATAGCACGTCCAGGATCGTGCGGATGCACAATGACCCAAGTTGCAACCGTCTTCTTCGTTGGGCGATTCCAGCCTGAAAGCTTTCTTGAGTTTATTCGCCATCGCGCCGAGCGGCTTTCGCTTGCCGCCGCCGTGCACTCGGCCGGCCCCAATTGCATCGAAGTTTCGGTTGCCGGCGACGAGGAACTGCTTGATGCGTTTGAATTGGCCTGCAGTCTCGGTCCGATCGATTGCCTCGTGCTCGACCATCATCGGGTCAGCACGGCAGAAGCGCCGGAGCGCGTAGGAGAATACCGGAGCGGCCCATGAGTTTCTCCGGTGGCTGGTATCCGGTGGCGCTGTCAAATCAGCTGGAGCCGGCAACCTCGGCAGGTACCCGGCTCTTTGATCGGGAAATCTGCATTTGGCGCGATTCCGACGGGGGTGTTCACGCCTGGGAGGATCGTTGCCCCCATCGCGGCATGCGGCTGAGCTTTGGATTCGTTCGCGGCGATCGGATCGCTTGCCTGTATCACGGCTGGCAATACGACATGCAAGGCCGCTGTCGTTTCATTCCTGCGCACCCTCAACTCGACGTTCCGTCAACAATTCGTGTCGCCACTTACCCGTGCATCGACCGGCTCGGAATGGTGTGGATGTGTTCGGATCTGAAAATGGAAATGCCGCTCGATCTGCCGATTGATCGGCGCGATATTGCGCCCGTGCGTAGTCTCTATGTTGATTGTGCGCCGATCGCGACGATGCAGGCGCTTTCGGCGCGATCGGAATGTACTGTGCTGGCCGGCGGTGCTCTCATCTCGATCCACGCTGGACCACAAAATATGATTGCGGGGTTTCAACCGTTCGGGAAAGGCAAGACCGCACTGCACATCGTTTTTCTTGGCAGTCCCGAACAGTACCCGGGCAATGCGCGGCGGTCGGCTGCAGTTTGGGCGGAGGAACTACGGCACGATCTAGAACGGGAACCGGTGCCAGACACCGCGCCTGCGGGCTCCTACGAGGCCGCGCCATGGCGAAGCTGACGCTCTACGACTACGAACTCGACGATCAATGTTACAAGGTTCGGCTGTTTCTTGGCGCGCTCGGCTGCTTGTATGACAAAGTGGCGGTCGATGTTCATCCCGGCAGCGAGCATCGCTCGGCGCGATATCTTAGGCTCAATCCGCTCGGCGCTTTGCCGATTCTCACCGAAGCGGATCTGACAATTTATGGAGCGGAGGCCATACTGACCTATCTTGCTCTCAAATATGACACGGCGCGTGTCTGGCTTCCCGAAAAGCCCGAGACTTTCGGCAGGATCATGCAATGGCTCGCCTTCTCGGGTAGCATTCTATCCGCCGCGTCGATTGCGCGTGCACATGCTCTCTTCGAGATAGAAGCCGATGAGACTAAGGTCTACCGCAAAGCGCGCCTAGCCTTTCGGCTGATGGAAGATCACATGACTAAACAGCAGTTCGATGACACATTTTGGTTCATTGGCAATACCGCAACGATTGTCGATATCGCACTGTTTCCCAACATCGCGCTCAGCCGTGACTTCGGTGTCGACCACGACGAGTACCCGGCCTTACGACGTTGGATGGCACACGTGCGAGGCATACCGGGCTTCATCACTATGCCGGGAATTCCGGCCTATCATTGATGAGATTACCGATCGCGGTAGGCCAACGAGAGCGACATCCGTTGACGCGGGCCGAGGAGTGGACCGCGGTGGTGATGGAGAACTTTGGATTATTATAGCCTCCAGCGATCATAATTAGCAGAAGCGACAGCCATTGCCGTACGATCGCCCAACCATCGAAATGACGTCGCCGGGAAGCCGATCGACGCGGATTGCGGAGGCCGGGAGCGTGCGCTCCACGCCGCTAGCGAGGGAATACGATTTCGTCATCATCGGCGGCGGCAGCGGCGGAGCGGTGGTGGCGCGGCGGCTGGCCGAACGAAGTGACGCAACCGTGCTGCTGATCGAGGCCGGGCCATCGGACATCGGCGTTGCAGAGATTGACGATGCTACGCGTTGGACCGCGTTGCTCCGTGGTCCCTATGACTGGGGCTACGACTACGCGCCATCACCACATGTCGACGGCCGCATCATTGGAATTCCACGCGGACGCGTTCTCGGTGGGTGCAGCAGCATCAACGCGATGATTTGGTATCGTGGACATCAATCCGACTATGACAACTGGGAAGCGGGAGGAGCTACCGGCTGGAATTTTGCCGCCGTACTGCCTTATTTCAAACGAGCGGAAGACTGGGAGGGCGGTGCGAACGCGTGGCGTGGCGCCGGTGGGCCGTTGCGCATCGAGCGGCCGCGCGATCCCCATCCGATCGCTCGCGCCATGATCGAGGGCGCGGCGATGCTCGGCATTCCGGTCATCGATGACATGAATGGCGCCAGCAACGAGGGGGTAGCGCTGGCCAATCTAAATACTTGCAGCGGTCTGCGGTGGAGTATCGCCCGCGGATATCTGCGACCGTTTATGGGGCGGCCCAACCTGACGGTTCTGACCAATTCTTTGGCGATAAAGCTCGGCTTTGAGGCCAGCCGCTGCGTGTCGGTAACCCATCTCGTTGATGGCGTGCCGCGGACGACCCGAGCGAGTCAGGAAATCGTTCTTAGCGCCGGGGCGATCGACTCACCACGTCTTCTCATGATTTCGGGGATCGGCGATCCCGCCGAACTGAAGCGCCTCGACGTGCCGGTGATAAGCGGTCTCGTCGGGGTCGGTCAAAACTTACAGGACCATCCGCTGCTGATGGGTGTCAACTTTGCGGCCGCAGGCCCGCTGGGACCGGTGCGCGACAACGGCGGTGGCAGTATCATCAATTGGAAGAGCAGGGCGGAATTGCCGGGGCCAGATCTGCACGCATTCGTCGTGCAGGGTGCACATGCCGGACCGGAAGTCATTCGCGACTATTCGCTTCCACCGGATTGCTTCGCAATTTCGCCAGGCTTGATGCGCTCGCAAAGCCGGGGCCGCATGCGGCTTGACAGCGCGGCGCCCGGAGGCCGGATCGAAATTCAGCCGAACTTCCTCAGCGAAACGTCCGACCTGCAGGCGCTTGTCGAAGGTTTGGAGTTTTGTATGGAACTTGCGGCTACGCCGGCGTACGCCGCCTTGGTGGCGCGACCGGTAGCCCCCGATCGTCGCTTGTCAAAGCGTGAGCGGGAATTATTCGTGCGCCGAGCGTGCGATACGTTCTTTCATACCTGCGGAACCTGCGCCATGGGCAGTGGCGAGCAAGCCGTCGTCGATCCGTCCCTGCGCGTGCGTGGGGTCGATGGCTTGCGCATCGCCGATGCGTCGGTCATTCCTATCATACCGTCATGCAACACCAACGCTCCGGTTGTGATGATCGCGGAGCGCGCGGCCGATTTCATACTCGGGCCCGAGCGTCAGGCCACAAAGAGCTTGAAGTTGACCCATGACCGCGCCTGAACTGATCTTGGCGAGCGTTAATTGAGGCATGTCTGATGACCAAAACAACCGACATCGTGGCGCTCGATGAATGGTACGCCATCGCCGTTATGGCTGACGTCGGCGGCAATCCGATACGAACTCGGCTTCTTGGCCAGGACATCATCTACGGACGCGGTCCGAACGATCGAGTAAGCGTGCATGAAGTTGACGCAAGCGGACGCCCAGGAGCGGCTCTGCCGACACGAGAACGGTACAATTGCTTGTGGACCAGCCTCGGCGCGCCGCGCCACGAGATCTTTCGCCTGGCCGAGGCGGAGGAAAAAGATCGCCGTGTCGTTGTGTGCGGATGGATAAAGATGCGCACTTCGGGACTGCGGCTGGTCGAAAACTTCCTCGATATGGCGCACTTCCCTTACATCCACCCCAACATCCTCGGGGCCGAGCCCCATACCGAAGTACCGCAGTATGCAAGCGAAATTAGGCGCGACGTCGACGAGGTGTGGGCAACCAATTGCCAGTTTTATCAGCCCCAGATTGTGGCTAACGGTCCTGGTGGGATGGTCCAGCTCACATATCGGGTGCCGTCGCCCTTCGTGGTGATGCTTTATCGAGTCTGCCCCTCCTCTCCCGACCGGCTCGATGTCATCATGATGTTCATTCAGCCCATCGAGGAAGACCTCTGCCGCGCTCTACCGGTCATGTATCTCATTGACGATCGCTCTTCACAAATTGATCTACTCAATTTTGAGCAGGTTATTTTTCTGCAGGATCGCATCATCGTCGAGAATCAGCGGCCGCTACTGTTGCCATTGGAGCCGCGCAGCGAGACTCCGACCCGCGCAGATCTGTCTTCAGTTGTCTTTCGCCGCTGGCTGAAAGAGAAAGGACTTCGATTCGGCACCGCAGAGGGCGGCAGGGATTTGGTTTGACCGTGTGTACCAAGAACCTCGAGGATGGTAACGAGATGAGTCTGATCGATATGATCCTATATCCGCCTGCATTTGCAGCGCTACGCTCCGCGCTTGCTAGGCCGCGTGGACGATCGATACGATCGTGCCTGGCGACAGGTCGGATATCTCGACGCGGGCTTTGAGCTGATGCGCGAGCGCTTCGACGATACTGGTTCCCAAGCCGGTACTGCCGCGGCGGCCGCTGGTTAGCTGTGACCCGAGACCGCTGTCAGACACCGATAGACGCCAATTGGCCTGGTCGACCTTGTAGCTGACCAGGATTTCGCCCCCGCGGCCGTCTGGGAATCCATGCTTGAGTGCATTGATCACGAGCTCCGTAATAATCAGCCCAATGTTCACGGCGTCGCCGGATATCGCCATGGCGACGTCCGACTCCACTTTCAGAGTGAGCGGGCGGCTGTCGCCGATCATGGAGGCCGCCAGGGCTCCGCACAGCCGAGACAGATAAGGGCCGAGCTCGATCTGCTCGCTATGCCCCGAAGCCTGCAGTTGCTGCTGCACGGTCGCCACGGACATGACCCTGTCATGCGCGTCCCGCAGATGCAGGCGGGTCTCTTCAGATTGCACGGTCCGAGCTTTGAGCAAGAGGATGCTTGCGATGATCTGGAGGGTGTTGGCAACGCGGTGCTGCATCTCTTGCAGCAGAATTTCCTTCTGTTGCAGGAGCTTCGCCATTGCTTGTTCGGCGGCGCACCGATCGGTGACGTCTTCGATCGCTAGCAGAATGAGCTTGCGAGCATTTCCTTGATTGAACACCTCACGCGCACTCATCAGCAGTGAGCGTCGTCCCACGAGGGGAAGATATTGCTCGACTTCGTAGGGCTCCATCACGGCGTGACGGGATCCGACCCCCTCCAGTAATTGCCTGAGTGCGGGCATATCCCATTGCCCGTCGTCCAGCCCGTAAACCAGACGGCCGCGAATGTCCGGACGACTCGTACTGAACGTCCGGTAGAAAGCGTGGTTGGCTGCGACGACGCGCAGGTTCTGATCGAGGACCAGCAGAGGATCGCGTATGGTAGCCACGATCGCTTCGGCGAGTGCGCTCGCATCGTCGTGGTCTATGATCGGCGGCCGCTCGGGTAGTCCCAATGCGACTGATGCTGTGGTGAGCTTTCGGTAGCTTGCCGGTTCCAAGTGTGCCCTCAAATCTCTGCCCTCAAATTGTCCCCAAAAAAGGTCCCCAAAATGCTCCGTCCGAACGCTTTGATTAACAACTTGCTCGCCCTCCTTCTGCGACGTCGATCGGACGCAGGGGTGGGGATGAACCCTCCTCGTGTCTGAGGCTATCGCCATCGCTCGATGTCAACTGTGCAAAATTGTTCACACCGGTGAGCGTGTCATGATTGTGCTTAAGCTCGCCGGTGGCGCTGCAATGCGGCGCGATTGGCCACAAAGCCTGTTCTTTTCTCGTTGTTCGGCCGGGACTGTGGTGAAATAGTTGCTGCGCAGCGGACAATTTTCCCGTTGGTCTTAAGCTTCCGAAATCCACGTTATGAGATGTCCGTGCCCAGCATTTGGAGCGACCTATCCGAAGGTCTCGTCCAAGAAGAAGATGACGGGCTCCTCGCAGCTTACTTAATCGCGATCGATATGGAGGATTGCGGCGTCGAATATTCAAGTACGAGCTATTTGCGGCACTTTCCGTTTGACCGGATCGAAATCTGTCGCGCCCTCACGCGGCGCTTTGTTGGGCCCGGCCCACAGGGGTTCGGATACCGTTAGACTTGCTAGCCAACGAGCTTACCAATACTTAGCGACGTGAGACGATAATGTTGTCACGCGCGGGAACAGCCGACCTCCCACGTCGTTTTCCAATCTCACAACAAGCACGGAAAGCGAAAATGACCGGCCACCTGGCTATTCAACACAACAGAAAGATGTTTCGTAAATGGCTCCATAAATGGTTCGGAGCGAACCGTGGTACGCATTGGAGCATTGCCGGATCAGTCGCCGTCATCATTTTCGGAAGTTATCTCATCTACAACAGCCGGGAAAGCAAACCCTCAGCCGTCGTCGCCATGCCTAGAGCTGAGCCCACTGTAGCTCCGATCACGCACCTTGGCCGCTCTCGTTGAAAAAAATGAAGTCGCGTGTATCGGCGTGAAAACCGACCGTTGCGGCTGTCGACGCGCTGCCTGGAAAACCCGAGCTGCGGTTACATTAACAATAGGAGGCACACCATGTCCCAGGCGAGTCTAAGCGAAAAAACTGCAGATACAATGCGAGATCGCTACCGGATGTCGTTCGCCAACGACTTCGCGCCGCAGTTTCGGTACGAGCAAATGCCGGGCGCGGAGGAACGAGTAGCTTACGCGGCGGAGTTCGCCGCCTATCGACTCGGACAGATAGACGAGAAACTGGGACGCCTCATAGCGATTTTGGAGCGACGGGCCGTTTGATCGTCGTGGACACGGAGGGAAGTAGCGTTGGCAGCAACCAGAGACCTTCATCGCAAAGCCAGCATTTACGTGAAGTGCCCGACGTGTTCGTGTGAAATTCGCGTGCACAACTCTAGAAATTTGCCACGAGAATTTTCCGTGGCGTGTCCGAATTGCCAGGGACGAAAATTGTACCAAGTGGCTCAGGTCCATGAACAGGAACTGCAGGCGGAAATAGCTCAGAAGTTCGGAACGGTTCAATTCGGAATGAAGGACGCGATACCCACTTCGCGCTGAGCGGAGGAAAGTGTGATACGCGTAAGCATTCGCGAAAAGGCGCAGTCGTTGCCTTCTGGGACGAATTTCACGCCAAGTGGGGTGGTTGAAGGGGGCTTTCTAGAACAACCAACTGCCCGTCAGATACGGGCCTTGGTCCGTGAAGTTGCTTTGAGAATGTTGTTCGGTTGCCAAAAAGACGCCAACGGGCGGAAGCGTCGTCGATACTTGGGTCAGTGAATACTGACTGATGGCATTGAAATACACCGCCGCTTTATAACCCAACTCGATCTTAAACAGTCCGTAGTTGGTGGGCGGAAAACTATAGGCTGCGGCCAATCTCGCGTCGACGCTAGGGACCACCTGCGTCGTGTTAGGCGATGTCAAAGACTGGTTGTTTACTCCGACCGCCGGAGAAACCGTGGTAAAGTCGACGTGGCTCTGCGAGGTGCCGATTAAGCCCACCCCCGCGAGCTCGCCGATGAATTGGAAGTCGCCTAAAGTATACTGACCTTTCAATCCTAAACGGGGTCCAGCACCGGTAAACAACGAGTTGGTGGTGTATCCACTGGCAGCAGTTGCATCCGCGCTCTGGAACAGCCCGCTCAGATTCTGGCCGATGCGAGCAAATTCCACGCCGCCGAAGGCTCGCAATTGGAACGGACATTCGGCGCAGAAGGTATGCCCTTCGTTTAAATCGACTGCATCGTACGCGCTCTGCACCGCGCCGTGTCCGATCGAGTACAAGGCCGATTCCGGACCGATCAGATAAGGCGGCCCCACCATTTGCGTGGGCCCGGCAGAAAAGGAGGCATTCGTGGAGGTATTCAGATGCGTCCAATTCAATTCGAGATCATAGGACTCGTTAGGCATATAGCGAGCCCCGACACTGAAGGTGGGACTGAACTTTGGTGTGAGCGACTGGTTGCTCCAATTGGGCGTTGTTATGGGCAGAGGGGTCACCAGCGTCCCGTATTCAAGATCGCCGGCGCCCGGTTGCAGGAACAGCAGCGAGCCACTGACCTCGAAGCGGGGTGGTGAGTGCGACGCTCGGGTGTCGACGACCGGGCCCCGAGCGGCTGCCAGTGTATCGGCAAATTGCGGTCGTGGTATTAATGGGAATGCTGGTTTGGAGCTCACATCCTCCGGAGGGGACTTTACCTTTGTTGCCTTGGACGTTTCGAGGCGATTGACACGCGCGCGTAGCGCGGCATTTTCTCTCTCTAAGGCATCGAGGCGCGCCGAGGTCTGTTCATCAATCGTGGCGGCGAACGCTGCTGGCGAAGCCGTAGAAGCCATCAGCGCGAGAAATAAGAGAAATGTAAGCGTAGTGAACCGTTGCATTGTCCGCGCTCCCCTAGGAAACGTCCATTCGGCAGACTCGAAAGTTGCTAACGATCGCACGCCTCAATAACGAGATCGCCATTGAGGCGAACTAAATCGCTTCCTCAAAGTCGAGTGGATGCCGAACGGAGTCATCGGCTTGATTGTTCCGCCGCCCCTTCGCGTCGAGAGGTGCGAGAATCTGGATCAACCGCCGTAGCCACTCGTTACAGATGATGCGAGGTGCAATGCGCGTGAACTCTGCGCATATCATTTGCCGGTATCGCCATGATAACAGCCTTGACGAATCACCGAGTTATGAATCTGAACGCGTTCGTAGGACAGGTCTGTTCAAAATCGAACAGCATCTAAATCGGTGTCGGAAATGTTCTGTCCGGCATCGCGAAGCGCTGTAGGACTTTTTAAGCCCGAACGCACTCGGCTGAAGTTTTGGCAAGCAAGTTTTCTGAACTATCTCGCGAACGTGCCCCCCAAAGGCGGATCGCGACCCTACCGTTACACAGGCGGATTCGCTCGTCGAAGATGCTGCCGTCTCAATGTGCGTTCGAACGCTGTTGAACTCAGGAAGACTGATGGTGATCCGTAGTGCCGGCGCCGCGCCGCGGGATGTATGGGCGGACGCCACTGGACGCTCACGCAGCCTTGAGTTGTTTAACCGGTATCGCCGGACCTATCCTGCCGCAGCAGCGGGTACCATTGCGCCGCAAGTCACCATTGGCCATATTAAAAATGTGAAATTGTCGATTGGCTAGAAACTGCCGCTGCGGTTGGAATGATTGGAATGCGGCCTCGGGCGAATTTGGGGTCGGAAGCGGTCGCAGCCCTCAAACCGGGTGTAGACGGCAAATGACAACTTTCCTGGGAGGCGACAATGACCGCTACATTCGATCCAAGCTCCTATGTCAGCAAATACGGCGGTGTGGTCGTATATGAGGTCGGGGAAAAGCAGTCACTCTTTTCGCAGGGAGACGTGGCGGATTCCATTTTTTTCATTCGCAAAGGCCGAGTGCAGCTCACGGTTGTGTCCACCGAGGGTAAGGAGGGCGTCATCGCAGTGCTCGATGCGGGCGCTTTTTGTGGCGAGGGATGCCTGATCGGCGAGCCGATTCGTATGTCGGCCGCTACGGCCATGACGAGATGCGTCGTGGCGTGGCTGGAAAAAGCAACTGTTGTCCGTGCTATTCATGAGGATCAAACATTTTCAGAACTCTTTCTCACGTACGTTTTGAAACGGACAGCACGGTTGACGGAGACTTTAGTTGATCAACTGTTCAATTCCAGCGAGAAGCGCCTCGCTCGAGTGCTCTTGTTGTTGGCCAACTATGGGAAAGAGGGAAGAACAGAGACGGTGATAAACAAGATCGATCAAGAGACGCTTGCGCAAATGATCGGCGCAACCCGGTCTCGCGTTAATTTTTTCATGAATAAATTCAGAAAGCTTGGTTTAATCGAATACAATGGACAAATTCATGTTCACAGTTCTTTGCTGAGCGTTGTGCTGCACGACCCGCCGTTTGGGGAAAAGGCAGAGTCGGAGGGGCCTCCGGCGGTCTGAATGACGGGCCTGCAACGAGAATGCGACAAAGACCCTGCAAAACGCTGGTTTGTATGGGGTCCTATCAAGCTGGCAGCTGTCGGCGCTTTAGCGACACAGCGGGGTCACTCGCTGGTCCGTTCCCTCGCTAATCGAGGATGTGTTTGCCGCCAACTCGAACGGCACTTCACAACGACGCGATGTGCGGCGACGTGCATTTGTGTAGCCGCTTCAAGTGTCGTTGCTGCCTCGCTTTGCCATGAAAGGAGACTTGCGATCGCTTCTACTCCATTCAAGAGTCGACATTCGAATTCTTGCGTTAGGGTTTGCTGACGCCTTAATAGGCCGCCGATTTCCCGACGGAGGGCTGCCTCGCGGGCGAGCGCAGCCTGAAATCCCGCGATTATGTCATCCGGCTGTTCATTCTCACGCGTATCGCCTGCGATGGCGCGCAACTTTGGAAACTTGATTACGGTGTCACGCGCTGACATAAAAGTTCCAATTATATTACGCCCTCAAACCTATGGTTATCCCACGCCGGTACACCAGACTGGTCAATAGTGCTCACAATGAAAGAGCGAAAACGTACCCACCCCAAGGGAACTGTCCAAGCGCGACGGCACGACGGATGCTGTTGTCGAGTGTGCTATCGAGCAGGTGGGGGCGTCGCTTAACGGTCCGATAAGCCTCGAGTCAGAGGACGGCCGCCACGAGCAGTAAGAGCGCTGCCGTAAAATTGTTCCGACTATTCATGCCTGTGTTTGGAGCGACGGCGATTGAGGCACCCGCCAACGAGCACCGCGCCTCAAGCACGAGATTACCCGACCCTGGGCCGGTCGTTTTGTCGGATTGGACGGACCACGAAAGCCGATCGCGTTCGAAGCACTCGCCGTTCGGCTTTTAATTGGCGGAGGAGAATGTAATCGTGAATTGGGCGCCTCGACCGTTACCGCCGGGGAGGATATCCAATTCACCGCCGAGCTGCTTTACCAGCAGCAGTATGATTTTCATCCCAAGTCCCCGGCCCTTGGCCGGATCGAATTCCGCTGGTAGCCCTGGCCCATCGTCCAAAACCGATAGCGAATGACATCCGGGTGTCGTTGTTTCAATGCGAACGGTGATATTGCCTTTGGTGTACTTCGCCGCATTGGTAACGAGCTCATTGACGATGAAGCCAAGCGGGATGCCCAACGTTGTCGGTATCTCAAAAGTCGCGCTTTGCACGACGATGGCGCGGCTGGCCGTGTCATGAAAGAGCAGGCCTGCAAGATCGTCACACAAGCCTTGAAGATACTGCCTGAATTCCACCCTCTCTTGATGATCGAGAGCGTGAAGCCGGCGATGCACATGTCCCACCGAGCTGACACGTCGTGCGGCGATACTCAGTTGAGCAACCGCTTCAGACGTTGTCGCGGTGCGGCACTGCAACGTCAGCATACTTGAAATCAGCTGCAAGCTGTTATTGAGCCTATGCTCGAACTCCCGGTCCATGGCCTCTTGTCGCCGCAACAGATCGTTT
>PLTE01000361.1 GCA_003164375.1 Hyphomicrobiales bacterium | reverse complement strand
GGCATCGCGAGAACGAAGTTGTTTGTCCGCCCCCGCGATAGCGGGGGAGGGGGACCGTCCGTAGGACGGTGGAGGGGGCGCGGGCATTAAAGGGAATGAGACAATGCAAGGGGAGATGACCGATGACGTTTTATTTCCTTGCAACGGCAACGACGCGGCGAGTCAGTCGCCCCGCCCACCGCGCAAGTGCGCGGTCCCCCCTCCCCGCTATCGCGGGGCGGGATAAACGCGCGCCTCGCGAGGAGCAGACCGATTTGCGCGCTCTACGACCCGACAAATTTCCGCCAGCCGCCGAAGCTGGAAATATCGCGCGCGCCTTCGACCGCTTCGGCCTCGACCAGAAAGCCTTTGACTCCTTGGCCGTCGGCGAGCTCCAGCGTGCCGATCGACATCGGCGGCGGCACTGCGGCGACGAAGCAGCCGAAAGCCTTTTCGGGCAGCGACCAGACTTCGATCTCGATCGCCTTGCCGGCGCCGTTCTTGACCCGCAACAGGCCGGGCTTCGGCGGCGTGGTGCCGGGCAGCGCAAAAAGCCGGTAATGCGGCGCGGTTTTCGCGCTGGTCAGAAGCCTGCCGCCGGCGGCGCGCAATTCGCCGTTGAGCGGCATGCCGGAGAGATGCGCGCCGACCACCGCGATCGCGATTTCGCCCGTAGCGGCGGCTGCGGAAATGTCCGCAAGCGGCGGCTGCGCAGTGTTCAGCGCGCCGAGCGGCAGGCCGGTTGCGTGATGGAATTGCCGGCCTATTGCCGCGAGCGTGGCATCCTCGCCGCCGGACGCCAACAGCGTCACGCCGAACGGTATGCCGTCCGGACGGAACGACGCCGGCACCGCCAGCCCGCACAGATCGAGCAGATTGACGAAATTGGTATAGGTGCCGAGCCGGCTGTTGAGCCCGATCGGATCGGCCTGCACTTGCTCGATCGTGTAGATGGTCGGCGCGGTCGGCACGACGAGCGCATCGATCGCGCGGAACACGTGATCGCGCACGCGGCGCAAGCCCTCGAGCTGATAGAAGGCCGCGAAGGCATCGGCCGCCGTGCCGTGCGCGCCGGCGAGAATGATCTGCCGCGTTACCGGCAAAATCGATTCCGGCGACGAGGCGATCATGTCCTTGACGGTGAGATAGCGCTCGGCGACCCAGGGCCCTTCGTAAAGCAGCCGCGCCGCGGCGTAGAATGGCTCGATATCGACTTCGATTATCTTGGCGCCAAGCGCTGCGAATTGCGCCACGGCCGCGTCGTAGGCGGCGGCCGAAACCTTGTCGCCGAAGAACAACCGCTGCCCGGGCAGCGGAACGCCGAGCCGCACGCCGTCGGGCACCGCGCCGACCGCGCGCAAGCCCCTCGGCCGCGAGAACGGGTCGGCGGCGTCCGGACCGGCAATGGCGTTGAGCGCGGTCACCGCGTCGTCGACGGTGAGCGCGAAGATCGAAACGCAATCGAGCGTGCGGCAGGCCGGAACGACGCCCGCGGTCGATACCAGGCCGAGGCTGGGTTTCAGCCCGACGATATTGCTAAACGCCGCCGGCACCCGGCCGGAGCCGGCGGTATCGGTGCCGAGCGACAAAGGCGCAATGCCCGCGCCGACCGAAAGCGCCGAGCCCGTACTCGAGCCGCCCGGGATGAGCTTTGCGTCGAACAAATTGCGCCCGATGCCATAGGGCGTGCGCACGCCGACCAGCCCGGTGGCGAACTGATCGAGATTGGTTTTGCCGAGAATGAGCGCGCCGGCGGCGCGCAGCCGCGCCACCGCGGTCGAGTCGCGCCGGGCGCGATAGAGATAGGCCGGACAGGCGGCGGTGGTCGGCAGGCCGGCGACGTCGATATTGTCCTTCACCGTGACCGGGATGCCGTAGAGCGGCAGCGTCTTATCGCCGGTCTCGGCGAGCGATTTTGCTTCCGCGGCGACCTCCTCTTCATCACGCAGGCTGATGAAAATCGCCGGATCGTTGTGGGCGCGAACACGGGCAAAACTGCGCTTAACGATGTCGGCAGGCGCCGCCGCCCCGGTGCGGTAGGCGTTAAGGATTTCGGCAACGGTCTCGGTCACTTAGAGCCTTCCCCCATAGCGCAAGAACTGGCGCAACAAGAACTCGCGCAACAACTGTGCGCAACAGACGGGCCGGCCGACCGCGTTCGCCGATCAATTCCTAGAGCGCATTATGCTGCGGTGCAATCGTTCGCGTGCTCGCTTCGCGGATGCCCCGACCTACCCGCCGCCGCGGCGGACCCGGCGCGCCAGGTAGTCGAAATTGACCTTGAACTGGTCGGGCCGGCTGAGGTCGTGCTTGAGCTTTTCGATGTCGTCGCGCGGGAATTCGGGCGCGAGCTCGCCTGTGGCCTCGGCGAGCAATTGCACCTTCGCGCCGGTCTCCAGCATGATGGTGCCGATGACCGCCTCCTCGATGCTGACGCCGGTGACGACCACGCCGTGGTTCTTGAGCAATACGCCGCGGCCGCCGCCGAGCGCGCGCGCCACGCCGGCGCCCATGGCGTGGGTGCGGATCAGGTTGATGGTGTCGGTATAAAGGCCGAGCGCTTCATGAAACAGCGCGCCGGGCTGGCTATAGCATTTGAGCGGCCGGCCGGTCGCCGACAGCGCTACCGCATACACCGGGTGGGTATGGATCACGCAATTGACGTCAGGGCGCGCTTTGAAGATCTCGGAATGGATATAGACCTCACTGTGCCGGCGCGCAGTGCCGGCGACGACATTGCCCTCGAGATCGACGGTGAGAATATTTTGCATCGTGATCTCGTCGAGGCCGATGCTGTGCGGCTTCATGAAGAAGAATTGCGGATTCTCAGGCAGCCGAAACGAAATATGGCCGCGGGTAAAATCGTCCTGGCCTTCGGCCACCAGCACCTTGCCCGCCACGATCAATCGCTGCTTGATTTCCGTATGCGACGGTTTGCCGGTTGCTTTCGATCCGGCCGCTTTCGAGCGGCTCACTTTCACCTTGGCCATTTCCCTCACCCGGCTGCCTGCAGATTGCGGGCGCAACAGACCAGGGATTTGCCCAATCCTCAAGAGGGACTGGCGGCAAGGCGCAACCGTCAAAAAAGCAGCGCCGCGAGCAAGCGCGGCGCTGCGTTCCGGCCGGCGGCTTCGCCGCCTTGCGGCTGGTCACGCCGCCTTACGATTGACCTGGGATTCGGCCATCGAGGTCAGCTTCTTGTCGGTCGCCTTTTCCTCGTCGAGCGTCTGCTGCAACAGCGACACCACATTGGCGTGGCCGAGCTGCTTGGCCCAGGAGATCAGCGTGCCGTAGCGCGTCATCTCATAATGTTCGACCGCCTGCGCTGCGGCGACCAGGGCGGCATCGAGCACCGGTTGCTTCTCGACTTCGCCGGCAACTTCCTTGGCTTCCTTGAGGATGCCGTCGATTGCCGGGCAATCGACACCCTTCGCTTTGTTGCCGGTGAGTTGGAAGACCTGTTCCAGCCGCTTGACGTGATTCTCGGTCTCGCGCAAATGAGTCTGAAAGCCCTGCTTGAGCTGCGGGTCGGTTGCGTTCTCGACCATTTCGGGCAGCGCCTTCACGATCTGCTTCTCCGCATAGTAGATGTCCTGCAAGGTGTGCAGGAACAGGTCTTCCATGTTCTTGATGTCTTTTGTAAAGATGCCCATGAACGTTGGTTCCTTTTTCTATTTGTTGGGGATGGCAGGCTGTTATCCAGCCAAACTACCGGGGCCAACGTCACGCTATCGAAAAGGGTTCCGGGAACTCGCCGGGTTCCATCGGATAAAAAAAGCCGGCGCGTCGCAGCGCCGGCCGTATTGCAAGTTCCCAAAAGCAACTCAACGTGGCGATGTCGGAACCGCGCCGCTCATCGCGAAGTCGTCGCGCAGATCGCCGCCGAGGATGCCACCGAGCGTGGCGCAGACGGCGCCGAACAAAAGCGACATGAAGGTCCAGAACGAGACATAAGCGGCAGTCTTACGCGCCGTCTCGGCCGCTTGCGTCGCGTCCTGCTTGAGCCGATTGATGACGTCATCGACCCGATGCTGCGCGTCGGCTTGGCTCATGCCGGTCTGCGCGCTCACGAGCTGCGCGAGATAAGCGCGGTCGTCGTCGGAAATGCCGTTCGGGCTCAACGCCGTCATCAAGACTTGGTTGATCTGGGCGCGTTGATCGGCGCCGTTGCCGGCGTTGACCGCCTTGCCATTTGTTCCGGTCGTGGCTGCAGCGCCGGCAGCGCCGGCATTACCATTCGCGGCGCTTTGCGGGTTCGGCCGCAACAGCGCGTCGGTGAAATACCCGATCGACGGCGATTGGCTGGTCGCGCCGGCAACGCCCACGGCCGCCGTGCCCGCTGCCGCGTTACCGGCAGCCGAGCCGATCTTATCGACTGCCGCGGCGACAATGAGCGCACTCACCACGACGCCGATGGCCCAGACAACGAGACCACTGGCGCCGTCGCGGAATCTGACTTCGTCGTCGTGGATGGCTGCCGGCGGCCGCCGCAGCCGGCCGGCGACATAGCCGCCGGTAGCGAAGCCCACGGCTTGGGCGAAGACCAGCCACAGCGCGCCGATGATGGTCATCGTGCCGGCAGACGGAGACGAATATGAATACGGCGAGACCAGCGTCATGCCGATACCGGAACCGAGCGCGATCACAATGATCGAGACCGCAATCGCGGTCAGCGCGCCCGCGGCCACCGCGCTCCACGAAACGCCGCTCCACGCGCTGGACCAGCCGGCCGTCGTCGATGAAAGGCTGACCCCGACATTCTCGCCGACAATGGTTGTCTTATCGTCCATAGTGGAAACTCCCTGGGAAGGTGATTGCACGTCCCGCGTCGGAAATGCTTCGGCGGCAAAGCCCGGCTATTCCGGAATTTTGTCATCCAATTGCCGCCGTTCGTTTTATGAACCGTCAAAGCAGGTTCAGGTTCCTTGCGACGTGTTGACGTCCGCACTGCAGCGCAACAATTTGGCGCGGGAACGTGGGGGCGGAACTTTTACCGAAGCTTCGCCTTTTCTTCGTGAAGTGAACTGACGAGGACGAGCCATGCTGGATTTAGTTGTTACGCTTTTGATCATCGCGCTCATCGCTGCGGTGCTTGGATTTGGCGGCATCGCGACGGCGGCGGTCGGGATCGCCAAGATCGTCTTTCTGGTGGCGCTCGTATTGTTTGTCGTCGCCGCGATCGCTGGGACGATGCGAACGACAATCTGAAGCCTGGGGCACTGCCGCGCCAACGGCAAGCCCAAGGGATGTCCGTAGGACGCGCGAAGCGTTCGTCGAACGCAGCGACTGATTGCAATTGCTAAAGCGGAGCTTGAGTCAGGCGAAGTAAAAACTCCAGATTGCCGCGAGCACGATGACGACGGCGGCGGTGCCGAAGCCCAGCACGTAGCGCACATTGTGTCCGGTGACGCCCTGTCGCGCCCGCTGCGTCGGCAGCACGGTGCGCGAATTGGCGGTCTCATTGTCAAGCGGAGCGCTCATGGGGTTTCTCCTTGCACGTCCTTTGTTCTCGGCTGTCGCGAGATAACGTACGCGATCCGAACCGGGTTCCCGCGGCGAATAGAGCAACACGCCGGAACTCAAGCAAAACTCTGTCAACAAGATGGGAACGCGAATGTCGCACCAGAGTTAGGCAACGGATACGCGAAAAATGCAGGAGCGGGAGATATGAATAAACGTATAAGGACAACATTGCTGACTACTGTGGCCGCGGCAGCCGTGGTCGGATGGACCGCGATGGCGGCGGCCCAAGGCACCATGGAACCAAATAAAGGCGCCGCCAAACCCGCGGCAACGGAGAGCCAGAAAGCGGCACCCGGCGGCGGCGCGATACACCAACAGGGCGCCACACAGCGTCCCGGCCAATCCGCGCAAGACCGCGACCAAACTGCGAAGCCGGAACAGCGGCTCGGACAGAAGCAGAAAAAGGACATGACGCCGCAGCGCGGCGCGCAAGACGACCGCGGTGCCCCCGAAAACGGCGCGCAGCAGAAACGCGCACAAGAGGAGCGCGGCGCCCAAGACGAATCCGGAAAGTCGGGCGCCAATGCCAACGGGCAGCACGCCAATGAGAGCCAGGATTCCAGCAAAAGCCCGCACGGCGCGGCGGTCCAGTTGTCCGACGCGCAACGCACCAAGATCCAGGGCATCATCGGCAAGGGCGACACCGCGCGGGTCACGACCAAGGTGAACTTCAACATTGCGGTCGGCGCGACGATCCCGCACGACGTTCATGTCGAGGTGCTACCGGAAGACGTCGTGGAGATCGTCCCGCAATATGAGGGGTTCGATTATATCGTTGTCGGCGACCAGATTTTAATCGTCGACCCGGATAGTCTGGCTATCGTCGCCATTATCGAAACCTGACGTTCGGATTTGCCCCATCTGGCGCGGCCTGTGTCGACACTCCGACGCAGGCCGTCTTCTTTGCAAACGATAGCGACGGCCCGCCTACCCCGACCATCGAAGCCATTGTGCGATGACCGAAGCGCGACAGAAGCGACGTAAGCAGGCGCATGACAACAAGGCTGTGCAGCCGCATCTACGCAATCGTCGCCCAGCCAGCAACAAGCAGATTACGGATCGCGAAGTCGAAGACATTGAGGAGCGCTCCAGCCCGCGTACGCCGGTCATTTATGAGATCGTGCGCCGGCTCGGCGAAGAGGAAATGGCGCGCCCAGCTGTTTCGCTCTGGTGGTCGGGCGTCGCCGCCGGCATCTCGATCAGTTTCTCGCTGTTGGCGCAGGCCATTCTGCAGACACATTTGCCCGCTGCGCCGTGGCGGCCGTTGGTCGCCGATTTCGGCTATTCGGCCGGCTTCGTGATGGTCGTGATGTCGCGCCAGCAGCTATTCACCGAGAACACAGTGACCGCGGTGTTGCCGATCATGGCCGCGTTCAACGTCGCCAATGTCCAAAAGCTCGCGCGCATGTGGAGCGTCGTCTTCCTGGCGAATTTCGCCGGCACGTTGTTCGCCGCGCTGTTCTGCACTTTCACGCCGGTGCTGACGCCGGAGCTGAAGAACGGCATGCTCGAAATCAGCCGCCAGATCATGGACCACGGCTGGCTCGACATGTTTTTTCGCGCCGTGGCCGCCGGCTATCTGATCGCCGCCATGGTTTGGCTCATCCCGAGCGCCGAGTCGGCGCAGTTTTACGTTATCATATTGATGACCTACCTGATCTCGGCCGGCAGCTTCATGCATATCGTCGCCGGCAGCGTGGAGGCATTCCTGCTGGTGCTCAACGGCGAACTGCAATGGCTGGCGATGTTCACAGGCTTTGTCATACCGGTGCTGGCCGGCAATATCATGGGCGGCACCGCGCTATTTGCACTGATCGCTTATGCGCAAGTCATGAAAGAAATCTAAGCGGCGGACTGCGCGGCGACCAGCACCTTATTTGGAAGCTTGTTACCATGAAGGAGGTCATGGATCGCGGAGAGTTTCTCGACCACCACCGGCGACAAAATGAAGGGGTAGGCATCCATCAGGCCCATCGTCCGGTTAAGACTATTCAGCGCATTGCTTAGGGGAATCCAGGTTTCGATCAGCGTCGACGGATCGCGCACGCTATAGGGGTCGAAATCGACCTGCGCGTCGAGCTCGCCCGGGCGCGCCAGGTGCGGATGCACATACATGCCGAAGGCCCGGGCCATTTCCAGCGTATCGACGATGTGCAAGTAATGCGCCCAAGTTTCCGCAAAATCCTCCCATGGGTGCGAGGTTGCGTAGGCGCTGATATAATTGTCCTGCCAGTTCGGCGGCGCGCCGTCGGCGTAATAGGCTTGCAAAGCCTGACCGTAATCGGCTCTCTCGTCGCCGAAAATCTTGCGGCAGTCCTCCACCAGGCCGCCGTCGTGCACCAGCACATCCCAATAATAATGGCCGACTTCGTGGCGAAAGTGTCCGACCAGCGTGCGATAAGGTTCGTGCATGACGGCGCGTCGCTTTTCGCGCTCGGCGTCATCGGCCTCCTCGAGCGCAAGCGTGATCACGCCATTGTCGTGACCGGTCATCACGCGCAGTTCGTCGACCTGGGGCGGGCTCGCCAGAAAATCGAACACCAGACGTTCGCCGCCGTTGCCGTCCTTGGTATCGAGCGGCAGATGAAGCCTCATCAGCGTGTAGAACAAACGATGCTTGGCGACCTCGATTTTGCGCCAGGCGAACAGGTTCCCTTGAATGCCGGTATTGGGGATCGTCCGGTTATGCCGGCAGGCGGCGCAGTATGTGTCGGGCGCACTCGTCTCGATCATCCAATTGCAAACGTCGAACGCGGCGTTGGCGCAGAACCGATACGTCTTTTTTTCGACCGCCAGCGCCCGCCACGCATCGCCGTCCGGGTCCAGGGCCGACACCGTCATGATCTCAGGAAGAAAGCCGAGACGATACGAACACTTTTCGCAAACCGTGTTTTCGAAGTAGAGTAGTTGTTCGCAATGTTGGCATTTGAAGAGCTTCATGGCCTTCGACTTTTCTTGCGTGAGACCGAAAGAGGAAATTCAACGCCGGTGAATACGTTGCGGCGCCCGAATCGTTCCTCCCCATGGGCGAGCGTAAGGGTCGCCCAAGCCGCTTGAAAACATGCGTCTGAAAACATTTATTTGCCAGAAAAGTTCCGGTCCACGAGCGTTAAGGTCATGACTCGACCGCCCTGCCGGATCGCCCGCGCCGCGGCGAAAAACCATCACCCGGATGGCACAAACTTCATACTCGAGCGTTGGTGAGCGCAACGACACATTTGGAGGTTACTGCCTATGAAAAGCATCGCTAAGACCTTGATCGCTCTCTCCGCCGGCACGCTGTTGGTTTCGAGTGCGGCCTATGCGCAATCGATGTCTGTCGGCCGCGCCCAGCTGATGACAAGCGTTCCGACGTCGAGCCGCACCGTCACTGACTGGTACAAGCAGCCCGTTTACGACCAGTCCAATGCCAAAATCGGCCAGATCAACGACGTGTTGGTCGGTCCGGACGGCGCGGTTAATGCCGTGATTGTCGGCGTCGGCGGCTTCCTCGGCGCCGGCGAGAAGGACGTCGCCGTCAACTTCAGCTCGGTCAAAGAGAGCATCAAGGACAACAAGTCCTATTTGACGATGGATACCACCAAGGATGCGCTCAAGAGCGCGCGGGGATTCACGTACGACACCGACAAGACCAGTTGGGTTCCCGCGAAACAATAAGATATAGTGGATTTGCGGACGCGAGAGGCCTCGGCTACTGCCGAGGCCTCTTTCGTGAGCTCGATGCCGTCCGATTCAGATCAGGGGCCGCCGCGGCAGTTCGTCGTCGAAATGTTGCGCGATCCGCTCCAGCACGCGCGGGTTGGTCAGGGTCAGCGAACCATTCGCGCGCGTGAACATGCCCATGCGGCGCAGCCGCGCCAAGGTCTTATTGGTATGTACGAGCGACAAGCCGAGCGCATCGGCGATGTGCTGTTGCGTGAGCGGAAACGCGAAGGTCGCGTCGGCCACGAGCCCCAACACCTCGGCCCGTTTGTACAGGGCGACGATGAGCGCGGCCACGCGTTCAACGGCGGAGCGCCGGCCGACGCTAGTGAGGTTCTCGTCGACAAAGCCCTCTTCCCGCGCGCCGAGCCAGGTCACGTCGAAAGCAAGTCCCGGCATCTGACCGAACAGCGCCCAAATCTGGCGCCGGGGCAGTACGCAAAGCTGCACCTCTGTCAGCGCCTCAATGCCATGGAGCGCCGCATCGAACATGGCGGCCTGCAAGCCGAGCAGGTCGCCGGGCAACAGGAAATTCAAGATCTGCCGGCGACCATCCGGCAGTGTTTTAAAGCGAAAAGCCCAGCCCGAATACAAGGTATAAAGCTCCGGGCTGTCGTCGCCGACCCGCACGATCTCGGCTCCGGCAGGAGCGGACAAATGGTCGCGCTTGATCGCATTGATGGAATTGAGCTCTTCCGCGGTGACGGATTTAAACAGGCCGCACGCACGCAATGCGCATTCGTGACAGGTCACACGCATCTTGAAATGCCTTTAAATAGCTTTCAGCAAACATCGTTGTGTCAGGTACCGCACGTTCCGGGAAAACTTCGGGAGGAACGAAGAACCTACCGCAAGGCGAAAAGTTCCCGTCTACAATTTACGTCTTTTGACATAGGCGGCGCCGATCGGCGTAGGCTAATGTGTAGCGTCGCGGTGCCTGAGCGTTGGGAGGCGCTCAGGGCACGGCTTCATCATCGGACTCTGATGCCGATCGTTCGAATGGCAATGCATTTAACTCCCGGGCGGAATTTTGAGCGAACCACGATCTGAGCCAAAATCGCTGGCTCTGCTGAATCGGAGCCTTGTCGCCACCACGGTACTCGCGGCAATGATCATGGCCGCGGCGTTCTGGCTTGGCGCGCGCAACAAAACGGACGATCAGTGGGTATTGCGCTCGCTCGAGGTGCGGGCGCAATTGACGCGAGTGCTCAGCCTGGTGCAGAGCGCCGAAACCGGACAACGCGGCTATCTGCTCACCGGACGCGAAACTTACCTGACCCCCTATCACATGGCGATCGAGCAGCTGCCGCCGGCGCTCGACCGCACGCAGGAATTGATCAGCGACAATTCGCAACAGCTGCAGAACATCGCACGGCTGCGCCGCCTCATTGCCGACAAGCTTGACGAGCTGCGCATCACGATCGAGGACTACAAAGCCGGCCATAGCGACGCGGCGCTCGCGCTCGTCGACAGCGACAAAGGTTTCCAGCTGATGCTGGAGATCCGCCAGACCGTCACCGCGATGCAGGCCACGGAGGATAATCTGCTGGCCGGCCGACAAGCGGCGGCCGGGCGTTCCGGATTCCTGCTGCAGATCGGTGTCGCCGTTGCGTTCCTGCTCATTTGCGCCGTCGGCCTTCTGGCCGTCCGTTTTACCCGCGACGCCTTCACCGTCGTGACGAAATCACACGACCGGCTCATAGCCTCAAACCAGCAATTGCTTGAACAGGTGAGCCGCCGCGAAGCCGTCGAAGGACAACTGCGGCAAGCGCAAAAGATGGAGGCGATCGGCCAGCTCACCGGCGGCATCGCCCACGACTTCAATAATATGCTGGGCGTGATCATGGGCGCGCACGACCTGGTCATGCGCCGCATCGGCAAGGGCGATTACGCCATCGAGCGTTTCCTCAAGGCGGCGACCATCGCGGCCGGGCGCGCTGCCACGCTAACCCAGCGGCTGCTCGCTTTTGCGCGCCAGCAGCCGCTGGCGCCGCAGCCGCTCGATGCCAACAAGATGATCGTCGGCATGTCAGATCTACTGCAGTCGACCTTAGGCGAACAGATTCACATCGAAATCGTAACCGCGGCCGGGTTATGGACGATCCATGCCGATGCACCGCAGCTCGAGAACGCCATTCTCAACATCGCGATTAACGCCCGCGACGCCATGCCGGACGGCGGCAAGCTCACCATCGAAACCGCCAATGCCTCTTTGGATGAGGCTTATTGCCGGCAGAATCCGGAGATCCACCCCGGACAATACGCAATGATCGCCATCTCCGACACCGGCGTCGGCATGCCGCCGGAGGTCGCGGCGCGCGTGTTCGACCCGTTTTTCACCACCAAGCCGGCCGGCAAGGGTACCGGGCTCGGTCTCAGCCAAGTCTATGGCTTCGTCAAGCAGTCGCAAGGACATACCAAGGTCTACAGTGAACCCGGCGCCGGCACTACCATGAAGATTTATTTGCCGCGGCTCATCGGTGACGCCCGCGAGATCAAACACATCGCCGTCGAGCCGATACGGACCGGCGACCGCAGCGAGATCATCCTGGTGGTCGAGGACGATTCGCTGATGCGACGGCTCGCCGCCGATGCGCTGCATGAGCTCGGCTACACGGTCTTCGAGAGCGAGAGCGCCGCGAATGCGCTGGCGACGCTCGACCGGGTGTCGGACGTGAAGCTCCTTTTCACCGACGTGGTGATGCCCGACATCAACGGCAAGAAGCTTGCCGACGAAGCAGTGCGCCGACGGCCGGGTCTCAAGGTGATCTTCACCACCGGCTACACCGCCAATGCGGTGGTGCATGGCGGCGTGCTCGATCAGGGCGTCAATTTTATCAGTAAGCCGTTCACGCTCGACCAGCTCGCGGCCGCGGTACGCTCGGTCCTGGACAGTTAAGGCAAACGAATGGAGCGGCAGAACGCTCGCGGCGATTGTCGTGGCGCCGCTCAAGACGCCGCGGAACAGGCCGCCAAGCGATCTGCGTCCGGCGCGAAAATCTTCTGCAACATGTCACGCTCGATCGGCTTTTGCAGGACTGGCACGCCGCTGAACCGCATGTCCACGCTGTCGGCATCGTAGCCGGTGACGAAAACAAACGGCACGCCGCGCTTCTCCAGGATTTCCGCAACCGTATAGACCAGCCCATCGCCGAGATTGATGTCGAGAACGGCGGCGTCGAAATGACTGTCGCGTGCCGCCGCCAAGGCGCCGGACGCCGTGCCAACCGGACCGATGACCTGGAAGCCCAATTCAGCAAGGGTTTCCTGGATCATCATTGCGACCAGCGCCTCATCCTCGACCAAGAGCAGCCGCGGCTTCTCGGTGCGCCTCAATCCTATGACGCCGTCGGTGGCCGCGCCGCCGTTGCGCCTGGAATTGATCGAGCGCGACTTGGTCAATTCGCTGCGCGGTATCGACAATACGCAGCGCAAACCCGCTGGATTCCATTCGAACGACACTTTGCCGCCAAGCTGCTGTTCGATGCTGGCGATGATCACTTTCAATCCGAAGCTGCGCACCGAGGGCTGCCGGATGCTCGGGCCGCCGTCTTCCGCCCAATGCAAAGTCAGGTCGTCGGCCTGCAATTGCCAATCAAGCGTGATCTTACCGGTCGGCGACGACAGCGCGCCGTGCTTGGCCGCGTTGGTGGCGAGCTCGTGCAAAGCGAGCGCAAGCCCCTGCGCCGTCGCCGGCTGCAGCGAAATATCGGCTCCGCTGCATTTGACCTTGTCGCCGGCGCGGTAGGGCGCCAATTCGTCGGCAACCAGCGTCGCCAGATCGGCACCGCGCCAGCGCGAGTCGGACAACAGCGTATGCGCACGCGCCAACGCCGTGATGCGTCCTTCGATCGCGTGAACGTAATCGTCGACACTTTTGGCCCGCGTCAGCCTGATAATAGATTGAATGACCGCGAGCGCATTGCGGGCGCGATGATCGACCTCCCGCGCGAGCAGGACCTGGCGTTCCTCGGCCTCCTTGCGGTCGGTGATGTCGATGGTGACTCCGCTGATGCGCAGCACTTCGCCGGCGGCATCGACGCTCGCGGCCGCGGTGCCGATGCACCAGCGGATTTCGCCGTTCGGACGCAGCACGCGGAATTCGGTCTGCTGCGTGCGCGCGCCCGCGGACATGCCTCGGGCGATTTCGCGCAGCGCGAGCCAATCGTCCGGATGAATGAGCGCGCGAATATTGTCGGCCGAGATTTCAAAGTCTTGCGGCTCGACGCCGAAGATGCGGTGCTGGCCCTCGTCCCATTTCCATTCGGCGGTGGCGAGGTCCCAGTCCCACGAGCCCATTTGTCCGGCGGCCAGCGCCAGACTCCTGCCCTGCTCGCTCTGGGTCAGCTGGACGTTTGAGGCTTCAAGCTCCGCGGTGCGATCCGCCACGCGGCGTTCGAGCGTGGAGTTCAATCGCTCGAGCTCGCGCGTTTTGCGGAACAGTTCGGCAAATACTCTCACCTTGGCGCGCAGCAATTCGGGAACAACGGGCGCCGGTACGTAATCGACCGCACCCATCTCGTAGCCGCGCAGGCGTTCGACGTCGGTCAGGTCGGTAGCGGAAATGAAAATGATTACCGTCTTGCGGAACCGCGGATGTTCGCGGATCATCGCCGCCAGCCGGAAGCCATCAAGCTCTGAAATGCAGACGTCGATCAGAACCACCGCGACATCGTTCTTGAGCAGGAATTGCAGGGCCTCCCGGGCCGACGCGGTCTTGACGAGGTTCTCGCCGAGGTCGCCGAGCATCGCCTCGTAGGCCAGGAGCTTGTCCGGCCGAACGTCAACCAAGAGGACGTTGACTTTCTCGGTCATGATGTCCGGCTTAGCGTTACCGCCACATCCGCCGCGCCGTGTGCGTCGGCATCGCCGTTGACGTAGTGATCGCTGGATTGCGGAATAACGGGGGCTGAACCGTTGGCGCTGGTACCGACAACCTTTTCAGTGCTCGGCATCAATGTCTCCGAAAGCAGGGCGGACCCCGGATAGGACGCGGAGCCTGGGGAAAGCGGCCAAAACGGTGCAAAACGGCCGGCGGGCGCGCGGCCCACCGCAGCAGGAACTTCAGCCGGCGTGGTATCCCCCTCACTTGCGGGCCTCGCCATAGGTGCCTTGACCCCAAACGCGGGCACCCGGCAAAGGTTCCGGGCAAAAATCGCGTTTGTTGCAAAATTTCACGGCGTCACTCCGGGGGGCATCGGCACCATGGTTTGCCCCTCGCCCCATGCCGCCACCACGGCTATTGATGCCGGATGGAAAAGTCACCGCCGTCAGCCGGCAACCAAGATGCTATCCAAGCCGCGGTCTTCGAGCTGTTGGGCGATCCGGCAACATTTGGCGTAGCCGAGGTGCGGCGCTGTGATACCCATGCGGCGCGCGTGTTTCTCGCCGGCGATCGTGTCTTCAAGGTCAAGCGCGCGGTGCGCTATCCATTTCTCGATTATTCGACCCTGGACAAACGCAAATCGGCCTGTCGCGCCGAGCTTGAGGTCAACCGTCACTTCGCGCCACAGCTTTACCGCCGCATGGTGCCGATCACGCGCGAGGGCGATGGTTCGCTGATGCTCGATGGCCCTGGAACACCGGTCGAGTGGGCCGTGGAAATGGCGCGTTTCGACGAGAACAACACGCTCGACCACCTTGCCGACCGCGGCGAACTCGATGACACGCTTGCCAGCAAGCTCGCCATTGCGGTCGCCGCCATGCATGAGCGCGCGCCACCGGCGGATACAGACTCTTGGATTGTCGCGGTCGGCCGTTTCGTTGCCGACAACACCGCTGCCTTCCAAAACCACAGCGACCTGTTTTCGAGCCAGGCGGTTACCGCGCTCGATCGCAATTCGCGGGACGTTTTGGCGCGATTGCAGCCGCTGTTGCGCGCGCGCGGGGAGGCCGGTTTGATCCGCCGCGGTCACGGCGACCTTCATCTCGGCAATATCGCGATCCTCGACGGCGAGCCGTTGGCCTTCGACGCGCTGGAATTCGATCCGGTCATCGCCTCGGGCGATGTGCTGTACGATCTGGCCTTCCTGCTCATGGACCTGGTCGAGCGCGGCCTGCAAGGTGCGGCGAATATCGTGCTGAATGGATATTTCTCGGCCACCAGGCGCATCGAGGACTGCGACGGCATCGCGGCATTGTCGTTCTTCATGTCGCTGCGCGCCGCGATTCGCGCCAACGTGACAGCCGCTCAACTCGATCTCGCAGCCGAGCGGGACCGCGGCAACATCGCGCGATCGGCAAGATGCTATTTCGACCTCGCGCTCGATTTATTGACGCCGGTAAAACCAACTGTCGTTTGCACCGGCGGACTATCGGGCACCGGAAAATCCATGCTGGCGCGGCAGCTCGCCGCCAGGTTTGCGCCCACGCCGGGAGCGCTGGTGTTTCGCTCGGATGTCGAACGCAAGGCGCTCTATAATGTTACCGCGAGCGAGCGATTGCCGGCCGAGGCCTATCGCGCCGAGGTTTCCGAGCGAATCTATCGCATCCTGACCGACAAGGCCGCGCGCGTCGCGTGCGCCGGTCATTCGGTCATCATCGACGCGGTGTTTGCGAAAGCGGATGAACGCGCCGCGATCGAAGCCGCGGCCGCCGCGGCCGGAGCCGAGTTCCACGGCCTGTTCCTGGTGGCCGACCTGCCGACGCGGCTGAAGCGGATCGGCACGCGCGGACCCGACGCGTCCGACGCCGACGCAACGGTAGCGCGCATGCAGGAGGACTTCACGCTCGGCAGCGTCGGCTGGCTCATCGTCGATGCGTCCGGCTCGCCCCAGCATACGCTAGGCGGCGCCTGCGCGGCGATCGCTGACGACCGCCCCTAGGGCACCAGCACCGCGGCGCCCTGCAGCCGACCGGACCGCAAATCCGACAAGGCGTCGTTGGCGCGGATCAGCGGATACGCAATGGTCCGCGTGACGATGCCGGCCTTCGGCACAACGGCAAAAAACTCATCGCCGTCGTTTCGGGTCAGGTTGGCGACCGACATCAGTTGCCGTTCCTCCCACAGAATACTGTAGGGAAAGCTTGGAATATCGCTCATATGAATACCCGCACAGACCACCCGCCCACCCTTGCGCACTGCGCGCAGCGCCGCCGGCACAAGCGCGCCGACCGGCGCAAAAATGATGGCGCAGTCGAGCTGTTCGGGCGGCACGTCGTCTGAGCTGCCGGCCCACGTAGCGCCGAGATCTCTCGCAAAGGCTTGCGCCGCCACATCGCCGGAACGGGTGAAGGCGAAAATGTCGCGGCCCTGCCAGCGCGCCACTTGGGCGATGATATGGGCGGCCGCGCCGTAGCCGTAGAAACCGATCTTCTTGCCGTCGCCGGCTATTCGCAGCGAGCGCCAACCGATCAAGCCCGCGCATAATAGCGGCGCCGTCGCCACGTCATCACCGTCGTCAGGCAGCCGGAAGACGAAATGAGCGTCGGCAACGACATGGGTAGCGAAGCCTCCATCGCGCGTGTAGCCGGTGAACAGCGGATGATCGCAAAGGTTTTCCCGGCCCTCGCGGCAGTACCGACACACTCCGCAGGTCCGGCCGAGCCAGGGAATGCCGACGCGCATACCCACCGCGAGCGATTGGACACCGTCCCCGATCGCGTCGACACGGCCGACGATTTCGTGGCCCGGCACGATCGGAAGCTTGGGGTGCGGCAACTCGCCATCGACCACGTGCAGGTCGGTGCGGCAGACGCCGCAGGCGGCGACGTGCACCCTCACCTCACCCGGTCCGGGCTGCGGATCTGGCCGCTCGAGCAGTTTGAGCGCTTCGCGCGGCCGTTCCAACACCATCGCATGCATTGCACAAGACTTTCGTCGACTTCCGCCACTATAGGCCCGTCCACGACCTGATGCGCGCCCATTTGCGCCGCGGACGGGTCGGCTTTGCCAAGTGCGGTCACGTTACAAATAACTATGTACACAATTCTCCGAACGATTCAGAGTTGCATGCATTCAGGTGATTCGGAGGTGGGGATTTACCTGCGTAATCGGGCCGTGCCCAACTTGCGGAAATGGCCGACATTTCTATCATTGGCGGTGATCAAAAAAAAATTTCGAGCGACCGTCGGTGGCCTAGGGATGGCCGGATCGGCGCGCGATGGGACGGTTCTTTCGACTGCCCACAAAGGCCGAACGCATTCATGACGCTGTCGTCCCGTATGACGATTGCCATGGCCTCGCTGGTCTTGCTGAGCGTTCTGGCGGTCGGCGGGCTTAGCTATCGCAATGTCGAAGCGATGGTCGTACCGCGCGCGACTTCCCGCGTTGGGCTTGAACTCCACCTGCTCACGACCCAGCTTGGCTCTTACGTTGGCGGCGCCCGCCAGGACGTTCTCGGTATTCCATTGGCCGCGGCCGTCCAAGGAATCATGCACGCGAGCCTTGCAGGCGGCATCGACCCGGTCGGCAACGTGACCGAGGCCGTTTGGGAGCGGCGCCTGGCAAAGCGCTTCGCCGCGGAACTGGCGGCAAAGCCCGCTTATAATAAAATCCGGATCATCGACTTTGCGAATGGGCAAGAACTAGTCCGGGCCGACCGTTTGGGCGACAACCAAGCGATCCGCATCGTCACCGATGCGGAACTGACGAACAAAAGCGAGCAAAACTTTTTCAAAGCAATCCATGCCATGCCGGCGGATCAAATCTACGTCTCGCCGGTCGAGCTGCTGCGCAAAAATGGAGGACGCGATGTCGAGATACCGCATATTCCGGTACTGCGCGTTGCTGGAATAATCCAAACTCCCGACCAGAAACCGTTCGGCATTGTCATCATCGACGTCGATATGCGGCCGATATTTCGCGACGTCGTGTCGGGCGCGCGACCCAGTAGTCAGATTTATGTTGTCGACGATCGCGGCAACTATCTCGTTCATCCCGACCCGACACGGGAATTCGGGTCTGACCTCGGTCGACCGACGCGATGGCAAAACGACTTTCCGGCGCTGGTGACAGGATTCGAGCAGGACCAAGCGACCGCGAAGCCGATGACCGACAGCGCAGGAGACCAAACAATCGGCGGCATATCGGCGATCCGTCTGGCCGGAGGCCCTCGGGTCGCGGTGCTCGAAGTCCTACCGCGATCCATTGTCTTGTCTACTCCGGCGACCGTGGGCCGATCGACCCTGCTGGTGGGATTGATCGCATTCCTGTGTGCCTGCGGCCTGGCTATCGTGCTCGCCCGCTCCTTGACGCGGCCACTGGTGCGGATGACGGAGGCCGTCAAGGCATTTTCGCGCGACCGGTCGATCGCGTTGCCCGAAGGCGCGGCCGGCGAGATCGGCGTTCTCGCGTCCGCATTTGCCCGTATGATGGAAGACGTCAAAGGCAAGACGGCTTCGTTGGAGCGGGAAATCCTGGAGCATCGTCGCACCGAAGCCGAGCTGGCGCGGCATGCCGACCGTGAGCGGCTATTCGGCGCCGCCGTCCAGTCGTCTAACGATGCGATCGTGACAATGACGCTGGATGGCATCGTGACCGGCTGGAATCCGGCCGCCGTCCGTATGTTCGGCTTGAGCTCCGAGGACATATTCGGCCGCAACATCGCTTGCATCGTTCCTGACGATCGACGAGCCGAACTGAACGGTATTCTCGACAAAATACGCCATGGCGAAACGGTCAGCCATCACGAGACGGTTAGATTGAATGAGAACGGCCGCCGCATCGATGTCTCGCTTAGCGTTTCGCCGATCAAGCTGTCCTCGGGTGTCATTATTGGTGCCTGCCAAATCGTGCGCGACATCACCGAAGCCAAAAATGCGAAACAGCTGCTCGAACGTGAAAGTAGCGAACGCCACCGCATCGCCGAAGTGTTGCATAATACGATTACCAGTATGGGGGATGCGGTGCTGGTCGCCGATCAAGACGGAACCATCCTTCTCGCCAATCCAGCGGCCGAGCTATTGATGAATATCGCTCCAGGAATGAGTCTGGCAGAATGGACCAGCGGCCAAGAGGTGTTCATGCCGGACGGCCTGACGCCGCTGCCACTGGCGCAAAGGCCCTTGATGCGGGCAATTCGCGGCGAAGCCTTCGATAATTACGAGATCGAGGTGCGGCGGAGAAGAGACGGAAAATCGTCTACTCTGGTGACCAACGGCACTCCCCTGCACCGTGGGCCGCAAGATCAACCGGGAGCGCTTGTCGTCTATCGCGACATCACAGACGCGAAAGAGACGGAGCGGCAATTGCGCCAGTCGCAGAAGATGGAGGCCGTCGGCCAATTGACGGGGGGCATCGCCCACGACTTTAATAATATCCTCACCGTCATCACCGGAACGATCGAAATACTGATGGAGGGCGTCGCCGACCGGCCGGAGCTTGGCACGGTCGCGAAGATGATCGACGACGCGGCCGGGCGGGGCGCCGCTTTGACCAGGCACTTGGTGGCCTTTTCCCGCCGGCAACCGCTTGAGCCGCGCGAAACCAACGTCAACGAAATCATTGTCGAAGCCGGACGGCTATTGCGGCCAACTTTGGGTGAAAGCATCGAGATCGAGGCGCTGTTGGACGACGACGTATCGACCGTCCTGATAGATGCGAGCCAATTCACCACGGCAATTCTCAATCTCGCGATCAATGCGCGCGATGCCATGCCGAGCGGAGGCAAGCTGATGCTTGAAACGGCGGATGTCGTCCTCGACGACGGCTACGCCAGCATGAACGCCGATTTGCAACCCGGCCCCTATGTGATGATTGCCGTAAGCGACAGCGGAAGCGGCATCCCCGCGAGCATCCTCGATAAGGTGTTCGACCCGTTTTTCACCACCAAAGAAGTCGGCAAGGGCAGCGGCCTTGGACTGAGCATGGTGTACGGCTTCGTCAAACAATCCGGCGGCCACATCAAGATCTACAGCGAGGAAGGGTACGGTACTACGGTCAGAATATATTTCCCGCGCGCCGCCGGTCAGCCGCAGCAATCGCTGGCCGGCGCGGCGGCGGAACCGATCCCTGGCGGGCACGAGACGATCCTCGTCGTCGAGGACGATTTACTCGTGCGCAACTATGTCGTCGCGCGCCTGCAGGCTCTCGGCTACGCGACGCTCGCCGCACCGAACGCGGCGGAGGCCCTCGCCGTTATCGACGATAATGCTGCGATCGATTTGTTGTTCACCGACATCGTCATGCCGGGCGTCTTGAACGGAAGGGAGCTCGCAGACGAAGCATTAAAGCGACGGCCGGCGCTTCGGGTCTTGTATACTTCGGGCCATACTGAGAATGCTATCGTCCATCACGGCCGGCTTGATCCGGGCGTTATCCTCCTGGCCAAACCATACCGCAAATCTGATCTGGCGCGCATGATCAGAGCAGCCCTTGGCGCCGCACCGAATGCGCCGGCGCCGAACGCACCGGCGCGGTAAATCTTCGAATAGGAGTTTATACCGGCCGCGCTGTTAGCCGGCGTGCAATCCCTGCCACCCATGATCGGCGCAATAAAACAAAGTGACGGCAATACAATCAGAAACGACCTCGATAGACCTTGCGGCCCTTGGTCCGGTGTCCACACACGACTGCCGGCTGCGTGCCGCCCCGGAGCCGTTTTTTCGGCAAATCCCTTCGATTAAATCGATTTCGCGATTGCGCTCTAATGAGCGCGGTTTTCGCTGAGCGCGATCCTGATCAAATCAGCAACGGTTTTGGCGCCGAGCTTTTCCATAATCCGTGCGCGATGGATCTCGATAGTGCGATGACTGATGCCAAGATGCTGGCCGGCTTGCTTGTTGGTAGCCCCGGTCACCAGCTGCGCCAGCACCTCCTGCTCTCGCGCTGTCAGCGGCTCGCCGCCGGGAAAATAGAATTGCGCCCGTTCCAGCGCATGCTGTTCCAGTTTGCGCTGACGATCGCCGGCGATGGCCTCTTCCACCCGGATGACGACGTCATTGCCGCGAAAGGGCTTTTCGATGAAATCGAGCGCACCGCTCCTGATCGCGTCGACCGCCATCGGTATATCGCCTTTTCCCGAGATGATGAAGATCGGCGCCGGGTGGTTTCGCGTGCTTAAGTCTTTGAGGATGTCGATTCCCGATGCGCCTGGAATGTGAACGTCAAGCAGGATACAGGTCGGGCTTTGCGTGCGCATGGCGGCCAACAGGCTGCCTCCGTCGGCAAAGCACACGACCTTATATCCTCGCCTGGAAAACAACAGTGCGAGTAGATCGCGGATCGCGGGTTCGTCATCGACAACAAAAATTTCACCCGGCGAAGCTGTCATTGTCAGCGGCGTCTCGTGTTCAGCGGCGTCTCGTGTTCAGCGGCGTTATCTACACCGCCATATCCGTACTAGCCCTGATCCTTAATTTAGCGGCTCGTCAGGCGATAAGCCCTAAAACGGCACGAATCGGCGAGCGATTGCGCAAACTAACGCAGGGGTTGCCGGAAGGGAAGCCGAAGCGAGCGCGAAGAGTAGGCCCTCTTGAAGGCTGTTTCGAGTTTTGAACTTGGGCGGCGGCTTCACGGGGGGCGCTCTTGGCGGCGAGTGGAATACCTACCAAGCGCGGTGAAGCGCGCGGGCCATCGATGCCGCAGCGCCGGATAAATTTTGACGAGTTGCCCGAGCCGGGAGCAGGCGCTCAAGAGGGCCGGACGGGTTCGCGGTATCACGAAGCAGGTTCGGACAGGGACCTGGGCAATGACATGCGGCAAAATTGACGACGAGGCGCGAATTGCGCCCTGAGTAGATTCGCATGCTGGAAGATTTGGCGCAAATGGTTGTCGATAAGGTTGAACCGCGGCGGCTGGTCAGCCTCGATAGCCTGACCGGCGCGCTGACCTGCCGCTCGTTCTACAGACAGGCGCGGCGCGACGTCGCACGATCCGGCGGCCTAGGCCAGCCTTTGAGCTGTGCCGTGATCGACATCGATAATTTAAGGGAGATCAATCATACGCACAGCCACGCCGCGGGCGACCTGCTGCTGCAGCGCACCGTGTCGGTTTGTCTATCGCAGCTGCGCACCGCGGAATATATCGGTCGGATCGGCGGCGACGAGTTCGGCCTGATACTGCCCGATACGGTTTTGCTCAGGGCCTTCGAGATCGCCGATCAGATGCGCGAAGCGATCACGGCAAGTGTTATCGATGTTTCCGGACGGCGGGTTTTTGCTTCCGTCAGCATTGGCATCGCCGAACTCTTGACGCGGGAAGCGTGCCTTGATCGTTTGTTGGGCAATGCCGACGCCGCGCTCTATGACGCCAAACTGGATGGCAAGGATCGCGTTGCCTGTCACCTTGACGATCTAAGGCTCGCAACCGGCGGACCCATCGATCCTGCATATACCACGGCCGGTATCGCAAACGGCCCGCCAGCCCGCCGCATGCGGAATTAACAGCGTTGGCGGACTTAAGGCGCGTTCCTGCGGGCGGCAGTTCATTCGACCCGCGCTCCGCGGGCAACGTCTTCAGGCGTACGGCCGACAAGTCTGGCGTACACTTCGGGGTCGGTCGCGCCCTCCGTTCCAAACACCAAAATTCTGCTATCGCGGTCGAGCGCCAGGCGCCTACGCAGGTCCGGATCGGAATTCGCGAGGAGAAAACCCGCAAGCCCTGCGACGGCGGATTCGCCGGCCACAATCGGGTGGTCGCCGCCGCGGCCTTCGGCCAGAAGCCGCATGCAATCGACGGCAGAGTCATCGCCGATTGTCATGAAGTCATCAGCGCCGATCTGCAGAATCCGCCACGCCAGGATCGAAACCTCGCCGCAGGCGAGTCCGGCCATGATTGTATCGAGCCCGCCGTCGGCCGCAGTCGGTCGGCCGGCGACGGCGCTACGATAAAGACAATCGGCTTTCTCCGGTTCGACCACGACGAAACGCGGCCGTGCGGAACCGAAGCGCTCCCAAAGATAAGAGCACACGCTGGCGGCAAGCCCGCCGACACCGCCCTGCACGAATACGTGGGAAGGAACAGCTGATTGTGCCAGCACCTCCTCTACCATCAGTCCGTAGCCCTGCATCACGTCGCGCGGTACGTCGATATAGCCGTCATAGGATGTGTCCGAGACGACGGACCAGCCCTGTGCGGCAGCATCGGAGCCTGCGCGTCGCACCGCCTCATCGTAAGTGCCGGGCACGCGTCGCACTTCGGCACCGTATTTGGCAATAGCGCGGCATCGGCCTTCGCTGACGGTCTCGTGAACATAAATCACACAGCGGCAGCCGAACGTCCGAGCGCCCCATGCAACCGAGCGGCCATGATTGCCGTCGGTCGCGCAAGTGACCGTCACGTCACGGCTGATATCGGCATATCGCCCCGACGTCAGATCGGCCGACGTCACGGTAACTCCGTTTTGCTGCCGAATCTTCTGGCGCAGCAGTTTGAACACCGCGTAAGCGCCGCCGAGAGCTTTGAAGCTGCCGAGCCCGAAACGCCCGCCCTCGTCCTTGTAGGCGATATCGGCAACGCCAGAGTCCGCGGCGAGGCCGGTCAATCGTCGTAGCGGCGTCGGCTGATATCCCGGCCAGGATGTGATTTCGCGCTTGGCCTCTGCAAGCGACGCGAGACTGAGAATCTCCTCGCGCCCATCTAGAGCGTAGGCCGCCGCCCGCGCTGCATGCGGATTCTCGAAGAGTCGAATTGGTATGGAATCCCGATTGTAGCCGTCCATCCTGATCTCCCGGCCGACCGTCCTGCGCCATATGAGCAAGATCATCGGGCCGCTACCGGCACGACGATCTCCTGAGCAGCGTGGCTCTAATCTACTCCGAATTTGCTCAAGCGTGCTCGACGGCTGCCGCGGTCACCGAGGCTTCCCGTTGCGCGGCCTCGATGCCGCGAATGCCGTTGAAGAATAGATTGAGCAGGACCGAGGTAATCGCAGCCAGCAGGATCCCCGATTCCAACAGCGGATGGAGCGCATCCGGCGTGTATCGGAAGAAGTTGGGCGCTACCAGCGGGATCATTCCGAAGCCAACCGAGATCGCGACGACGAACAGATTGAAGCGGTTGGTCTTGAAATCGACCGTGGTGAGGATGCGCGCGCCCGTGGCGGCGACCATGCCGAACATCACGATTCCGGCACCGCCGAGCACCACCTGTGGCAGCGCCTCGACTAGCGCCGACATCTTGGGCAGCAGACCGAGCGCGATCATGATGAGGCCGCCGGTCGCGGTCACCCATCTCGACCGTACGCCGGTGACGCCCACCAAACCGACATTCTGCGAGAAGGACGTGTAAGGAAAGGTGTTGAATATTCCGCCCAATATGGTGCCGACTCCGTCGGCGCGCAGCCCGCGCGTGATCGACGCCCGATCGACGGCTCGCCCGGTCATTTCGCCGAGCGCGAGAAACATGCCGGTCGATTCGATCATCACGACCACCATCACGATGCACATTGTGATAATGGGAACCAATTGAAATGTCGGAAGGCCGAAGCGCAGCGGCATCACGATATCGACCCAGGACGCCGACGCCACCCGCTCGAAATGCATCACGCCGAGGAGCGTTGCCAAGACCGCGCCGGCGATGATACCGAGCAGCACCGCCACATTGGCAACGAAGCCGGAGAACCAGCGGATCAGGCCGAGGATGACGAGTAATACAAACAGCGCGATGCCCAACCCCTCGAGCTGACCGTAGCCGGGATTGGGGAAGGCGCCGGGCACCCCGTCCACGACTTTGGTCAGCGTCGGCAGCCCGCCCCCCGCCCAGTTGATGCCGATCCGCATCAGCGAGATGCCAATGACAACAATGATCGTGCCGGTGACGACCGGAGGGAACAGCGGCAAAAGACGGCCCATAAACGGCGCCACCAACACCGCAAAGACGCCCGCTGCGATCACCGACCCGTAGATGCCGAGCAGACCGATATTGGGCGTCGCCGCCATGGACAGCATCGGGCCGACCGAGGCGAAGGTAACGCCCATCATCACCGGCAAGCGGATGCCTACTCCCGGAAACCCAACGCATTGCACCAGCGTCGCAAGCCCGCAGGCAAACAGATCGGCGCTGATCAGAAACGACACGTCCTCCGGCGACATCTTAAGCGCACGGCCGAGTATCAACGGGACGGCAACCGCCCCGGCATACATGACCAAAACGTGCTGGAAGCCGAGTGTTAGAAGTTTCGGAACCGGTAAAAACTGATCGACCGGGTGAACGTCCTGTTGCATTGCCAGCCCCCTGAGAATGCTTCGCCAATTACAAATTATTGAAAAACAATGCCACGCTCCCCAACGCATTGCGAGTCAAATTGCAAGGCCAATTCGATCACATGGCAGCAATGAACGATCGTAGAAGCCGACGGAACGACAAACGGCCGGTATTTTTGTTTGATAAAATGGCCTACTCGGTGCTCGGCTACCATAGCTCGCGGGTGCAAAATTTGATCGCGATGTGCGGCGTATCACGCAGCCTGCAACTCAATCGTCGAACGCACCGGACTTGAGAGTGTACGAACTAAGGACCTTCATATAATTTCCTCGTTCATACGCGCTGGCGTCGGACACGGCGTCGCGGCTCATGCTGCCGCACATCTCGGCAATCGAAGCGAATTCATGCGCCTCGAGCCAGCTTCCGAGATCCGCGAGCACCTGACTGGCGTGGCGGACGCCGTTCTTGAGAAGGGCTGACGCCATGAATGCCACCCGGGCCCCGGCCATGACGCATTTCACCACATCCTGCGCGCTGTGCACGCCTCCGGTAATGCCGAGATCGGCGCGGACGCGGCCGTGGAGGATCGCCGTCCAGTGCAGACGCATGAGCAGCTCTTCCGGGCGGCTCAGCGACAAAGTGGCGACCACTTCCCGATCGTCGATGTTGAAGTCCGGCTGGTAGAAGCGATTGAACAGCACCAGCGCGTCGGCGCCCGCCTGGTCCAGCCGCAGTCCCATATTGGCGGGCGCGCTGATGAACGGCGAAAGCTTCACCGCCATCGGGATGCGCAGGCTTCGCCGGATTCCAGAGACAAGCGCGCACTGGCCATTTTCCACGTCCTCGCCGGTCCGTAGCGGATCGGTGGTAATCGCGTAGACGTTAAGCTCGACAGCGTCAGCGCCGGCCTGTTGCATGAGCCGGGCATATTCGGTCCAGCCGCCCGCGGTGACGCCGTTGAGGCTCGCGATCACTGGAATGTCTACGCGCTCTTTGGCGCGACGGATCAGTTCGAGATAACGATCGGGCCCGAGATTGTAGGTCTGCATGTCGGGAAGAAAACTGAGTGCCTCGGCGAAGCTCTCCGCGCCGCGCGCCAGATCATGGTCGACGCTGGCGCTTTCGAGTTCTAGCTGCTCTTCGAACAGCGACGGCAGCACCACGGCGGCAATACCGTGATCCTCGAGCCTTGAGATATTCTCCACCGAATCGCAGAGCGGGGACGAGGAAGCAACCAAAGGCGAGCGCAATGTCAGGCCGAGATATTTAGTCGTCAGATCGGTCATGGGACCCTGCCCTTCGCCGCCGCGAGCGCGATCACCTCGGATTCGGCCGGCGCTTTCTCAACTGGCGCGACATGGCCCGGCATTGCCGCGCGATTGGCGTAAACGCGCCATCGATCATCGACATCCTGTTGCGCCATCCCCAACAGCGCGCGTGCGGCTTCGGGATCGCTGCGCACCAGCATGGTGTAGCGAGCCTCCTGATATGCATATTGCCTGAATGGGATGCTGGGCGGCGCCGAATCGAGTTGGAACGGGTTGCTACCGTCCCGCTGCAGCCGAGGATCGTAGCGCATCAACGGCCAGTACCCCGACTGGACGGCCGCCTTCTGCTGCGCAAGACCGAACGCCATGTCATAGCCGTGGGCGATGCAATGGCTGTAGGCGATGATGATCGACGGACCATCATAGGATTCAGCCTCCAGAAATGTCCGCACGGTGTGCATGTCATTGCCGCCCATGGCGACACGTGCGACGTAGACCGAGCCGTAATTGACCGCTTCCATGGCAAGGTCTTTCTTGGCTGCGTGTTTTCCGCCGGTGGCGAATTTCGCGACCGCGCCGCGCGGCGTTGCCTTCGACGCCTGGCCGCCGGTATTTGAGTAGACCTCGGTATCGAGCACCAGCACGTTGACGTTCCTGCCCGATTCCAGAACGTGGTCGAGGCCGCCGGCCCCGATGTCGTAGGCCCAACCGTCGCCGCCGACGAGCCAGACGCTGCGGCGCACCAAGGCGTCGGCAACGACCAAGAGCGCCGCGGCGTCGGCGGACCCTATGCTCACCAGCCTGTGCTTCAACTCCGCCACCCGCCGCCGTTGCTCCTCGATTCCCGTCTCACTCGATTGATCCGCCTGCAAAAGTCCGCCGGTGAGCGTGTCGCCGATGTCTGTACCGAGACGCGCAATCAATTCACGGGCAAATTCCGTCTGCTTGTCGACTGCGAGCCTGATGCCCAGCCCGAATTCCGCATTATCCTCGAACAGCGAATTCGACCNNCGCCATAGATCGACGAGCAACCGGTTGCGTTCGCGATCAACATGCGGTCGCCGAACAGCTGCGTCATCAGCTTGATGTACGGGGTTTCGCCACAACCCGCGCAGGCGCCAGAGAACTCGAACAACGGTTCCAGCAACTGCACGTTCTTCACGGTGTCGGGCGGCAAGCGGCTGCGGTCGAGCTCCGGCAGCGACAGGAAAAATTCCCAGTTGGCGCTCTCGGCGTCGCGGAGCGGCGCCTGCGGCTCCATGTTGATGGCCTTGTGCNNCGCTCTTGCTCTTTACCGGGCAAATTTCGACACACAAGTTACAGCCCGTGCAATCTTGCGGCGATACCTGCAGCGTGTAACGCATGGACTCCACGTCACGCCATTTTGGTTTCGCTGCCTTGAAGCCCGAGGGCGCATCGGCGATGTGCGATACATCGTAAAGCTTGGCGCGGATAACCGAATGCGGGCACACCAGCACGCACTTCCCGCATTGCGTGCATATATCCTGATCCCATACCGGAATCTGCTGCGCGATATTGCGCTTCTCCCAT